>JANMEV010000360.1:0-14070 GCA_031377305.1 Planctomycetota bacterium | reverse complement strand
GACTCGCTTCAGAAACGCCTTGAGCTCGCCCTTGTGAGTGCATACGATGCCGATATCAGCCGAGGACCTGTCGGACACAGGCTCCTCCGCCGCGGCTTTCTTCTTTGCAGACGCGTCTTTGCCGGCTTCGCTCACGCTGATGCCTCAAAGTCCTTCATGAACTGAACGAGAGCATCGACACCTTCTGGTGGAAACGCGTTGTAGATGCTGGCTCGCATGCCACCGACGCTGCGATGTCCCTTGAGTCCGCTAAAACCTCTGGCTTCGGCCGCTTTGACGAAGGCGTTGTCTTTGTCTTCGCTGCCGGTGACGAACGTCACATTCATCTGAGATTCACTGCCTGAGCGAGCTGTCGCTTTGAACAGCGAGCTGACCTTCAGGAAGTCGTACAATTTCGCGGCCTTGGCCTTGTTGTGAGTTTCCATCGCTGCGAGCCCGCCATGGGCCTTGATCCAGCGGAAGACCAGCATCATCAGGTAGATGCCAAACGTCGGCGGAGTGTTGTACATGGACTCGTTGTCAGCGTGAGTCTTGTACTGCAGCATCGTCGCGAGATTCTTGTTGCCCGCTTCGACAAGGTCCTTGCGAATGATCACCAGCGTGACTCCGCTGGGCCCGAGATTCTTCTGAGCACCGGCGTAGATCAAACCGTACTTGCGAACGTCGATCGGGCGGCTGAAGATATCGCTACTCGCGTCACAGACGAGAAACGAAGATGCCGGAATGCCGGACGGTTCTTTGGTGAATTGAGTCCCGAAAATTGTGTTGTTCGACGTGAAATGCACATACGCTGGATTGTCGCTGTGGGTGCAGGAGTCCGGAATGTAGTTGAAGTTGCCGTCCTTGCTGGTGCAGGCGACGTGAGTCTTGCCGACGGACTTGGCTTCCTTGAGAGCCTTCTCAGCCCACATGCCTGTGACGAGATAGTCGGCCGCTCGATCGGCGGGAAGAAGGTTCATCGGGACCATCGAAAACTGCAGCGATGCTCCGCCCTGAAGAAACAGTACGGCGTAGTCATCCGGGATGCCAGCGAGTTCGCGACACAGAGCTTCTGCTTCTGCCGCAACGGCCATGAATGGCTTGCCTCGATGCGAGTGCTCACAGATGCCGACGCCAGTGTTGCCCAGCGACAGCAGGTTTTCGCGAGCTTCTTCGAGGACGCTTTCGGGCAGTACGGCCGGACCGGCAGAGAAATTCCAGATGCGACGAGTCATCGCGAGTGTGACCTTTGGCTAGAACGACAGAACAGGGGGACTTGAAAACGCGAAACAAGGATTTGTCACGATTTAAGATCGTGCTTGAACCCATCAGGCGTAATGCAAGAGTGGGTCGTTGATCTAATGAGCCGCAAAGCGCTAGCTGCGGGTAACAGTCTGAAAAACACCCGCGGCTAGCG
Source organism: Planctomycetota bacterium (assembly GCA_031377305.1). Lineage (GTDB taxonomy): Bacteria > Planctomycetota > Planctomycetia > Planctomycetales > Planctomycetaceae > SXXK01. Next base: position 12,674 of record JANMEV010000360.1, on the reverse strand, counting down.
CCCTGCGGCTCAGTTACCTGCACCCCGGAGAGACGCACTGTGGCAAATCGACGCGGCGCAGGGCTGCGGGCGAAATGCGAGTGCACTTTCGGTCAGGAGTGGTCAGGATTCTAGAGGTAATGGCCATTCCCCACAAATCCGACTGGGAAGTTGACCCGGTCACAGGAATTCGGTGCACGGGAATCGCGAATTTCCTCGCCTTTCCGCTAAGATTTTGGCCGGTTTGAACCTTTGCAGAAGGTGGCAAACAGAGGGCTCTGAGCATACCGGAACGGGTCGAAATCTGTTAGAATCACGGGTTCACAAAAATGGTCTGTTGAGAAGCGTTTGGCCGAGCCCGCGTGAGTTCGGTTTTGCGGGTCGCAGGAAGGACTGCGGCAGTCTCGGGCGTTGTTCAATTTGATTTCCGGAGCAGGGTCTCAAATGCAGCTGTCTTGTAATCGAGCGTTGTTTTCGGCGGCTTTTTCCATAGCAGCGTCGGCCGTGCCCACTCGCACGCCAAAAGACATTCTGCGTAATGTTTTCCTGTCCGTCACTGGTTCGGGGGTTGAGTTGGTCGGCACGGATCAGGAGATGGCGATCCGATTCAAGGTGAGCGGTGTGACAACCAGTTCGACTGGCGACGCGTTGCTGCCGACTCAAAAGACATCTTCCATTCTGCGAGAGTTGCAGGATGAAAGTCTGGATTTGATGATCGACGAGCGGAACATTACGCTCAAAGCGGCTTCCGCGAAGTTTCGCCTGACCTCGGAAGATCCTCGCGAATATCCGCCAGTGCCAACATTCAACGAAGAGAGCTACTTTAGAGTTCCGGCTCCTGTTTTTCGTCAGATGATTCGCCGCACTTCGTTTGCGACTGACACCGAAAGCACACGATACGCCCTCGGCGGCCTGCTGCTTGAGTTTGGCGAAGGCACAGTCACTCTGGCTGCAACCGACAGTCGCAGGCTTGCAGTGGCGACGGCAGCCTGCGAAAAACACGGCAGCCCTGCGGCTCCTTCAAAGACAACCGTTGTGCCCACCAAGGCCATGTCGCTGCTCGAGCGATCCATCGATCCTCAGGCGGAATTCGTCGACATTGCTGTGCACGACAATGATGTGATGATGCGATCCGGCGCGTGTACCGTTTACAGTCGTCTTGTGGAAGGGCGATTCCCGCGTTACCGAGATGTGATTCCACGAAGCGGCAATGTGAATGTGCCGCTGCCGGTGGCTCCTTTTTTCGCGGCAGTACGTCAGTCATTGATTATTACCGACGAAGAAAGTCGCGGCGTAGATTTTCTGTTTGGCAGTGCCATGCTGACCCTGAGCAGTCAGGCCAGCGCCATTGGGGATTCCAGGGTTGAGTTGCCGATCGAGTACGATCATGACGATGTGAAGATTACTTTCGATCCAAAGTACGTTGCCGATTTCCTGAAGGTACTGACTCCTGAAACGCTGGTGGATTTGCAGCTCACGGATTCAGATACCGCGGCCGTGTTTCGCGTTGAGGATTCTTATACCTATGTGATCATGCCATTGTCGCAGGATCGATAGTTGTGTTGCCGGCGAGCGGCTGGGCGTCAGCCCTGCGTGTGAGTCTCTGGTAGAGCAAGTCAACACGAAGGGCCGGTGATCTGCCGCTCGCTTAACTGACGGACTCATAGGATTGAAAAGGATGTCTGTTGTGCATGACGAACCACTGTCATCACCCTCGACGTTAAAAAACGCGTTGATGCGATTCATTCGCAGCAAGGGAGTGGTGAATCGATCGGCGGCAGAAAGTCTTGACGCGGAATGGAAACGAATCGTTGGCCCTGAACTGGGGCGACGCAGCACGGCTCGGAAAGTTCGTGATGGCGTTGTGGAAGTTATCGTAACAAACGGTGCGGCTTTGGAGGAACTTCGAGGTTTTATGCACGAAACCGTGCTGGAGCAAATGAAAGCCAGCCTGCCGCAGTCCGGGATTCGATCGATTCGTTATGTGAGAGCGAGATAGTTGTGATTTTTCAGTGTTCGGTTTTCAGTGTTCAGCAAACGCAGGCTCACACTGAAACCGCCGTGCTGAAATGCTGACGCTGTCCTCCGAAAACTGAAAACTGAAAACTACTAGGAACAACTCGTGTCTGAACCGACTCCTGATAAGACCTACGATGCCTCCGATATTCAGCATCTGAAAGGGATTGAAGGTATCCGAACTCGCCCGGCCATGTACATCGGCGATACGGGATCGCCGGGTTTGCATCATCTGGTTTACGAAGTTGTGGACAATAGCATCGACGAAGCGGTCAACGGATTCGCGTCTGAGATCCACGTTCAGATCAACGTCGACGAGAGCATTTCAATCGTCGATAACGGTCGAGGAATTCCGGTCGATGTCGTTAAGGGCGATGGTCGACCGGCTCTGGAAGTCGTTCTGACGGAAATCCATGCGGGCGGAAAATTCAACCGCGAAAGCGGCTACAAAGTCGGCACCGGCGGTCTGCATGGAGTGGGCATCACGGCTGTCAACGCGCTGAGTTCCTGGCTAACGGCAGAAGTTCGTCGCGGCGGTTCGACGTGGGTCATGGACTTCGAAAAAGGTCGCCGCACATCAGAACTGCGCGAACTTGGACGAGCGGACTCCACTGGCACGCGACTGACGTTTCTTCCTGACCCAACCATCTTTTCCGAGACCACGTTCTCGCTGGATACTTTGACTCGCCGCATGCGAGAACTCGCGTTCCTCACGCCCGGAATTCGCATCACACTGCGAGACGAACGAGCTGATCGAACGGAAGAATTCCACTTCGAAGACGGCCTTGTCGAATTCGTCAAGTACCTCAACCGAACTCAGACGCCTCTGACTCAGGACGTCTTTCGTTGCATAGCGGAATCCGATGACGTCGTGGTTGAAGTCGCGATGCAGTACAACGATGGTTACACGGAAAACGTGTGGACATACGCCAACAATATCTTCAATCCCGACGGCGGAACGCATCTGAGCGGTTTTCGCAGCGCGCTGACTCGAACGATGAACAACTATGCCAAGGCTGGCAACTTGTTCAAAGATATCGTCCCGATCGGCGACGACTTTCGCGAAGGTCTGACGGCAATTGTTTCGGTACGAGTTCCCGATCCAAAGTTCACGTCGCAAAACAAGGTGAAGCTGACAAATCCGGAAGTTGAAGGAGCCGTACAGACAGTTCTTGGCGAAGGCTTCAATAAGTATCTCGAAGAGAATCCTTCGATCGCAAAGAAACTCGTCGCCAAAGCTGTGATGGCGGCTGAGGCTCGTGAAGCGGCTCGCAAATCCCGCGACATGGTCCGCCGCAAAGGCGCGCTGACGACGGGCGGTTTGCCGGAGAAACTGCGAGACTGCCGAAGTCGTGACCTGCTTTCCACCGAGCTGTACCTCGTGGAAGGGGATTCGGCCGGTGGATCGGCTGACACGGGACGCGACTCCAGCATTCAGGCGATTTTGCCACTGCGAGGTAAGATCCTCAACGTCGAAAAGGCGCAGCTTGTTAAGGTGCTGGACAATACGGAAATCAGCAACCTCTTCCGAGCCATCGGTCTGTCACCGGCCGGTGGTGAAGACGAGATGGATATTAGCAAGCGCCGTTACGGCAAGATCATTGTCATGACCGACGCCGACGTTGACGGTAGCCACATTCGTACGCTGCTGTTGACCTTCCTGTTCCGCCATATGCGAGACCTTGTGGCCGGTGGTCACATCTATATTGCTCAGCCACCGCTCTACCGCGTAATCCAGCGCAAGCAGGTGCGATATGTGCAGACGCATCAGGCGATGATGACGGAGCTGATTAGTCTCGGCATGAGCGGCACTCGGTTGACGGTGAAAGCCGACAGTACGATGTTCACCGGCGAGCACCTGCAGAAGCTGTGTGACCTCGTTTCGCAGATGGAGCATCCGATAGAATTGCTGGAACGTCGCGGCATCGATATTCGCTATCTGCTCAAATTCAACGCGGGCGAAAAATCTCGCCTGCCGCGTTACCGAGTTCTGTTTGGTGACTCAGAAAAGTGGTTCCTCGAACGTGATGACGCCGACGCTCTTCTGAAATCGCTGCTGCCTGTCGTGACCGCAGACGCTCCGGACGCCGCGGTTACAAGTCCCGCGCCCGTGGCGCCGGCAGCACCCACGCCACCGGTTGCCGGTGCGCCAGTTGTGGCGTTGCGAGAAAAGGCCGCTCAGTTGGTCGACCTGCACGAGATCAAGACGCTGAACGACGTTTTCATGCAGCTTAAGGATTACGGTTTCTTCGTTGCGGACTTCACCCCTGCGGGCGTTCGAAATGCCGAGCCCGTTTTTCCGTTCGTGCTCGAGCGTGACGATGATAGCGTGCGGCTGACCAGTCTGCGTGACTTGCTGGCCGAGCTTCGCCGGCTGGGTGAAAAGGGTCTGACACTGACACGCTTCAAGGGTCTGGGAGAAATGAACTCCGAGGAACTTTGGGACACCAGTATGGATCCGGAAAAGCGAACGTTGCTTCAGGTCCGAATGGAAGACGCGGCCGCCGCCGACGAGATTTTTCGCGTCCTGATGGGCGATGCCGTCGAGCCACGGCGGGAATTCATTGAGAAGCACGCGCTCGACGTGAAAGAACTGGACATCTGAGCGACTTTTTCGCAAAAGCGGCCGTCGTTGGTTAAGAATAAGGGATTTTTCCATCCAAACGCGGTCTTTCGAGCGTAATACGGGGCGGATATCGCGTGTTGATGGGCGGTTAATTCTGACAAGTGAGTGGCCGAATAGCCGGGAAACACCTTGGCGGACACGGCCCGCGACTCAGAATTTGCGGCCTGTCTTAGGTTATGTCCTGGAAAAGCTGGCGAACGGGCCGATGAGATGATTGTTGCGGCTGCAATCTGTCATTCAAATGGTGGGTTCTTCGTTAGTGGCTGATCGTTTTTGCGACAACACGAGAACAACCAAAGTGCCCAACTGCGACCTTCGTCAATTGCTGAATCGTTCGATCACGATAGCCCGTTGCATTGTGGCGATAACAGTCCTGCGCGGCTCCTCGCCCTTGATAGCTCAGGATGCACCTGCGGGCGGAAGCGTCATCGTGAACAATCTCACGATGGGATTTGAGGGGCATGGGCGAGTCGGCAACTGGCTGCCCGTTCAATTGCAGGCGACCGGGCTCGTTCCGTCGACGGAAGTTTCGCTGGTGATCACCGCCAGCGACCCGAAAGGTGACCAATGCGAAAGCATCGTCGCTATTGCAAAGAGCGATAATTCAGGAGGCCTTGCGGTGGGCGGTGTGTTCATGATTGGTCGCCAGGAAGGGACCATTAAGCTGCGACTGGATGATGCAGCCAGGAAAGCACTGTGGCAGCATTCGGTGGTCTGTCATGCTTTGGACACGAAGAAGCAAGCGGAAGCTGCTGCTGAATCGGCAACCGTCCAATCGAGTGGTGTGATTTCGGAAATGACTCTGCTGCGTCATCACTCGCTGACGGCGTTGACGATTGGCTCGCCGGCTGGCATCGCGGAGCTGTCAGAAAGGCTGCAGTCCAGTGACTCAACTCAGGGCTCACTGGCGATCTTGAATGTGCCTACAATGGCAGACGTGCCGGATTCGCGCCGCGGGCTTGACTCTGTCGATACACTGGTGCTGGTTTCGGATTATTCTTTGTCTGAACAGCAGACCAGGGCCGTCAAAGACTGGATCCTGACTGGCGGAAATCTAATCGTGAGCTGCGGCGAGAATCTCTCACAATTGTTGGCATCCAGCATCGGCGGTTGGCTTCAACCGGAGTTCGGTATTCAGCCTGAACCGATGCGTAGTCAGGACCTTTCGTCGATTCGAAATTTTGTCTCCGGATCCAGCCAGCTTCAGACGAATCGCCAGAACGTATCCATTCTAAAAATGGTGTCCGATCAGCCTCGGGTGATTGTCAACTCGATCAATGGTCCGCTGATTTCACGCATTAGTGTTGGTGGTGGTGTGGTGACGCTGGTGGCCGTGGACCTGAATCTGAAGCCCCTCAATCGCTGGCTGTCCCTGTCGCAAATGTACGAGATGTTGTTGTTCGGCAGGCAGCTTGACACAAATGACGAACAGGTCAGTCGCAAGGGACGAATTTCAAGCACCGGTGTGAGTGATCTTTCAACCCAGCTTGCCAATGTGTCGGATGCAATTCCTGCCACTCAGCGTTGGTCGAGTTGGCATGCGATGCTGCTGATGATCGTTTACCTGGTCATCATCGGACCGTTGGATTACCTGTTAGTCGTTCGATTGCTGCGGCGTCCTCGATTGACCTGGGTGACGTTTCCGACGCTTGTTGCAGCCGCTTGCGGAGTCACGTTCCTGTGGTCCGGCACTGATCGAGCGGATGCAACGGTTCGGGAAGTTCAACTGCTGGACTTCGCTCAGAATGGATCGCGACAGGCCGTGCGCACTCGCACATGGAGCAGCCTGTCGACGTCCGACTCACGTTTTGGCAGCGTTTCCGTCATGCCTTTACCAGTGCTGGCTGAGCGGACAGCCCCGGCGTCCGTTGAATCATTAATTTGGAATGGTCGAGCAGAAGACGTTTATGGTGGTCTCTATCGTCCGGGCGGCGCAGGGTTGGGACGGCAGACGAGCCATCGCACAGACATCGCGCCGTTTGAGTTTTCGTCGCTGCCAATGGTGGTCGATGGCTCTCAGGCGTTTTTGGCGGAATCGTTTTTTGAGGTCAGCGAATCGCCTGCCTTCGAATCGCAATTGCAGATGCCGGCAAGCGGGTTACTGGATGGCAGCTTTGAGCACCATCTGCCGGTACCAATTCGCGACTGGGCGATCCTGTTTGGAAATCGTGCGTATTTGCCTTCCGAAAAGTCGGATGAGAAATTCAAACAGTTAGAGCCCAACCAAAGATGGTCACGGGATTCGGGCGGCGTTCGGATCTCTGAAGTTCGTGATTTTTTGCGAGGAGTTCGCATTGTTCGCAAGGCGCTTTCGGCCAAAAAGTCTTCTCTGGAAAGTGAAACAACGCAGATTCAATCGACCTATGATATCTCCGGAACGAATCCGCTGGATATCTTGCTGATGGTGTCCATGTACAACGTGGCAGGTGGAGAAAACTACGTTCGGCTTCAGGACGACTATCTGCGACGCGACGAAGTCAGTGATGCGATACAACTGAATACGGCGTTGTTGATCGGCACGGTTGATCTTCCTCTGACACAGTTTCAACTGGATCACCAGCCCATCACTCCGGTCGAAACGCAGACGGTGGTTCGTATCCTTTTGCCCGTCAAACGAATTCTTGGTGGCGATGCTCCGGCAGCACGTGAATCTAAAGATGATGAATAGAGTGCCGCTCAGGTGATTGTCGGCTCGCTGGTGATTTGCGCCCGGGCGCAACGCGTTACTGGTGAGAGCTCCGGCACATCATCGAATGCTGGAACTTGCTTCGTTCAGTCCGGCCTGCCGAATTCGGTAACGTCTGGAAGTGGCGCTTCTCTTGCGGCATTATGGTAAGATCGGCAAACGATCGCCCTACCCTGCTCCGGAGTGAGCCTTCAAATGAGAATCCTCCCCGTGCCGATCTGCATTGCGATTTTGATTGTCGCAGCGTCTTTCCTCGGATCTGCCACCCAGGATCCGGCGGTGAAACCTGCCTCGCTGTTTGACGTGCCGATGAAGCGAGTCGAACATCTCAAACTTCAACAAGTTCTGGTCGCGACGATTGCTCAGAAGAACTTCGCTGGAGCGATGCAGGTCGTCCAGAAAATGACTCAATTGGAGCCGAACGAGCCAGCAGGCTGGTACAACCTCGCATGTCTTCAGGCCGTCAAGGGCGACGTTCAACCGGGTCTGGAAAGTTTGACGAATGCGGTTCGGCTGGGCTTTCGAGACGTTCGGCAACTGGAGACGGACGTTGATCTGAAATCACTCCGTTCGGATGCTGCCTTTGAGGAAATTCTGAAGTCTGCCAAAGAGCCGTTCAAAGCACTCGAAACGCCGGCTGTTTTCAAGCCTGGCGTGATTGAGAATGGAGTCGCTTTTGTGACGGAGCAGAACACTCGATGGGACGCCAGCCGGCTGTCGCTGTTGACGTCGTTTGAAGCTCCGGCCGTCACGAAATCAGCGGCCCATATTGTGGGAACATCCGCTCCGGAAGTGGCAGTCAATGCGTGGATCAACGAAGGAACATCCGCCGGTCATTACGGTGATCTTTACGACAATCGCGATCGTGATCATTCGAACCTGAACCTGGCGAAGTTCCCTCTGCTGACTCACGTTGAGTATTCACCGGAAGCGTCAAAGGCTGGCGCTGACTGGGGCATGCGAATCGGTCAGGCTTTTGAAATGCCGACATTCGGGAACTCGTCGACGGCGGAGGTGAATTCTCCCTTCTGGCGAAGCAATCCGCGAATGCTGATGCACGAAGATTTGTTAATGAAGCTGGCCTACAACCAGTTTGTCAACAACCAGATGTACTGCTATCCCGAACACAACGACTACGATTCGCAACATGGCGATGTCTATCCGGCTAATACGCCGTTCTGGGTGATTTCGCAGGGTTCATCGGGATCAGATCAGCCCTTCCTTGAGGCCATCGCTCTGACGATGGCCGCCTTCCAGCCGGAAGTGAAGCGTGCCCTGATTGAAAAACGAATGCTCATGCCTGTGGTGCAGATGCTGCTGCGGCGAAGCCAGAGATCCGTGCAGTCCGATGACGACTACTTCAGCGGAAAAGCTCATCCGGTTGTCTTTCAGGGCTCTGAACTGAATCCGCTTCGAATGGTTCGGATGGCTCATGATCTGACGCTGGCGACAATCCCCGCGCTGGTTCGACTGAAGGTGATCGAAGAGGACCTTGGTGTTCCGGGCAAAGATTATTTTCATCCGGGCTCCGCCGAACGATTCTTTGACACTCCTGTTGCCATCGCAAGGATTTATCGGTCGACAGCATTCCAGCGAAGGATGGTGGTCGATGCCGGAGATAGCTTTGAATTAAACGGTCAGCCTTTGACGTTTCGCTGGGCTGTTCTTCAGGGAAATGCGAGTCGGGTTCACATTCGTCCGTTGACTGACAACGCGTCGCGGGCGGAAGTGATTGTTGAATGGCAGGAACGATTTCCTGTTTCAGGTGCCCCGGGCATGCAGACCAATCGGATCGACGTGGGCGTCTTCGCCATCAACAGGACGGCGATCTCGCTACCAGCATTTGTCAGCACGTTCACGCTGGCGAATGAAAAGCGGACATACAATGCCGATCGTCTGATTCAATCGGTTGACTATGGTGATTCGGAAGTGAGCCGTCGGTATGTTGATCCGTTCATTGACATCCCAAAGTCGTGGCGGGACGATTATCGTTACGGCCCCGACAAAATCCTGCTTGGGTGGACTCGCACTGCTCCTGACCAGGACCCTCAGGCGTTTTCAGCGGATGGACGTTTGATCTTTCGGAAGGATGAGCAGCAAAAGGCTGTTGAATTCAGGGATATTCAGTATGAAGCCGTCGCTGCCGGAAACCAACTCGTAATGCTACGAGCTTTTGAGAAGAGTGAGGCACAGTCACCCATGCCGCTTTCGCCGAAGCAGCCCTGATTGTCCTGACAAAATCGCGGCTCGCCGGGCAGTTGTCGGCTGTCGCGAATCCCTGGTTGACGCGTTCAGTTTGAAATGCGTTTCCATCGGCTCCGAAACATCGTGCGGGGTGCGGCGGTTTGTGTGTCACAGCCACGATTCGCGGGATCTGATCCTTTTTTCCTAACGAATGCAAGTTTTTTGAGCAACCACGTCGGCTTCATGGAAAGAACGCCCGATTTTCATCTCATATTTTCTGGACGAGCCTTGAGATTCGCCTTGGAGTGCAGGTAAAGTCGGAATGTACGCCTCCGTCGTTCCCCTGATGGAAGCTCGCGTTGACTTATCAAAGAAAACGAGAACATTGCTATGGTGTCCGTGGGCTTCAGAAGTATTCAGCGTTTGTTTGCAGCGACAATGCTGGCGATGGCGGCACTTGCGACGTCCGGTTGTCAGCAAGGATCCGGCAGCAGCACCAGCGACGAGATCCTGATCGGCCATTTTGGATCGATGACAGGCTCTGAAGCCACGTTTGGTGAGTCCACGGACAATGGGATCAAGCTTGCGGTCGATGAGTTGAATGCGGCAGGTGGCATTCGTGGCAAAAAGGTGAAGCTGATCACCTACGATGATAAAGGTGATACCCGAGAAGCGGGAACAGCGGTGACTCGACTGATTAACAAGGACAGCGTCGTTGCCGTGATTGGTGAAGTGGCTTCCGGACTCTCACTGGCAGGCGCTCCGGTTTGTCAGGAAAACGGCGTTCCGATGGTCAGTCCTTCTTCGACAAATCCAAAGGTCACTAAAATTGGCGACATGATCTTTCGCGTTTGCTTCATCGATCCGTTTCAGGGATCCGTGTGTGCGAAGTTTGCATACGAGAACGACAGGATCAAAGCTTCCAAAGCGGCCATATTAACGGATCAGGCTTCGCCTTATTCTGTTGGGCTGCAGGAAGAATTTGAAAAGGCGTTTGTTGCTTTGGGAGGCACGATCGTCTCTAAGCAAACTTATCAGGGTGGCGATCAGGACTTCTCGGCGCAGTTGACTTCCATCCGAGGCAGCGAACCAGACGTTGTGTTCGTTCCCGGGTACTACACGGATGTGGGCAACATCGCTTTGCAGGCTCGCAAACTGGGGCTGACCAAGCCACTGTTGGGCGGCGACGGCTGGGACTCTGTGAAGCTTGGTGAAATAGCGGGTGAAGCGATCAACGGTTGCTTCTACTCAAATCACTACTCGCAGCAGGATCCAAGTCCCCGAGTTCAGGAGTTCATCAGGAAGTATTCCGAACGTCACAAGCAGATTCCGGACGGCCTGGCCGCACTGGGATACGATGCGGCTAGAATTGTCTTCGAAGCCATGAGCCGAACGGAGTCGCTTGATGGGCCGGCCCTGGCTGCTGAGATATCGAAAACGAAGGACTTTGATGGGGTCACGGGGAAGATTTCGATTGATGCCGATCGTAATGCCGTGAAGCCTGCGGTGATCCTTGAAATGAAAGAAGGAAAGCCAACTTTCGTGACCACGATTGAGCCGGGTGCGTGATCTGGATGTCTGACTTTGCTCAAACGCTGATCACTGCCATTGCCATCGGAAGCCTCTATGCGCTCATTGCGTTGGGGTACACGATGGTGTACGGGATTCTGAAGTTCATCAACTTCGCGCATAGCGATATCGTGGTTCTAGGCGCATGGAGCAGTTACACGCTGGCCGTTCGCATCCTTCCAAAGCTGGGTTTGAATCCTCACAACCCGGAAACGGTTCCCCCCTTTTGGGTTGCAGGAGTGGTGCTGATCGCTGCGATGGCGTTCTGCGGTGTACTCGGATTTGCTATTGAGCGACTCGCTTACCGACCGTTGCGTCGGGCTCCGCGGTTGAATGTGTTGATAACCGCGATTGGCGTATCTTTGCTGCTGCAGAACATTGGTCAGCTGGATTTTGTCTTTGGAGCCAGTCCTCAAAAGATGCCGCCGCTGTTGCCGAGCTGGGAACTGGCTTCATTTACGTTTGGTGAAGGAGAGGCGGCTCGAAAGTTGGTCATCGGTCTGGTCGATGTCGTGATCTTTGCAACCGCAACGTCGCTGATGCTGATGATGCAGTACCTGGTCTTCCATACCAGGCTTGGCGTCGCCATGCGAGCGGTGTCGTTCAACACCGACACGGCCGCTTTGATGGGGATTCCTGTTGATCGAGTCGTCTCGTTCACATTCGTGCTTGGGTCGACTCTGGCTGCGGCTGCCGGGTTTCTCTACGTGATGAAGTATCCCGGCATGAATCAGCCGGCCCATACGATCTGGGTGCTGCTGGGATTGAAGGCGTTTGTGGCCGCTGTGATTGGTGGCATTGGCAATGTGCGAGGAGCTGTGCTCGGCGGGTTTGTCATTGCATTTGTGGAGCAGTTTGGCGCGTTTTACGTGTCGTCGAATTATCGCGATGTGTATGTGTTTGCGCTGCTGATCATCATTCTTCTGGTGAAGCCAAGCGGCTTGCTCGGATCGCCATTGCGGGAGAAGGTGTAGCCATGTCAAACGCTTCCTCTGCGAATTCGTCAAAGGCCGTTGCTGAGATTAGGGCGCCAGGAAATGCCTGGACTGCACTTGTTCCTCTGGTGATCGGCGTTGTCCTTGCGTTGTTGCTTCACTTCCTGCTTCCGGATCTTGTCAGCCGCTACTACCAGAGAATCGTGCTGGATGTTGGAATTGCGATCGTACTTGCAGTGTCGTTGAATATCGTTAACGGTATGACGGGGCAGTTTTCAATCGGCCACGCGGGCTTCATGACGCTGGGCGGTTACACGGCGGCGACGATCACCTATTACGGATCAATGTGTCTTTGGGACAGCACCAGCAAGCATGGGGGATTTCTGGGGAGCGGCGAATGGTTGTTTGCTGTGTCCTGTGTTATCGGCGGACTGTTTGCGGCGGGGGCTGGATACGTTGTTGGGTTGCCCTCCCTGCGTCTTCGCGGTGACTATCTGGCCATCGTGACGCTTGGCTTTGGCGAGATTGTCCGTGTTGTTCTGCAGCAGACGGGTAAGACAATTGATGATGTTGATAAATTCCGGAATGCTGGCTGGTCCGACCTGATTCCGCCACCGGTCGGAGGTGCGGTCGGCTTTGACGGAGTGCCCAAGTACACAAGTCTGTTTTGGGTCTACAC
>JANMEV010000300.1:0-11247 GCA_031377305.1 Planctomycetota bacterium | reverse complement strand
CGATACGCTCCCTCAGAAAATCCGGCCGTCAAGACATCATGCGCCGGAACAGACAGAGCGGCTGTCGAAACCCAGATCACGATGAGAAGCCCCAACCCCATCCATGCGAGCGTTGAAGAAGCAAGGGGAGAATACTTGAGGATCAAGACAGCAGTCACTAATTCAACCAGCATGGCTGGCCCAACCACCCACGTCGTCATCCGGTTGTGCAGTGCTTCGTATTCAGGAAACTGTTCGCGACCCACATTCGCGTACAACGGGTGGTGTACGATCTGAACAAACCAGATGAGGCCGACCATGAACAGCGTTGCGAAGATTTGTGTGAGAAAAATCAGTTTCATAGTCACTCATCGTAAGTTCTGTTGAGGCACATTGTGCCGTTCCTACTGCTCGAATTACAATTCAGGCTTAGACTGATTGGACCGAAACGCGCCCCAGAGAATGAGGCCGAAGGGTAACCACCAAAAAAGATCATTCGTCACGATTGTCCATCCCATCGCCAGCGGGAAGCGTCCGGAGGTGACTGCACCGACAAAGCCGATCGGCCCGAAGATCTTACCCAGAAGGCCGACGAGCACAATCGGCCAGTGTCGAAAAGGATCGCGTGCGGCGATTCCATAACCCACCCCGTAGACTCCGACGATCATCCCGATGCACTGCCACAATTCCGGATAATTCGGCAGAGGATCGAATCCACACCAGCGAAACAAGGTGAGTGGACTCAGGATCGCAAAGGCTCCCCAGGCGATGTTATAAACGGCAGCCGCCAGCAGAATCTGTTTCATCCATCCGGACGCATCCGGTGTCTCAACTCGCGGCGATTGGCTGTTATCAAGCTGGCCAGGCATAGGGCAATTCCTCTCAGGACAACGCGACGGCTTCTGCGTCGGAATGAGACCTGTGACGGGCGAAGTGCCGATTATCAGCAATCCAGTCTTCTCGCGTGTAACTGATGACCGACGTGTCGGTTTCCTGAACTTCCAGCAGAGCAAGACGAAATCCCATCTGAGTGATCTCGCTGAACAACAGGTGGCAGAGGTTCTCCACACTTGTCGGCCCGTTCATGACTTTCAGCCGGAGTGTCTCACCGGTTCGTACCATGTGTTGCTGGAGAGTTTCATAGAGCGGATCATGAATGTTGATCAACATGCCGTGATCGTAATTTTCCTTAAGCCACGGCTCAATCTGCGAATCGAAATCGCCAAAGAGCGTGCTGATATCTCCGTCACGTTCCACCTCAAAGTGGCACCGCACGCCGTAGCGATGACCGTGAAGATTGCTGCACTTGTCCTGCAGTGTCTCGTTGCGGTGTGCGGCGTAAAACTTGTACTGTTTTTGAATGATCATCAAAACCTCCTCTCGTCAAACTTCTCGGGACAGGATTGGTTCATCAGTTCGGCATGTTGATCAGTGACATCAATTCCGCCCGGCTCGCCGGATCGCTGCGGAACGACCCTCGCATCGTACTGGTCACGGTCAGGCTCCCGGTCTTGCGAATCCCGCGGATCGACATACAGGAATGTTCGGCCTTGATGATCACGCCGACAGCCCGACTGCCCAGACGATCTTCAATCAGGTCGGCAACGGTCTGTGTCATCCGCTCCTGAACCTGTGGGCGACGCGACACCTCTTCCACCACACGAGCCAGTTTGCTCAGGCCAGTGACCCGCCCGTTTGGAATGTACGCCACATGGGCAACCCCGCGGAACGGAAGCAGATGATGTTCGCACATGCTTGTGAATGGAATGTCACGCACCAACACGATTTCGTCGTAACTTTCTTCGAATGTCACTTCCAGGTGACGTCCCGGATCCTGCTGCAGCCCTGAAAACATTTCGGCGTACATTTTGGCCACACGTCGCGGCGTTTCGAGCAATCCGTCTCGGTCCGGGTCTTCGCCCACAGCTCGTAGGATCGTGCGGACGGCACCTTTGATGGCTGCCAAATCGACCGCAGACTCGGTGATCATTGTGCGTCGGACATGCCGGGACTCATTCGATCGCACACAGCAATCATCCGCAGCTGATTCATCGGTCTCGGTTTCATCGAATGCGATTGACATGGTTGAATGAACTTTCATTTCTCGGGTTTAAACAGATAAAAAAGGGGCGGCTGACTGGATGTCGACCGCCCCCGAGATAACGTTAGACTCCACACGATTACGGCAGGATCACGCTGTCGATGATGTGAATCACACCGTTGGACGTTTCGATATCAGTAGCGACGACCTTTGCCGCGTCGACCATCACACCTTTGTCGCTGACTTTGATCATGGCATCTTTGCCATTCACGGTCTTAGCAGACTTCAGCTTCACGACTTCGCTGGCCAGCACTTTGCCTGACACGACGTGGTAAGTCAGAACGGCAATGAGCTTTTCTTTGTTTTCTGGCAGCAACAGACTTTCGACAGTTCCTGCTGGAAGTTTCGCGAAGGCTTCGTCGGTGGGGGCGAACACTGTGAACGGTCCTTCGCCTTTCAATGTATCGACCAGCCCCGCAGCCGTCAGTGCAGCAGCCAGAGTCTTGAATGAACCGGCAGCCACAGCGGTATCCACGATGTCTTTATCAGCTGGCAGGATCACACTGTCAATTACGTGGATCACGCCGTTTGAGCAGGCAATGTCTGTCTTCACAACGTTTGCGGCATCGACAGTGACTTTCCCTTCCTTCACGGCAACGTCGATCTGCTGGCCCTGCACGGTGACTGCACCTTTGATTTTGACGACATCGGCAGCCATCACTTTGCCGGCCACTACATGGTAGGTCAAGATTGCCTGGAGTTTCGCCTTGTTCTCTGGCTTCAACAGCGATTCCACAGTCCCTTTGGGCAGCTTAGCGAATGCTTCATCGGTCGGAGCGAAGACGGTGAACGGACCTTCGCCTTTCAGAGTTTCAACAAGGCCTGCAGCCTTCACAGCCGCGACGAGGGTCTTGAATGAACCGGCTCCAACGGCCGTGTCCACAATGTCCTTTTCAGCAGGATGTGCCACGAATGTTGTCAACACATGTGCTCCGCGTACCGTCCGGCTAGACGTTGTCGTCCCGTTACACTTAGATCCGGCCTCTGCAGTTGCAGAAAGAGCCAGCAATCCTGTCGCCAATACTGTGATCATTTTCTTCATCTGAGATCTCACTTTACCAAGTTTTTGATTTTTAAACGTTCATAACGTTCATTCGTGAGAGACATACCGGAGAAAACGTTCATGAGTAACACGGGTTATTCGGAAAAGATTGAATATCACTGAAACCCGCTTTGTTCATCTGAAATTGCAACAAAAATCAGTGTCAGTAGGCAGAGACGAAGAGAATCTGCTGAGAAGGATTCGCTCAGTTAAATTCCCCCTTCTTGTTCTTTGCGTCCTCATCACACTGCTGTAGACCGTTTGGGGAGGGTATGGACGGCAATAAGAATCGTTCACAATTCAAATGATTTTAAAGTTGTGGGTGCCGTCGATACTCAGTTTCGGGACCCTCGTGCTAGGGAGCCCTCATCATGGCAAATAGCGATCTTGTAATCTTTGGTGTGGGCTGTGCGGTCTTTGCGATCGCTCTGACATCGACATTCATCTCGTTGCTTGTCAGTGATAAATCTGACGAGTAACCTCGTGGATTCTCAAAACTTTTCAGGTCTGACGAAAACTGCTTCGAGTTTCCAACTAGTCTGTTTGGCAATTGTTCCAACGCACATGAGCAGGTTTCAAATGCCAGGTCGACTGGCTCCTGGGACGTCTGGGTTGACAGGTGCGACGGGATTTGTTGGCGGCAGATGACTGTCGCTGCTGGAAGTACCGCTCACGTGCTGATCGCCGATCTTTCAGTATCGCTGTGGTGGGGCGACTTGTACCTCGGTGATCGCAGCTACCGATTTGGAAGGAAAGCGTGCTTGCCAGAGGCCCTTCAGAATGCGGAAGGGTGCTTTCAAGTTCTCAATAAAACGGACTCCGGAACCATTCGCTCGCAGCAACATGACAGTGGTGTCGTCTGACATCAGGTTACCGGGGCTTAACTCGCGAATCGCCTCCAGCAGGCGGGGTATGAGTGACTCAGGCGGTAGAGAACTGAACGTGTTGACCATGTCACACACTCCCTGAGTTCCCAGCATTCTTCCATCCCGATTCTTTGCTTCGGAAAGTGAATCCGTGTAGGTCAGTACCATATCGTTAACGTTCAATCGAAGTTTAGTCGAACGATATCCGCCATCATCGACGACCCCAATTGGCATGTTATTCGACGGTTTTTCATCCGTCCCCGCATCACTGGAGCTCCATCGACCTGTGCGTGCGTCCCGGAACAGCGGCAGTGGATGCCCGGCATTGCAGACGGCGAGAGTTCGGGTTGGCGAAAAGAAGGTGCTGACAAGTGCTGTTGCGAAACATCCAGTCGCCGAAATGCTCTCAAACTGAGAATTCAAAGACGCAATCAAGTGAGTCTGCTTGATGAAATTGATGTTTTCCCTCATCAGGTCGCGCAACGCCACTGCCACCGGTGCCACAGACGCTCCATGGCCACTCACGTCAGCCACGAGCATTCTCGTGATTCTTCCCGATGCGCAGGAAGAGAGGTAGTACACATCGCCGCCTCCATCACTGCTGCGAAAGGGTTCGCTGTGAACCCAGAGATCCAGTCCCGGTACAGAAAACTGAGACCACGTCGCTTTGTTGCCGCCCCAGACTTCCATGCACTGCATTCTATCACTGACGGGCTGGGTCGGATTCATAAAAAACTTCTTCTGACTTTCCTGAGTTGTCGCGCGAGATCGCTGCGCACTGTGTTAACAAGGTTACCACACTTGCGAAAGAATTAAATCAACGCTGGTCGAATTGGCAAATACTCGGAAACTTACCGCCAGTAGTTCTGCAGCATCTCGGAAACTCTATGACAGAAATGGAGACTTACATGGCCCAGCCATTCTTAAACGACGCCTCGTCCCTCGTGTCATTGCTGATCGAAAATTCGAATGGGACATTCGAAGTGATTTTGCGTCGTATTGAGTTCGATGGAAGAGCGGGTTTTGCGCCAGTGCAATTGATCCCTCTCACTGCTGAGCGTCTGCTTCACCCGCGTGCGCAAACCAACTGTCGACGTATTTCTTTCGGCCTTCCTCTGTGAGAGCAATCAGTCGCACGGGATCGGTGCCGAGTTCGTCCAGCGGAACTCGCACATTTGGATAGATCCAATCGTCGCCGTATGTTCCATGACACTTCGAACAGTTTTGGACGAACAGCGGTTTTCCGCGACTGGCGAGTGCGTGATCAATGGGCCGGTATAGTCTCTTCCGTCAGAGACTGCAGGGCGAAACGGCTATTTGGCGCGCCGGCCATCGGCATTCTAAAAACGGTGCCCCCGTGACCCGCGAAGCAATTCATCAACCAGCCACGGTCGGCGGTCACCAGGTACTGCAGCGGTTTTCCGGAATCATCAACCGTTCGGGTGTGAGCCCATAGCGATCGAACGCCATGGCCCTTCGCTCGGCAGGGGAAACGATGGTTGCCTTCGACTTCAGAGCCTGCGGCCTCGCTTTTCAAACCTCGTCAAAGGTTGATTCATGGAAGTCCGCAGGCATCACCGCCGTGTCAGTCAAAAACCGTTGCATACGTTCAGCCGCTGGATTGGCTGGAGCGGCCGAATCCGACGCAAGGCCATGAGCCAGGCTCAACGGAATCAGGAACGCAGTGATGCCAAAAAAACAGAAACTGCTGCAACATGGGCTTTTGCTTGCGTAGCCTGCGAACTCCGGATCGGGGAAATGCGTCT
Source organism: Planctomycetota bacterium (assembly GCA_031377305.1). GTDB lineage: Bacteria > Planctomycetota > Planctomycetia > Planctomycetales > Planctomycetaceae > SXXK01. Next base: position 5,493 of record JANMEV010000300.1, on the reverse strand, counting down.
CCGGGTAGATTTTAGGCCTGTCATTGTTCCTCGTCGTGTGGAAACTTCCTGATCTCCGGATTCCGTTCTTCAAAACATCAATCCGACGGCAACAGGGCCCACAATTCCGGGCGACCCACGTTGCAGTGAACGGCCCTTGCAAGCGGACCACCGAATGCCCAGCTCAGGTAGAGCGCAGTCCTCGCGACATTCCACGCAATCACATGTTGCGAACCTTCCTTCGCAAGCGACAACAGCCTGCGTTCGGGACAGGGGATTGGCTGGAAGATGGATTCGGCCGATGCAGACCGCGTCGGATCCTGTTCTGTAAGCTCGTCGATCTCACGAATGGCCTCCTGGAGTTCGACCGTGCTGACGTGAGCCGCAACGTAGTGATCCAATGCGAAAACGCTCTGCCGGTTGAGCGCCGGAAGCAGCAGCAAACCCAGGAATGAAAGCAGAAGGAACCATAGAAATGCGGTGACGAGATTGGCGACCGAAACAATCGCGCCTCCAGACAGCAGGATCGCCACCGTGAAGCTGATGATGTTCCAAAGCATGGCCCAAAAAACACCGCGAACCCTTCCACCGGAATCTCGAGCAGCAATTCGACGTGTGACCAACAAACGCAAGCTCGACGGTTGCAAACGCGTCCTCCAATCCGCTGGAATTAAAATGCTCTCGAACCCCGGCATTCCCGTGATTCCTCCCGAAAACCGTTGATCGAAATGCGGTACGAACTGAGTTGCACCCTCGCCTGCAAAGCCCGCAGGTTGAGCGACCATCGTGCGCCAGATCAACTCCTGACCTGCCAGCAGAGCAATCTGTATCATCGCGAAGATGACGATCAGCCATGGAGCTCCGACTCCTCGCCCAATCTGCAGGTAAATAAAGAACGTAACGGAGTAAAAAATGACTTGGATTCCAACGGACCGAACCCAGCGTCTCAGCCACACGCTCAACTTCGGAGTTTGATCTTCCAAAGAAACAGGAATCCAAATGCCTCCGATGAGATCGAATGGCAAAAGCAAAAGTGCAGCGAAGGCGAAAAATATCAAGAACGCTATAAAGTCAGCGGGGCGACCGCTGAGCGTTTCTGCAAACAGTGCATTCGGAGCGTCAGAGAAAAGCATCGCGGCGGCTATTGTTACCAATGTTCCCACACAGCTAATCCCTGTCCACAGGCGTGCCTTTCCGGGACTCATCTCATTTCCTCGGCTTGATGGTCGATCACGATACGTCTGATCACTCGGTCCAAGGCGAGACTCGCTGCCGGGCTCGCAGCCTGAGCAAACGTGAGTGCTTATCGCCGATTCGGCACACGTGAAGTCTTTACCGCGTTGGATCACGATAGGTAACACCTCAGGTGATAAACTCCCTGCCTTTTTTGGATATCGCGTCGATGATCGCCGCAGACGAGCTGACTGGAATTCTCTAACCTTCATTGATTTCTACACTGGACTGTCTAACACCACATCGATGAACTCAGACAGACCAGACTTTGGTTGATCTTGAATGATCCAGGCTCCACGGTTCTTAACTGCGACCCAATCTGTTTTCGTTCTCTGTATTCTCGCGACAGCGCTCTTTTGTGGTGACGTTGCCTGGGCTCAGGTCTTCTTGACGGCAATTGTCTTGCGCAGCCGACCAGAGTTTCGAGACGAACGTTTGTTACTTATGGCAGGCAGTTTGATTTGGCTGGCGATCTTTCGCTGGATTCTGGTCCGTCAACTGTTCTTTCCCTACACGATGCATTTGGCAGCCTGTGCAGTGCTCTTTGCATCGAGCGAGGAGACGTGGCGAGCTTACGTGAGAGGTATGATCGTGGTTGCTGTTTTCATCGCGATTAGATTTCTACAAGGTGCCACAAATCGAGTCCTGAGCATCGAGTTAATTATTGCTGCAGTCATTCTCGCTTCTGCCATCGCCTTGTCTCAGCTCACGCCTAAAAATACTGCCTCAAGAGCGATCGTTGTGGTCCTGTCTTCACTCGCGGCGGTTGCCAGTCTTGCCATTTAGAATGCCCTGGACAATGAATGCGGAGAGCATTCCGTTTGGTAAGCTCATCGAGCTCCAGATGACTGCGGAAGTCTTGACGCTGTCGCGGAAACCGGACCAAGATCCTCAGCAATCAGCCGACTTGTAATTCGCGCTGACTCATAGATCACGGGCAGTCCACTGCCGGGATGCGTTCCTCCACCCACCAGATAAACGCCGGCTAAATCTTCAAAGCGGTTGTTCGGTCGTTTGTGAAGCATTTGATCAAAACTGTGAGCCATGTTGAACGTCGCGCCTTTGTGTACCTCGTAACTGGAGTCCCAGTCATCGGGAGTTACTGTCTTCTCAAACCGGATTCGCCGCCTCAGATCATGGAGGCCCAGTCTCTCAACATGATCAAGCACGTTGTCGCGGAAGGCCGGCGTCTCCTTCGACCAGTCCACATTCGGGTGCTGATGCGTGACCGGCACAAGCACATAAAGAGTACTATGACCCTGCGGCGCAAGACTCAAGTCAGTCACACACGCGTTTTGTACATAGAACGATGGATCCGCAGACAGTAAATGCTGGTTTTCTATCTCGTCCAAATTCTTCTGGTAATCGCTGGCGATGTGAATCGTATGATGCGGCAAGTCATAAAGACCCTCCACGCCGAGGTACATCATGAATGTTGAGCATGAGAACTTCGTCGCGGCGAGCTTCCGATCAGACCATTTTCTTCGAAGATGATCGGGGACGAGCCGCTGCATTGTTCTGGCAAAGTCCGAATTGATCACGAGAGAGTTGGTTGGATAGTGTCTTCTGTTTGTGGTGACTCCAACTATCTGACGATCGACAAACTCAAGCTGCTCAACCGGCTCATTCAGATGCAGTTCGACCCCCATTTCCTGAACAATTTCTGCCATTCGTTCACTGACGGCACTACAGCCTCCCGTGGGATGGTAAACGCCGTATTCGTACTCCAGAAACGCAAGAATCGTGAACAGACTCGGGCACTGAAACGGCGACATGCCGAGGTACTTTGCCTGAAAAGAAAAAGCCAGCACGAGGCGTGGGTCCGTGAAGTAACTTTGCAGTTCACTGCCGACGGAATGCCATGGACGAAGCCATGGTACAGCCTTTAGGGTCGATGGTCGCAGCAAATCGAAAACGTTGCTGAAGGGCGATTCGAGGATCGGACGAAATCGACGCAACTTCTCCCGATTGTCATTCATAAATCGCGTGAACGCGCCCGCATCATGCGGTGACAGGCGAGCAATTTCGGCTTCCATCTTCTCGACATCCGGAGTTGCATTCAGCTGGCCTCCCTGACCAAAATCGAGCCGGTACTGAGGATCCAGTTTTGACATCGGAACTTCGGCGAACAGGTCATAGCCCGCCGACGCGAAGATCTCCTTCAACACTCGCGGATAAAGGAAGAACGTTGGACCAAGATCAAATCGAAAACCGTTCTCTTCGATGGCCGAGCACCTTCCTCCAACACGCGGCAGACGTTCCAAAATTCGAACTCTCCTGCCCTGAGATGCCAATAACATGGCCGCAGCGAGCCCCCCCGGCCCAGCTCCAATGATCGTAATCGTATCTGACATCGTTCCTTCACCTTGGTCTTGATTTCGGAATGTTCCTGAAGTCGGCCTGCCTGGAGACGTTGATGAGAGATCCTGTCAGAATTCCAGATGCCAGTCCCGAATTTCGATGGGCAGAAGTTCCTGGCGAAAGCGAATCAAACAAGCGTCGACAGAGCAGTTCATGAGGAAGTGTGACAACGACATAGACCAGCAGACTGGACAGGCACAAGCTCAGCGGTGTCAAGTCACCGCCCAGTCGAAATGCAATCACCGGAACTGCAAAAGCTGTTGGAATCAGCAGGATCAGAGAATCGCGGTGAAGGGAGATGACGCTCCGCAGGTCGATACTCCACAATGACTCGTGATTGATAACACGGTTGAGACGTCGAAAATGTCGCCAACTGTGCCAGGCGAGGAAGTAGACTCCGGAGGCAAACAACGGATGCAGAGTGCCAAAGCAGCTTGTGATGGCGATGAGTTCCAACATTTCGACGCCAGCTCGGCGGGTATTTTTTTCGGTAAGGCTTTGCAGGATGCTCGCCAACTCGATAGCCAAGCACCCTGCGAGAAATGCGGCAATGTTCAGCCTCCATTCATCAGAGGCGGTTAGTCCATCGCTTCCACACAACGCGAGAAGCCTGTTTAGGATTGAGACAGAGGTTTCAAAAAAACACACGAACGGCAACAGTACAACAAGAAAGCCCCGCGATAATGACCAAACAGCTTTTGGGATCGATCGCTTCGATAGCATGGGCGAAAAGTCGTCGAGATCTTGCCAGTCTGCTCGTCCAAAGTGCCACGCACTAAGCAGGCCGAAAGCCCCGATGACGAACAACGGAAAAACAGCGAGGCTGGCAATCACGCAGCTCATCACCGCGACATACCAGCCAAAGCGGAAAAATGTCGCGGCAACGGACGTGCCATCGAGCCGCCGCGACATCATGAAGTCGATAGCTCCATGGGGTAGACCAACGGCGAAGATGGCGATCAGAAACGGCCACGGAGCCATGAACTCGGGAAACCCGCCAACAGCCAGAGTGGTCACCGACAGAAGAATCAACGTCGCCGGAGGCACGAAGATGAAGAGCAGTTTGCCCCAATAATCTGTCATTTGATCACTCTTGAACTGTGGGACGGGCGGAAGCAAACCTGGTGATGACACCAGCCGTACAATCGATCGGGTCGGTCGAGATCTACTGACACTTCACTATCCGACTGCAGTCGTTGCCGGAGCAGTTACGTCCACGTCTAATTCGGGATGCCGCGAGCGGACGGCTTCAGCCTGCACCAGTGCCTGAATCCCGTGTAACGCGACAAGTCCAAATCCGACCTTGTTGATCACGTCTGAGATGTTGTACACGATCTCGCGAAATTCTCCGGCCCCCGCAAGAGCCATGAGGAACCCGATCGGATACACCGCCCAACCGACGAGAATGAACAGCCGCATTATGCGAAGCGCACTGGCAATCGGTGCGGGTTGACGACTGATCGCCTCGCTCATCGAACCGTAGAGCAGACCCACGATGCCAAGCTCGAAGACGCAGGCGACAATGAAGAATCCCCACCATGAACCACTGCCCACTGGAGAGGTTTCGGCAATAAATGCCGTCACGATCATCCCGATGTCAAGTAGTACAAGATTTCGGAAGAGACTCTTCCCCTTGCTCCCCAGGCGGAGCAGCATCGGAAACTTGATGAGCAGAAGTGGCGTTGTGAACAACCAGTCAATGTAACGCAAGGCCGTCGGAAAAGACTCTCCGGTCATATACTGTGTGGTCATCTTGTAGTAGTGGAAACACGCAATGGCGCAAATCAAACCGGAGACGGTCACTGTGCTTCGATACTGAGGCGGAACACTGCTGCGCTCGAGAAACAAATACACGGCTCCGGCACCCATTCCCACAATACCGGCGAAGAAAAGGTACAGAGTGATGGACTGCACGACAGA
>JANMEV010000359.1:0-4332 GCA_031377305.1 Planctomycetota bacterium | reverse complement strand
CGGAAAGTTCTTCGTCAACGCGTTCGGTGGTCAGGAAAAGTGGGTCCGCTCGGCGAACAAAGACTGGTACTTCATTCGCCCTGATGGCACACTCACAAAGTGGGATAATCGAGCAAATCAGCTGACAGGAACAGTGGTCACTCGGTTGCCAGAACGCTTTTATCGTGACGAATATCTGTTAGTCGAATCGGTAAGTGAACCCTACCTGAATGGCTGGACGATCGAACTCCGAAACGCTGGAGGAACGATCGTTCAGACGGCCGTCACATCTGACATCGACTTGAACAACAATGGCACCATCGATCCAGAGACGGAACGCGGAGTTTACCGGTTTACGGTCCTGGTCTCTGGAAACTACACCGTCCGCGAAGTCCAGCAAGTGGGTTTTGTCCAGAGTGCCGGTGCAGCGACTGTTGATGCTGCGGCCGCGTTTACCCTCGACCAGTCTCGCGGGTTGTTCTACACCGGGAACTACTTCACGAATTTTGGTGGTCGGGGTGAACATTGGCTGCGCCAATCCTCGGGATGGGTCTACGTTCTACCGGATGGCTCCGTATTCAACTGGGATGGCAGGAGCGGAGGTGCGCGAAGCCTTGTCAACGGAACGTTGCTGCAGAAACTGGATCCGATCTATCACCAAAACCCGCAGTTGCTGTCAGACGCAGTCAATCCGCAGTTCTCAGTCACTGCCGGGGTAGATGCCAACCTGCCGGCCTTCGGAAACTACATTCCAACAACAATTTCGGGCCGCGCGTTTGAAGATACCAACCAGGATGGCATCCGCAATGCCAACGAGCTGTTTCGGAACAATCGCGTAATCCAGTTGGTTGACCGCGATGGCAATGTTGTCAGTCAGGCTACCACGGCGGATCTTGAGAGTAACGGTACGGCCGGAATCAATCCTGACACAGAGCGAGGCATCTACCGCTTTAGAGACGTCGTTCCGGGTCGATACACGGTTCGACAAGTACTTAATTCCGGCGAATATCAGACTGCGCCATTCCGCGATGCTCTCGCCGAAATTGCGTACCGTGTCGATCAGGAATTGAACCTGCAGTTTTCCGGCAATTTCTTTGAGTCGTTCGGCACCAACCAGGAACGTTTTTTGTACTCGCGAACCCTGGCAGCATGGACCTATATCACAAGGGCGGGTGAGTTGTTTCGCTGGAATCCCACAAGCGGTCCGGCACCGAGACCGCTCACCGGAACGCTGATCGCTCGCTTCGATGCGACATTCTACGCCAACCCGGCAAAGCTCTATTCTGCACCTCCGACAAGCATCCGAACGGTCAGTGCTGGAACGCAGTCCAACTACGATTTCGGCTTCTTTGACCTTGATACCATCTTTGGCGATTCTGGACTCTTCGGCTAAACCAACCTATTGGCAATACTTTAACAACCCAAGTGCGGCCAGCTCTTCGTCAATGAGGTCAGATCGGTTCTCTTTGAGAGTTCGTGCGACCTCTGCTCGAAGCAGAATCGCAAACTGCTTGCGCGCCCGGCTCAGATTCTGACGGACCCACGCCTCGTTCCATGACTGGTCCGGAATCGATTTTGAAAGGAGTTCACAAAGTTCACGAGAATTCAGTTCTGGAGATTCTGCGCGGGCGCGGAGAACGGTGAAGTAGTGTGTGTTGTTGTTCGAATGTTCGTCCTCAAGAGCGATCCACGTTCGCCGGAGAACTTCAATCACCCAATTTTCTTCAAACGAATCCGTGACTTCAGAACCGACAACATCAGCCGCATCCTGTGCAACGGACTGGATCCTGTTTTGCTCGGCCTTCTGTTTTCGAAAATGGTCGTTGACCAGATTGCTGAGTGTTCTCTTGAGAAAATCGCGAAATCGTCCTTTCTCGGGGGCAACAGACCGAAAATCGCCACGGAGAAACCGCACTGCGAACTCTTGTGCAAGGTCCGAGGCGGTCTCTTCATTCTTTACGGCCCCCATCAGATAAGCATAGACCGCGCCGGAATAATTGATCAAAAGTTCTCTCTGTGCTTCCGTCGCGACTTCGCTGGACGCGCGCGTTGCCGCGAAAAGCTGCGTCCAGTTTGTCTTTATCTGGCTGAGCCTTCCAGCGGATTTTTCGTTATGAACTGCGGGGCGAAGCATAAATGCCTGTGATGGACGGCGAACCTGTCAGGATTCTGTATTGTACGAAGGACCTGAACGGAAACGCCAGGACTGTTGGTGCGAAATCGGCAACCACAGGATTTGGACGTCTCTATTTCCAGATTTTCTCTGCTAAAATAGCAGACGAAGACGCACGCGAGGTCACCACAAAGGAAATTGAGTGCCCGAAGAGATTTCACAAGAAGATATCGACGGCAATGAAACGTGGGGGCTTGCGCCGCCGTTTGTGGCGTCGCGCCATACCGACGATTCTCAGTCAGCGTCAAAATTTCGAACCGATTTGCAAAGGCTTTCCTGGGCGAACGACGCTTTGCTCGAAAAAGGATCAGTCGGTCGCTTTCAGCTTCTTCGCCGGATTGGTGAAGGTGGAATGGGAACCGTCTATGCCGCGTTCGATCAACAGAATGATCGCAACGTGGCAATTAAGATCCTTCACCCCTCTCTCAGTCAGCAGGATGAACTCCGCCGTCGTTTTCAACGCGAAGCCCGCTTACTGGCCGAAGTAGACAGCATCTATGTCACGAAGCTGTTTGAGATTGCCGAAGATGATGGCTACATCTACCTGGTGCAGGAACTTGTCGACGGCCAAACGCTTGCCGAATCCATCAAGTCCAATGGTGCGCTTTCGGAACAGAAGTCTATCGGGATCACCATCGATGTGGCGACAGCGCTGACGGAATTGCATGCCCGCGGCATCGTTCATCGCGATGTAAAGCCCGAGAATATTCTCCTGTGTTCTCATGAAACAGGTTCACAGAAAGACGCGGAAAGCTTCTTATCATCAACGGACTCGGTCCTTGCGAAACTCACGGATCTTGGAATCGCCAGGCAGGAAGAGACTCTTGAGTCCATAGCTCTTACGTCAGCGCATTCACTGCTCGGCACACCGCTGTATATGTCCCCTGAACATTTCTACGGTGGCTCAAAAGTCGATGATCGTTCGGATCTGTATTCTTTGGGTGCCACGTTCTTTCACGCATTGACCGGTCAACCACCCTTTATTGCGGACAACGCGCTGTTGCTGGCCGACGCGCATCGACATTCACCGACCCCAAATCCTCAGGCCATTAACAGGACGCTGAGTGACGGTGTTTGCGAAGTGGTGATGAAGTCTCTGCAAAAACGACCTGACCTGCGTTACGCGTCGGCCCGTGAGTTTCTTGTCGACCTGACCAGACTTCAACGAGGCGAAGCTACCAGCGTTTCGTCACACCCGTTACTGCCGGACGAAGGCATCGGGCAAACGAAGTCGATGAGCTACACATGGGAATTGAACTGCTCACCCGAAGAACTTTGGCCGTACGTTTCCAATACCGAGCGGCTGAATCGCGCTATCAATCTTCCATCCGTTGAGTTTTCGATGGCCAAAACCGAATCAGGTGAGCGTCAGCGATTCGCTGAATTCCGTCTGGCCGGAATACGCATGCGATGGAAGGAACACATGTTCGAATGGGTTGAAGCTCAACGAATGAGCGTTCTTCGCGAGTTCCAGAAAGGACCCGCTCGATGGCTCACAAGCGTCGTTGAACTCAATCGGCGAGCCAACGGAGGAACCACCCTGACACATTCGTTTAAAGCCAATGCTCGACATGCTCCGGGAATGCTGTTTATAAAATTCCAGTTGCAGTTTATTACTCGCCGCGCTTTGGATCGTGTCTACCGCCGAATCGACGCGGTCGTGGCCAATCGACAGTCAGCTGGTTCGATTGTGGATGCTTTCGAGGAAACGCCCTCCATCCGACGTCGATCCGCTGCCTTCCTGGATAAGGCTATCGATCGACTTAGGCGACGGAACCTGGATCGATCGGCTCTGTTGAAAGTCACGGACTATGTTCGATCGGCTCCTGCTCAGGAAATCAGCCATATCCGACCACGCGCACTCGCAAAGAAACTGGGCTTCCCCGCCGAGCCGGTCATCGAAGTGTGTTTGCAGGGCGTTCAGGACGGACTGTTTGAGCTGTCCTGGGAGGTGATCTGCCCTTCGTGCCGTATTTCGACTCGGTCCGCCGACACTATTTCCAACATTCAGAACCATGAAAGATGTGAAGCGTGCGACTTTGATTTCAAAGTGGATTTCGCAACGGGAGTCGAAGTCGTCCTGCGAACGAATTCGCAGATTCGGGAACGCGAATTGGGGAAATACTGCATCGGCGGACCAGCTCATTCGCCACATGTTGTGGCACAAGCTCGAGTGGCCG
>JANMEV010000278.1:0-3962 GCA_031377305.1 Planctomycetota bacterium | reverse complement strand
CTGTTGATCTCGGTGCAGACTCGCACAGGAGCGATTTTCGCTCGAATATTGCATCTGCCCGTGGGCCGAGTCAACCTTTACCTGCTCGATACGGACATTCCTCAGAATCGCCCCGAAGACCGTCGGCTGACCGGGCGACTTTATGGCGGTGACCAGCGAACTCGTATTCGTCAGGAACTGTTGTTGGGAGTCGGCGGTGTCAAAGCATTAAAAATGTTAGGCATCCTTCCCAACGTGATTCACATGAACGAAGGCCACTCAGCCTTTGCTCCTTTGGAAGTCATTCGTCAGCGGATGCAGGAAGACGGCCTGCCCTTCGGTCGCGCATTGCGAGATACGGCGTCACGTTGTGCTTTTACGACTCACACGCCAGTGCCAGCGGGGCATGATCGGTTCGACGAGGGCTTGATCGATGAACATCTAGGCCCATTGGGCGAGGCGTTGGGGTTGGATATTCACGGCTTGATGGGGCTTGGCCGAGTCGATCCACAGAATGGTGGCGAAACCTTCTGCATGACGGTCCTGGCACTAAAGCTGTGCCGCATTGCGAATGGCGTTTCCAGCCTGCACGGGGTGGTCAGTCGCGAGATGTGGGCCGGGCTTTGGCCATGGCGAAGTGTGGAAGAAATTCCGATTGGCCACATCACCAACGGAGTTCACGTTCCGACCTGGCTGGCTGGGCAGATGCGAGTGCTGTACGATCGCGTTCTTCCGGAAAATTGGTATCAGAAAACGGGCGAACCGGACGTCTGGCGGAGCTTTGAAAAGATCACTCCAGGCGAATTGTGGGAGGTGCACTCTTCACTCAAAAGTCGCCTGATCAATTATGCTCGAAGACAAGCGGTCGACCAGGCGAAGCGACGCGGTGAAGCGGCCTCTGTCATCGCCGACATGGAGCAACTGTTCGATCCGCAGGCTCTCACGATCGGATTCGCGCGACGCTTTGCGCCGTACAAACGGGCGGACCTGATTCTGAAGGATCTGGATTTTCTGGCCAAACTGATCACGGACACCGATCGGCCGCTACAGTTCATCTTTGCGGGCAAGGCGCATCCGGCGGATGAGCGAGGCAAGCAGATGCTTCAGCAGATCTTCCAGTTGACACGCAAGGAACCATTCCGTGGCCGAGTGTTGATCCTGGAGAACTACACGATCGACATGGGCCGAGTGCTGGTTCAGGGAGTCGATGTGTGGCTCAATAATCCTCGTCGACCGTTGGAGGCTTCGGGGACGAGCGGCCAAAAAGTAGTTCTTAATGGTGGGCTGAATTGTTCGATTCTGGACGGATGGTGGGCTGAAGCGTACGACGGAAAGAACGGATTCGCGATCGGCAATGGTCGAACGCATGCGAATCAGGACATCCAGGACGCTCGCGATGGCGAAGACCTTTATCGAGTGCTCACGCAGGAAGTCATACCGTTGTTTTACGAACGCGACAGCGATCATCTGCCTCAGGAATGGATTGCCCGGATGAAGCGAGCCATCAGAACTCTGGGTTGGCGTTTCAACGCTGACCGGATGGTGATGGATTACGCAACGCATTCGTACGTACCGGCTGCTGGCGGACTGAGTTGTTCAATTGTGTCCATGCCTTAACTTCGCGTTCTTTGGAAACTGATCCTGGGAGACGATTGAGAACTGTTTCTCACGGATCGGGTCCGTCGTGAAAGCGGTTTGGGTACAGCATCCGGGTGTGATCCGCCGGTCGGATGCGCATTCCTGCCCGTCGAGTTGCGGCCGATCAGAAAAGTCAGACAAGAATGTCCAACTGATGTGTTACGGAATGCGCAACAACAACAGGCATGCTGAGGTTGTTTAGCCTTCGGCTGCTAAAAAATACGCCTATGAAGCTTGTGGGCATTGGGCACAAAGAATTACTTGCGTCTTGTGGGATACATGGGAGGAATGGGTGGCTAGCGTGGCCTGTTGGACGGCCAGTGGGATCGCAGGTCAGTCGGCGATGGTACGAACTCGCCAACCGGCAGATTTTGCCGGATTGATAGGGCGTTCAGGAAAAGATGCGGATTGACACAAAAGGTTGGGCGATCTAATGTTCTTTCGTCTCCTTCGTCGATTGAGCGACTGGCGTTAAGTGTTCTGAATGCAACTGTTTAGCTGCGACAATTCGATTTTCCAACTCATGGAAGTTGAACGTGTTTGTGGAGCAACATTCGGAATTAACTCATTGGTCGCATTCGGTCTATTGCCGAATGATAACTTCATGTGATCATGAAGTCGGAAATAGGCATTTCCGACGGCTTTTGCGAAGGATGGGGGACGGAGGTCCCAGGCACTTCGATCTGGAACCATTCTTGAACAGGTGCAGTACCATGTTGGGGAACATTCGACGCTGGGGATTTGCAGTTATCGTCTTTGTTGGATCTGCACCCTCCTTGATGGCACAGTCCAACTGGGCAGAACCCCTTGTCAACCTGAAAAAGCTGGAATTCGGAGTGATCGCTACCGGCGCCGAGGCGGTCAAAATCGTCACCATTGAAAACACGACGCAATCGACTGTCCACATCTCTGGAACCAATACTGGCTGCCGTTGTGCCGAAGCGGGTGCTCCGGGCAAAACTACTTTGGAGCCAGGTGAGAAGACAACGCTGGAAGTGAGGATGAACACTCGTTCCTTCAAGCAGCAGCGTGATACCTCCCTCTCGATCTTCTTTGACGCACCGCAGTTTGCGGAAGTTCGCATTCCAATCTCAGCCTACATTCGAACCGACGTTGTTTTTGAGCCGGGCAAAGTTGATTTCGGTAAGGTCGATTTCCTTACAGGCGGAAAGACGACCGTTCGAATTGCTTACGCCGGCCGAAACGACTGGCAAATTCGCGACGTAAAGATTTCCAGCAAAGAGCTGACCGTCACCCGCAAAGAAGTGTCTCGGGCAAACGGCAATGTGACCTATGATCTGGAAGTAAACCTGGCTCCTGAAGCGAAGCCAGGACGTATTCGAGACATCATCACTCTTGTGACCGACGACGCGACGAATCCCTACGTTCCGTTGATTGTTGAAGCGGCCATAGTGCCGGACATTGTCATTTCAAACCCCAACGTTGCCATTCGGTCGCTGAAGCCCGGGCAGACGACGACAGTCAAGGTTGTCATACAGGGCAAGAAGCCTTTCCTTGTAGAAGAAGTTGATTGCCAAAAAATGGATGACTGCTTCAACGTCAAGATGAACGACAAGGCCGACAAACTGCAGGTCGTCGAGATGGAATTCACTGCACCGGACAAGGCCGGCAAGTTCTCGGAAGAGATGATCGTGAGAGTCAAGGACCGTGCCGACACCCTCAAATTTACTGTGTCAGGCGTCATCAACGGCGGCTAATTCTGAACGTAAAAATTGTCCACTTCGGGCTCGTCAGGGAAATCCTGCCGAGCCCGTTTTCGTTGGTGCTGATTACTTTGGCCACTTTTTTCGGCTAGGGTTTCATTCGCTATCGCAAAGGCAGCGTGGTGATGTACCAGTTGAAGGAGCTGATCGGCGAAGATCGCATCAACACCGCTTTACGAGGCCTTGTCGATCGATTTGCTTACCGCGATTCGCCATATCCGACATCGATCGATCTGATCAACGCACTGCGAGAACAGACGCCGCCCGAGCATCAGGACTTGCTGACGGAGTTGTTCGATCAGATCACGCTGTATTCCAATCGCACCGTATCCGCCGTGTACAAGGCGATCGACGGTGGCCGCTTCGAAGTGACTTTGGAAATGGAATGCCGCAAGTTCGAAGCAGACGACAAAGGCAACGAAACCGAAGTCGACTTCCAGCACGACATTGAAGTCGGCGCATTCGCCAAGCCGGATCCAGGCCGCAAGTACGGGGCAACTCTGCATCGTGCTCGAGTGCCAATGAAGCATGGCATGAACACCGTGACGTTTACTCTTGATGCCATCCCCGATCAGGTCGGTGTCGATCCTTTCCTGCTGCTGATCGACCGAGTACCCGCCG
>JANMEV010000192.1:0-4096 GCA_031377305.1 Planctomycetota bacterium | reverse complement strand
GTTACACAGTCTGTGCCGCGGCCTGAGCGAGGGCCGTATCGAGGCCGAGAATCGCGACGCTCTATGGGGCCTGCTGGCCGTCATCACATCTCGAAAAATCTCCACACAGCAGCGTTATTTGAATCGTCAGAGGCGAGGGGGAGGAGCCGTCCGAGGTGAATCCGCGTTCGCCGAACTTGGCGGGGACGGGATCAATGAGGTTGTTGGCAACCAGTCGCTACCCGATGAACTGGCCGAAGTGTCCGAAAGCTGCGTCCAATTGCTTGACGCGCTTTCCGACAACAATAGCACAGAACGGAACCATCGAACGAAAGCTCGAACGAATCCGCCGAATCTGGATCGAGGCACGACTGCATGACGGGGAGCAGTAATGAGAGCAGCAAAAACATGGATGGGCAAAAAGATGGCGGAAAGACAATCTGAAAGAGCACGGTCTGTGCTGCAGTTGGATTTTTTTACCCTCACATTTTTTTGCCAATCCATGCGGCGATTTAACATCGAAGTGCTTCAGTGAATTCGTTATCTTCGCCTTCGCCCCGACTGCTACCGGATGAAGTGAACAATTTCCGCGTAGGACTGAATCCAATCGATGGACAAATCAAACTGGTCTGCCCGTTTATTTGCCGGTCATCAACAAGGCACTTTCGGTTATCAGAACATGGTCCGTGCTGTAATCGTCGTTCTCACCGCTATCCACAGCAATGTCCACGGTTTCGTCCGTTTCGAGTCTCAAATTGAAACTTATAATCCAAGGCTTCATGTGTTTTTCGAGGAGCGTTTGGTACAAGACTTGATCACCCTTGTAGATCTTTACTCCGGCCCCTTTGCATCCCGCGTGAATCAATTTCGTTTCTATGTCAAATCGATAAACGCCGGCCGATTTTGCAGTGAAGCGAGCCTTCGCGACGTCGCCAGCATTCTTTCCAGGGTGCAATACACCGCTGCCTTCGTCTTTGCCGGGATAGTAGACGTTTTCGGTCACTGAGGGATCTGAGGCTGCACTTCCAATATTTTGCGTGAAGGAGAACCAGTCCTTTTCATTTTCCTTGCTGAGTCTCTTGATATTCTTGTCGTTGAATGGAGTGTTCGGGACCGAAAATTTATGGAAGCCAGTCTCAGTATTTGTGCTGTAGCCGAAAATGAAGTCTCCGCCGTCGATGTCTAGTTTCTTCGCAGTCGCCGGAACGTCCTGATCAAGAACCACAGGATAGGGGATTCCCTTAAATGCTTGATAGGTCAATCTTGTCGAGTGTTCGATCGTAATTTTGCCATGCCGTGTTTCTGTTCCAGGTATGTCTGCTGCATAGAACTCGTACTCGGGCAGCTCCTCCTCCCCCTTCTCGTGCTCCGTCAACTTGTAATTGAGTTTTTGCTCCTGCTTGTTGCCTTGGGTGTCTTTCCCCGAAAAGATCAACTCACTCTCAGTGAATTCAATCCTCAGTTCAGTTTTTTCTGGAGCTAACTCTGGATTTTCCGAAGCGAACTTTCGAAATCTCTCACTTTTTTTTGTCTCCTCCCAATTTACCTTCCATTTTCCGATCACCAGATTTTGAGCCTGCTCCAGGGTAATCGCAGTGGAGTCGGAGGATGTGCCTGCCGCGCTTGATTTAGTCTGTGCCTGGGCGGCGACAGCGAGTGTCAGCGTCAGGGCAATGGAAGTGATCCATAGTTTGCTTGTCTTAATGCTCATAGTGTTTTTTCATGGTAAAGAGTTTTTGATGCAGTACGTGGTGAACACAAAACTCTTCTGGGAACGAATGTCGAGCGGCAACCATAGCGGCTCGCCGACCCGCTGTGCGTGATCCGCCCTCCTCAATTCCTCGCAGAACTCGGAAAGAGAGCTACCACTGCCACGCGGGGAGTAAAAGATGATTGCCTTCACCGGGAAGGCTTGACTTCAACGATGCCTGCGGCAATTGTCTTTTCGTGGTTTATATACTCCATCGAGTAAGAGGTTTAACGCGGCCGCGACCTGCTGAAGGCCGAGTGAACAAATTCGGCCACACAACCCTAATGTTCAACCGAGCCGAAAGGCCGACATGCCGCCGAAGAAATTTCTGCGATTTCATCCGGAAACTCAGATTTGCCGACTTTGGTGACGCCGGGATCAACGCGGTGGCTGGCAACCATCCGCCGCCCGATGAGCTGCCCGAAGTCTCAAAAAGTTGCGCCCAACTGCTCGATGCGATTTTTGACGAAACGATGAACAAAATCGTGTTGCTCAAGTTTCAGGGGGCTACCAACGGCGAAGTTGCCAGCGAATTGAATTGCACAGAACGGACGATCGAACGAATCTGGATCGAGGCGCGACTGCATGACGGGCATCAGTGATGAGTGTGGGCAAAAAAATTGGGGAAAGAAAATTTAAAAGAACATTTGCTGCGGTTTGTTTTTTTTGCCCACGCATTTTTTTTGCCAAGTCGATCCCTGTTGCAAGATTTGACTAGGTGACGGACGAGATGTTTGGTCCTGGATGGAATCTGTATTGCCAGACGCTGGAAATTAACTGCCTTGGGGCGGGCAAAAACATGGATGGACAAAAAGATGGGGAAAAAGCAATCTGAAAGAGCACGGTCTTTGCTGCAGTTAGATTTTTTACCCACACAAGTTTTTGCCAATCCAGGGGGCGATTTACATTCGGAGTGCTTCAGTGAATTCGTTACCTCCTCCACCGCCCGGACTGCTTCCGGATGAAGCGAACAATTTCCGCGTGGGACTGAATCCAATCGATGATACCCTCTGAGTTTTCGCAAGCCAGCACCATGTGAAACTGGCTGTCTGCCGCCGAGAGGTCCGCGCCAGCCACCAACAGAATCACCAGCACCAACCCTGCCGAGAAACGAAGAGTCTTCCCGAACTGCTCCATGAGATTGTGAGCCTCAATGAGAAGGACGCTGAACAAAAAGGGCTGGTCATGGGCGGACAACGAAGGATTCGCCACCAATCGTGACGCGGAAGGTGGCCGGGGCTTTGGCAAGCGCTTCTTCCAGTTCATCCGGAGTGTTGACCGGCCGGTTGTTGATTTTCTCAATGACCTCTCCGACACTCGCCCCATGCCGGGCCGCCGGGCTGCCATCGCGAACGCTTTCAATAGTGACGCCACCACCGGAGTTGGCCACGACGGACACGCCGAACTTAGTGGTCGCCGGGCTGGTGCCTGGTTCGGGATCTGTTGAGCTGTCAGTGCCGGGCGAAGAAATCGCCAGACTGTGGCTTACACCGGCGGCAATCGTCGTGACACCTTTCAAATCCGCAGTCTGAGTCGCCTGTCCTTCGTCATCGTCTCCCCATCCAACGACCGTGCCGTCGTGCTTCAACGCCAGGCAGTAGGAGTTACCGGCTGCAATTGCCGTGACACCCGTCAAATTCGCCGGGACAGTCGTCTGTTTAAGGTGGTTTGATCCCCATGCAACGACGGTTCCGTCTTGCATCAACGCCACGCTGTGCATAAAACCGGCTGAAATCGCCACGACTTTTTCCAGCCCAGAAGGAACGATCGTCTGTCCAGAACCGTCATGTCCCCACGCGACAACGGTGCCGTCCTTCTTCAACGCCAGGTTGTGCCAATTGCCGGCGGAAATCGCGGTGAACTTGACGCCGTCCAGCGACGCGGGGATGGTTGCCTGTCCAGAAATGTCATTTCCCCATGCAACGATGGTGCCGTCCGACCTCAGTGCGAGGCTGTGCAATTCACCAGCTGCAAGTGCCACGACACCCGCCAAGCCTGCCGGGATGGTCGCCTGCCCATCGCCATCGTGTCCCCATGCGACGACCGTGCCGTCCTGCTTCAATGCCAGACTGTGCTGGCGACCGGCTGCAATCGCCGTGACCTTCAAACCATCCAGCGACGCGGGAACCTTTGCCTGCCCGCTGCCATTGTCTCCCCATGCGACGACCGTGCCGTCCCGCTTCAATGCCAGGCTGTGTTCACCACCGGCAGCAATCGCGGTGACATCTGTCAATCCCTCGGGAATCTGTGTCTTTCCCCATAAACTGCTGCCCCAAGCGAAAACCGTTCCGCGGGATTGGCCTGGAGGATCGCCGGATAATTTCTGAGCAAATGCACTCGCAGCAAACACGGTAGTCAGCAAGCAGG
>JANMEV010000340.1:0-5125 GCA_031377305.1 Planctomycetota bacterium | reverse complement strand
CTGACCCAGCGCTTCAAACTGAACTCCCAGGTTGAGTAGGCAGGCAGCCAAACCATTCTGGTATTCGGAAATGGCGGGGTAGGCGGCGACCAATTTCTTGTAAAGGTCGCGGGCTGTCTCGTACTCCACAAAAGCCTTATCCCGCTGGCCGAGCTGTTGCCACAAGTCAGCCACCCGTAGATGCCCTTCGGCGCGAATGGCCTGGCTGCGTTCGTCGTCCCCTTGGCGCGCCGCGAACGCCTGCCAGCGTGTCAGCGTCTTCTCCAGATACGCCCTCTCCTGTGGTCCCAGGTTCGGCTTGGAGCCGATCAACTTCTCGATGGCGTCATCGGTGCTCGCCCGGTAATCGGCCAGAGTGTCCGCTTCGGCCTGCTCAGCCTTCTTCTTTTGAGCATCGGCGACCTGCCGTTGCGCGGCTTCGGAAACGGCGGAAGCGGTGGCCTTGGCCTTCTCATTGAGCGCCCACGCCATGCCGATGGACGTCCCGATCAGCCCTAATACCATTGCCCCTGCCACCATGCCGCCCGCGATCACCTGGGCACGGTTGCGTTTAACGAACTTGCGGAGTTGGTACGTCGCTGACGGCGGGCAGGCTTGGACCGGCTCGTCGAACAGGTAACGCTGGATGTCCGAAGCGAAGCCGTTGGCCGTCTCGTAACGGCGGTTGCGGTCCTTCTCGAGAGCCTTCATCACGATCCAGTCCAGTTCGCCGCGGACGAGCTTCGTCAGTTTGGCCGGTTCGGTGTGGCGCTGGGCGGAGATGGAGGGAAGGGAGTCATGCGAGTCGGACAGCCGCGTGCTGGGTTTCGGCGGCTCCTCCTCGCGAATGATCCGCAGCATTTCGTCAAAAGCAGCGGAGCGAAGCCGCTTTCGGTCAAATGGCGTACTGCCAGTGAGCAACTCGTAGAGCAGCACGCCGAGCGAGTAGACGTCGCTGCGGGTGTCGATGTCGAGCTGGTTGACCTTGGCCTGCTCGGGGCTCATGTACTCCAGGGTCCCAACGATCTGGCCCAGGCCGGTAAACATCGTCTTCTCGGTCAGCGTCTGGCTGGTAGCCTTGGCGACTCCAAAGTCAATCACCTTGGGAACCGGCTGCTCGTCGTATTCGGCGACGAGGATGTTCGTCGGTTTGATGTCTCGGTGAATGATTCCCTTTTGGTGCGCATGTTGAATCGCCTGGCAGACCGGAATCAACAGCTCCAGCCGTTGCCGTGGGGAGAGACGGTGCTCGTCACAGTACTGGGTGATCGGTTGGCCTTTGACCAACTCCATCACGAAGTAAGGCCGACCGGAATCCGTTGTTCCCGCGTCCAGCACCTTGGCGATATTCGGATGATCCATCAGCGTCAGCGCCTGCCGCTCCGCCTCAAACCGGGCGATGACCTGCCGCGTATCCATGCCGAGCTTGATGACTTTGAGCGCCACTCGCCGTTTGACCGGCTCCTGCTGTTCGGCCATAAAGACCGTGCCCATGCCCCCTTCACCGATTTGTTCGAGCAACTTATAGGGGCCGATCCGCGTGCCGGGCATTTCGCTGATCGGATGAATGTCCGTTGGATCCACACAGACGCCCGGGGGAGGAGATTCGAGAAAACTACCGACTTCTTCTGCATGCTGGATCAGCTTCTCGAGCCGCTCGCGAAGCACGGCGTTGCCGCTGCAGGCTTCGTCGAGAAATCGCCGGCGCTCGGCGGGATCCCGTCGGTTCATCGCCTCAATGTAGATCTCCTGCTCACTCATCACGCCACTCCACCTGCAAATGTCTGTACCGCTATGAAGCAATGCCGAAACGGGACTCAATGTGCGCACGGAAATTCGAAAATTTTCCCGAAAATCCTGAACTTACGATCCCGAAGGTTTATCGCCCTGGATTCTCTCATGCAGCCAAACCTTGGCATAGCTCCATAGTGTGTCGGCTTTGCGCGGCGAAATTCCCAGAATTTCGGCCGATTGCACGTTCGTAAAGCCGACGAAGTATCGAAGCTTGACAAGCTCAGCGGTTTGAGGCTCCGTCCTGGCGAGCTCGTCGAGAGCCTCATTGAGTGCGAGCAAATTCTCATCAGCCGGCTGAATGGCGGGATCGACATCACCTAAGCTGACACGCTGCAGATCGCCGCCACGTTTGAGCGACTTTTTGCGTTGCGCATTGTCAACCAGCAGACGCCGCATGGCCTCTGCCGCAGCCGCAAAAAAGTGTCCGCGGTTATCCCACGACTGTGCAGCACCGGTCAGTCCGACCAGCTTCAACCACGCTTCATGCACCAAGGCCGTCGCCTGCAGCGTTTGTCCCGGTTTTTCCTGAGCCAGCCGCGCCGCCGCCAGTTTGCGTAATTCGTTGTACACCAGCGGCAACAATTGTTCGGCCGCGGCCGGATCGCCGGATTCGATTTGCGATAGGATTTGAGTGACATTGGCCATGGGCTGCGGCTCCGAGACTAACAAGATCCTTGCCCAGCATACTCAACCTGTGAACAACAGCCGTTCCACTTCTGCCCCGAATACGAAAACGGCAGTATTCACTGACAGAATTCGCCAAAAAAACGTGAAACGGCGGTACCGTTGTCAGGACGTCAGACGACGCAGTCGAAATGACTACAAGTCTGCCATGACGACACTGCGTGGTGATCGCGACTGCGGCGTGCAAACACCCAACACCAACTTACTCAGGAGGGCGTGACCTGAGTCAGATTTGCGGGAACGATCGACGGTCGGTCCGACACGCCGCATCCTGCGACGAGGTATGAGAACCTAGGAGTCTGTCCCGATACCTCGTTCGACCTGGAAATTACTGTGGCAATGCGCTAAAAATGGTGCTCGTGCTGCTGTTGTATTCCTACTGCATTGGTGTGTTTTCATCGCGGAAGATCGTGGCGCGATGCGAAACGGACGTGAACTTCCGAGTGATCGTGGGTGACAACATTCCGGACTTTCGCACGATCAGTGAATATCGTCGTCGGCATCTTGCGGAGTTTCAGCATTTGTTTGTCGAAGTCCTCCGACTGTGTCGGGAATCAGGGCTTCTGAAGGTCGGTCGATTGGCGCTCGATGGCACAAAGATCAAGGCCAACGCATCTCGCCATAAAGCCATGAGCTACGATCGCATGCTGGCCGAAGAGGAACGTCTGCAGGCAGAAATTGATGAACTGCTCAAGCAGGCGCAGGCGGCCGACGATGCGGAAGATGCAGAACTTGGCCGTGCTCATCGAGGTGATGAACTTCCGGATGAACTGAGTCGCAGAGAATCGCGACTGCTGAAAATCCGTGAAGCCAAAGCCGCACTGGAACAGCAGGCTCGTGACAAAGCCGTCGCCGAAGCTGCGGCTCGTGAAGCGGAAGGAAAGCCGCCTTCGAAGATTGATGCGCTGGACGCAGTGCCGGATCCCAAAGCTCAGCGGAACTTCACCGATCCTGAATCAAAGATCATGAAGACGTCGAGCAAAGGTTGGGATCAATGCGGCAATGCTCAGGCGGTTGTGAATGAGAATCAGATCATCGTCGCCGCCGATGTGACCGATCAGGCCAACGATGTTCGCCAGGTGCAGCCGATGTTGGACCAGATGATTACCAACATCAATCAGGCTGGTGTCACCGAGAACATCAAAGCATTTACGGCCGATGCAGGTTACTTCAGTGAAGCGAATGTGGAAGTCCTGGAAGGGCATGAACGAGTGGATGAGGCGTATATTGCCACCGGTCGATTAAAGCATAACGAACGAGTCGCTCCCGCTCCGACAGGACGCATTCCCGCGGGGCTGAGCGTGAAGGAAAAGATGGCCCGCAGACTTCGAACGAAGAAAGGGCGAGCCGAATATGCACGCCGCAAAGCGATAGCCGAACCACCGTTCGGCCAGATCAAACACTGCCGCGGCTTCCGGCAGTTTCTTCTCCGTGGCATGGAGAAAATGAAAGCCGAATGGAACTTGGTCACTGCAACTCACAACTTACTGAAGTTGTTCCGGAGTGGCGCGCTCGCAACAAACTGAAATGAGGCCCTAAGAGCGATTCCCACCGGAAAAACGACCTCTGATGGGCCACAAAATCCACTTCCCGCTGCCGAATTCATGTCAGCGGCTCTACAGCAATCCGCAGGCCGAAAAAAACTTTTTCTCAACTCAATTCAGCGACGTTTGGTGACAGGTATCAGGACAGACTCCTAGTCACATCTTCCACCTGTTTGCGGGCGTAGGGGCACTCAGACAGGCACAGCATTTGCGATGTTTAAATCGGAGAAGTAACAAGGAATCTTCGACAAACCTTAAGGACGTTGAGCCATGACAAAAAACACGAATCGTGCAGCGGAACAAGACGCTCGCAATAAATCGACTGGTGGTAAGACCGAAGATCGACCGAAGACGAAGAACCGCGAGGAAGTGCGACAGCAAAAGAAGCATACCAGTCGCAAGCCTTAGCATTTGAATCGTGACAGTTCTCCGATCAGACAGATCGGAGAACTGCCACGGTTGAACAATGGATTAACGGCCATGCATCGATCGAATTACCTGACATTTAGAACCGACAGCCTTAAGCATATTCAATGCCCGAGAAGGTGAATCTCGGCAGGACATGGGTTGATGCTGCAGGGGTAACAGTGTGAGCAGAAACATTCCTCACTTAACAGACTCCGAAGATCAGCGTTCCGGCAGAGACCTTTGTCGAAATGGATAACGCTCTCAGAAATGACCGCGCTGCGTTCTTCGCATCATTCTTCAAAGACTTTTTCGGTGTCGGAATCGTATCGAAGCCAGTCAGCTCCGAACTCC
Source organism: Planctomycetota bacterium (assembly GCA_031377305.1). Taxonomy (GTDB): domain Bacteria; phylum Planctomycetota; class Planctomycetia; order Planctomycetales; family Planctomycetaceae; genus SXXK01. The sequence continues at coordinate 365 of JANMEV010000340.1, read as the reverse complement.
TTGAGTGGACTTGCTCGATCGGAATGCAGGCCAGCTTCAAGGCGATCGTGGACTGTGCAAACGCTTTCGCGACTACCGAGTTTCGGCCCGACTTAAAGTCTATTGAGGTGCCCGCTCTGATTTTTCACGGTACTGAGGACAAGACCGTCCCAATCGACGATAGTGCTCTGGCAACAATGAAACGAGGAGTGGTGGCTCAGAAAAGGGGTCAGGAACAAATCGAGGCAGAGTACCGTGCTCGCCACTCGTTACAGTACCATGAGAGTCCGGATGCAGAACAAAACCATTTCCACCTCCGAACTGATCGATAAGCGACTGGACCTCACCGAGGCAGATCGAGGTCTCGCGCAGATCAAGCTGCTGTC
>JANMEV010000168.1:0-3321 GCA_031377305.1 Planctomycetota bacterium | reverse complement strand
CATTGAACAACGTTTTCTCCGTCAGCGATTGGTCAATCGCTTTTGCGACACCAAAGTCAATCACCTTGGGAACAGGCTTGTCATCGTACATCGTGACCAAAACGTTGTTGGGTTTGATGTCACGGTGAATAATTCCCTTCTGATGGGCATGTTGAATCGCGTGACAGACGGGGATCAATAATTCCAGCCTCTGTCGAATTGTGAAGCGGTTGTCCCGGCAAAACCTGGTGAGCGGCACTCCATGAACGAGCTCCATGACAAAATAGGGGCGCCCAGCTTGCGTCGTGCCAGCGTCGAGTACCTTAGCGATACTCGGATGGTCCATCATTGCAAGTGCTTGTCGCTCGGACTCGAACCTCGCAATCACCTGGCGAGAGTCCATTCCTGGCTTGATGACTTTCAGCGCGACGCGGCGGCGCACAGGCTCAAGCTGTTCCGCCATCCAGACGACCCCCATTCCTCCTTCACCAATCTCCTGAAGTAACTTGTAAGGGCCGATTTGCAAACCAGCCGACTCCAGGGGAGATTGGAGGTTCGTGGGCAGCGCGTTCAGGAAGGCGCGGTGTGCATGGTCTACCAGATCTCCATCCTGTCGGTGGGCGACCAGCAACAGTTCAACCTCCTGGCGTAACTGTTTGCTGTGGCACGCTTCATCCAAATACTGTGGCCAATCCTCTGGCGATAGTTGCTCGACAGCGTGGGAAAAAATCGACTTTGCACTTTTTTCGGACATGTTCTGCACTCCCGGACAACGCTCGTCACTGCCGCACAATCTTCACGTCATCATGCAATGTGCAAAACGCCGCTGAGAAATACCAAAAACTTCTGAAATTATGACGCGGAAACACAAATTACTGGTCAGCCTGAAGCTTCGCACGCAACCAGGCATGAGCGTATGTCCAGGAGCGATAAGCACTTGTGTGTGGTATTCCGAGCGCGGCGCCAGCGTCATCCACTGAGAGTCCCGTGAATAAACGCAGCTTCGCCAGTTGGGCGGCTTCGGCATCTTCCTTTGCCAGCATGTCAAGTGCATCGCTCAGTGCGAGCAGGTCGATGTCAGTCGAATCCGCAAGGAAAGTACCGTCCCCGATTTCGACGCGGCGATTTTCTCCGCCCCGCTTGATCGCTTGCTTTCGACGCACATTCTGAATGAGTATTTGCCGCATGGCTTCTGCGGCAGCCGCGAAGAAATGCCCTCGAGAATCCCAGGATCGGTTTTGATGACCATCCACAAGTTGGATATACGCCTCATGCACCAGTGCGGTCGGCTGAAGTGTGTGGCCTGGCGCTTCCTGAGCCATTCTGACGGCGGCCAGCTTTCGCAACTCGTTGTACACCAACGGCAGGAGCTGATCGGCCGCGGACGGATCGCCGGATTCAATCTGGGACAGAATGTGCGTGACGTCAGACATGAAACGCAGCATATCGACACAGATTGGGCGAATCCATCGGAACGACTGAACCACGTCGGTCCGACACACGTCCGACACACTCGCGCGACCTCGGCGGATATGACCAGTGTGGGTTAAAGCAATCGCATGAGTCATCTGTTCTGGATATGCAGCGAACAAACAGGCTCTTGTTTCGGAGGGGCTGGTGGGCTGTCTTGGTTGAAATTGTGTAGACGAATCGAGAATCTAAGTGCCGACACAAGTCATTCCACGCTGTTTCAATTTCTGTGAAACCCATGAAATCTGACGAACACCCATTTGGCGCATTAGCGCCCAGAGACGCGCACAAGCGAGGACTTTATCGAACGATGACTTTGGGCGGAGAATACGCAACCCGCAACTACACGGTTAAACACCTTCAGGATTTGAAGGGCAAGACCATTCTCACCGAGACAATGCCGTTCACAACCAGGGAGTCAGTGGCGGCCGAAGAGGCGGGCATCGATACGCTGAAGGTCAAGTTTGATCCAGCGAATCCGAGTGACGCAATCGCGATGCGAAAAGCAGCACCCCATACGTTCATGACGTTCTGCATTGGGCTGACAAAGATTGCGACTGCGGACGAAGCGGTCCGAGCTGGCTACATCGCGATGGAGGCTGGCGCCGATGGAATCATGTGCCAATGGGGACCAAAACTGATTCGGGCTGTTTCTGATGCTGGCATTCCCGTGGAAGCTCACGCCGGTCTGGTGCCTCGCCTGAGTACCTGGACGGGAGGCCTAAGGGCGGTCGGCAAAACGATTGAAGAAGCGATGTGGATCTTCGAACAGATTAAGTCATTCGAAGAAGCAGGAGCATGGGCCGTTGAAGTTGAAGTTGTGCCAGCTCAGTTACTTGCGGAAATCTCCAAACGTACTCGACTGGTCACCTCGTCGATTGGTGCAGGCAGCGGCGGCGACATTCAGTTCATGTTCGCCGAAGACATCCTCGGTTGTCATGCTCCTCCCTATCCTCGACACACAAAACAGTATCGAAACCTCTTTGCGATGGAGCAGGCGATCCAGGTCGAGCGAGTCAATGGTTTCCGGGACTATATCGACGATGTCAAAAGCGGCACGTTCCCGGGCCCCGAACACATCGTCAACGCTTCGGAAGGACTGATCAATCAGTTCCTGTCCGCAGTGGATGGTAGCGGGGTCGAGTAGCTTCAGAACGACGTGAAATGCCAGAACGGCGAAAACTGAGGGGCAACCCAGTCCTCTCAAGCGAATATACGAAACCACTCACGAGATCTTTGAGAAAAATATGATCCGGTATTCCTGCGTAATCATGTTGTTGTGTGTCATGGGATGTGCTGACAGTTCCCCTGAGCCTCAAGAAGTGCTTGAGAAAAGCCGGAAGACCACGGCTGAGGTCGAGAAAAAACTTGAAGCGATTCAGAAATCCACCGATGAGAGCAAGGCGAAGATCGAAGCCATGAAGCAGAACCCACCAGACCCCGCCGATGTGAAGTAGAAGTTCGCGAGGGCGAAGAAGCGTTAATCTTACGCATTCAGTTCATTGAAATATTCCACGGCCTCTGGGGGTGATTCTCCAATGTGTCAGTGATCACTACCGACGCGGTAAGCAATGTTGGCTTCACTGCTCCGGTCCGACACGCCGGTGGCTACAACGTTTTTCGTCAAGTTGCACTTGTCAGATCGATCCCTTAGCGCTCGCGGTGATCTATTTGATGTATGTGCGAATATACGTGCTTCCCTGATTCGCGGCAGACTATCTCGCTTGCAAAGGGACTGCAGCTGTGAAGAAATCTGAATCCAGTGCGTCCGCCCAGAGCTGGGCTGCCTTCTTTGCACCGGATTCGCTGAGGTGAACTTTGTCGGTCGTATCCTCTCTGGCCAGGAGGTCGTAATCTGCGCCGGGGTAGCAA
>JANMEV010000156.1:0-4220 GCA_031377305.1 Planctomycetota bacterium | reverse complement strand
GAGAAGCCGGCGGCGGAGTCGAAGCGGGTGACGGGCGGGGGTGGGAAGCCGAAGGGGAAGGCCGCGAAAACGAAGGGGAAAAAGTCATGAGCTTCGGAACGAAACGGCGAGCGGTTGGGCGTCAGCCCTCCGGTCTTTTGCTGCTCGATCAAATCGGAGGGCTGACGCCCTGCCGCTCGCTGGATTGAGGGAATACGTGGCGGCTTGGCGATGTTTCGAATGCACTGCGGTTTCCCGTCGGCGGAGCGACGGGTGTACGGTACACACGCCGCTCCGTCGGCGGGATTTTCGCCAGGTGGCCGTGGTTGAAGGGCGGCAGTTCGGAATGCAGAGCTGCAGACGGTCCGGCTCGCAGATACCACTATGCGTGAGAAATGCGAATCTCTGCGTTGGAATCCGGTTCAGTCATGGTGGTCATCGAATGTCAAAGAACCCGCCTCCGAATCCCTGACCTCCCTGACCACCGCCGGCGTTTGGATCAATAGGCCGTTCCCCTCGTGTGAGTTTGTCGATCAGGTCGTCTAGCTCCGTGTGAACCTCGCGCATTTGGCGAACGATCAGGACTGAATTTTCGACGACCAGCACATCGCCCGTCGGTATCTTGGACCCCACAGCCGTTCGTCCCTGAGCGTCGAGCAGATCGGACGTCGATTTCATCAGCTTCATTGTTCCAGGAGCCTGCGGCTGCTGGTCGGACTTCCAGGTTTCCGGCCGCACAAGATCCTTCACATTCGCCTGAATGTCTTTGGCCATGTCGGTCGGCAGGCGATAATAGAACGTGACCAATTCCTTCGGGTCCGGTCCCGTTGGTTTGCGAGGCTTCGATTCTCGCAGGGCCGTGCGGTAGTTTTCGAGCAGCTGCGAGACACTGCTCAACATCAGCTCGGTGTGTCGCGCAACCATGATGCCGGGCCTAGCAAACAACAACGTTCCCGTGCCTTCACCGTTATCTTCCCACGAACCGCCAGCTTGTTCCGTGAGAGCAAAGCGTAACGCCTCAGATTCCGCATCGTCGCGGCACAGGTCGCGAACGTCGAACACTGCCGTGCGAGTTGCCGACTCTGCCGTTTTGTTCTGCACCACCCAGATCACGCCATCCTGAATCAAAGTCGTCAGCTTCAGTTCGGACAAAGCAGATTGAAGCACCATGCCGAGCTTCTGGTCGGCCATCTCGATGCTAATCGGAGCCCGATCGCGAACTCCCGCCTTCTTCAATTCGGCCGCATTGATCCGAATGTCAGCACCTGCGGCGTTTGCAATCTGTTGTATCGCTTCATTCAGCGGAACTTCTTCAAGTGTCACCGAGATTCTCTGAAGCAGTTTCTCGCGGAGGGCCGCGTGCTGAGGCGGATCCATGATCAGAGTTCGTCGTCCGGTTTTCTTGAGTGCGGCGAGCAGTCCTCGGATTTCGCGTTGGACATGCTGAGTCTGTCGAGCAAACACAACGTCGCCCAACAATACCACCGCGCCTTCGTCGTCGCCCTGTTCGATGGACGTGCTGCCGGTCGCGGATGTGATGGCTTCCAGAATTCGCTGGCCTTCAAATCCTGCGTCTAACAGTTCGCCAAGGTTATAGGAGACCGTGCTCATCTGATGACTCGCGGCATCCGTCGTTGTCAGAAACAAATCGCCGCCTTCGGAATACCAGCCGATGCCAAGCGACTGCAGGCGATCAAGCAGCAGATACAGGGGCTCGCTATTCAGCTTCTCGGTCACCAATTCGCTGGAAAGAATTCCCTTCTCCTTCATCGCAGCCGCATCGATCGATAGGCTGAGTTTCTGGTCTTCCTGCAGCCAGCGGTACAGCTCCTTCATGGAAACACCGTTGAATTCCACCGTCGTCGGCGCGGCGAGTCGCGGGTCCATCAGAGTCGCCGGATCAAGTGCCCGAGGCTCGTCGGAAATCTGGATTAGAACGGCTGGAACTTCCGCGGCCGGCGTCACGGCTGCCTGGGGAGAGGCGTTTGCAACGTCGCCAATGTTTGCCTGAAGCCACGTTGCCGCGACGATAGTCAAAAGGCGGACACCAATTCCAGCGGTTCGACGGTTCACAGGCATCTTGAAGTTCCTCGCAGGGTGGGAGAATTCGGCAACAGGTTCTGACAACCGTGTGTAAACGCAAATTGTCGCAAACATCCGCCGCATTGCATCACCTTTCTCGCCGACCTGCTAAGCTTTCGGCTTGGAAAATCGTTCGACGATCCTTTTCGAAGGGCATGGCCGATGATGCGTGCGATGTTGGTATTGATGGTGTTTTTCGTTTGGCGAGGAACTACGATGGGCGGAGATCGAACTACGGGGAAGCCGTTTTCAACTCGGTCGGAAGTCATCGCTCGGCATGGGATGGCGGCGACAAGTCAGCCGCTGGCGACGATGGTTGCGATTGATGTCCTGAAGCGAGGTGGCTCGGCCGTTGATGCGGCGATTGCGGCCAACGCGACGCTGGGGTTGATGGAACCAACAGGCTGCGGCATCGGAGGCGACCTGTTCGCTATCGTTTGGGACGCGAAGACTCAGAAACTGCACGGCCTGAATGCCAGCGGTCGATCACCAGCGACGTTGACTCTGGAAGAGTTTCAGAAGCGAGGACTCAGCACGATTCCGTCACGCGGCGTGCTTCCGGTCTCCGTCCCCGGCTGCGTCGATGGATGGTTTGAGTTGCATGGCAAGTTCGGCCGTCTGCCGATGAGCGAAGTCCTTGCACCGGCGGTTCAGTACGCTCGAGAAGGGTTTCCGGTTTCCGAGGTCATCGCTCAGGGCTGGCAGGGCAGCGCGAAGGCATTCGCGGAACAGCCGGGTTTCAGCGACACGTTTCTTATCGAGGGCAAAGCACCTCAGAAGGGCGACATCTTTCGAAATCCTCGTCTGGCAAACACGCTGGAAACGATCGGCGGGAAAGGTCGAGACGAATTCTATCGTGGCGATATGGCTCGCGCGATCGGCGACTACATGAAGCAGCATGGCGGGTTTCTTTCGTACGACGATTTGGCGTCGCACACGTCAGACTGGATCGAGCCCGTGTCGACGAACTACCGAGGCTATGATGTTTGGGAGCTGCCTCCGAACGGGCAGGGCATCGCGGCGCTGCAGATGCTGAATACTCTGGAAGCGTTTGATCTGAAGGCCGCTGGCTTCGGAAGTGCGAATCATGTGCATTGGCTTGTGGAAGCCAAGAAGCTGGCGTTCGAAGATCGAGCCCGCCTGTATGCTGACCCTGCGTTCGCAAAAATTCCGACGGCAACGCTGATCTCAAAAGACTATGCCAATGAACGACGTCGACTGTTAAACGAAGCCCTGGCGGCAAAGTCGCATCCTCCCGGACTGCCTCACGCCGTTGAAGAAGGCGATACGATCTATCTGACTGTCGCCGACAAAGATCGCAACATGGTGTCTCTCATTCAAAGCAACTACCGCGGATTCGGCTCAGGCGTTTGTCCAGCGGGTCTTGGTTTCTCATTGCAGGACCGAGGCGAGATGTTCGATCTGACTCCCGGCCGATTCAATTCGTACGCTCCAAAGAAGCGACCGTTCCACACGATCATTCCTGCCTTCGTAACGAAAGACGGCAAGCCGTTCCTCAGCTTCGGCGTGATGGGCGGCGCGACTCAGCCGCAGGGGCATGTTCAGATTCTGATGAACATCATCGACTTTGGGATGAACATTCAGGAAGCTGGCGACGCTCCTCGCATTCTGCATTCGGGCTCCTCGGAGCCGACCGGCGAGCAGATGATCGACGGCGGCACGGTGGCTCTGGAAAGCGGCTATTCGGCAGAGACAGTTGCGGATCTCACGCGCCGAGGCCACACCTTCAAGCCAGCTGCCGGCGACTTCGGCGGCTACCAGGGAATCCGCTACGACGCCGAGCGAGATGTCTACTTCGGGGCGAGCGAGTCTCGAAAGGACGGCATGGCGGCAGGGTACTGAGTGAGAGCTGCAGTACAGCAGCCTCATGTCACAGAGAAAGCCCGGCTGCATAAACAGGCCGGGCTTTGAGTACTTGGAACAAAAGTATCAAGCGTCGCAACTCGCATGGCGCGACAGCGCCATGTTTGCAGAAAAGCGATGCATTGCCTTTGTTATTCTGCTCGCGGTCGAGATTTAAGGTCTGTCTTCGGCGAGCGAGGGATGTCAGCCGGAACGTGATAGGGGGCTGCTTTGATATGGCGTTGTCCGGCCAAACCCGCCGCGTTATTCCTTGGTCAGCTTGCAAGTCTGCTGCA
>JANMEV010000115.1:0-4097 GCA_031377305.1 Planctomycetota bacterium | reverse complement strand
AGTACGACGGCATTCGCCCGGCGTTTGGCTATCCATCATGTCCCGATCACCTGCCGAAAGGCCCACTCTGGGAATTGCTGGACGCCGAAAAAGCCACCGGCATGAGCCTCACCAGCAGCTTCGCGATGTGGCCGGCCGCGTCGGTCAGTGGCATGTACTTCAGCCTTCCGGATCGCATGATCCCGGGCTCCAAGTACTTCGCGGTCGATCGCATCAGCAAAGACCAGGTCGAAAACTATGCATCTCGGATGAAGATGACCGTCAAAGACATCGAACGCTGGCTGGCGCCGAATCTGGGGTATAATCCTTAGCGGCAATCCCGGGAGAATGACAATGGCAATTGACAAGGTGATCACCAAAGTCCCACTGGAGGGACAGTCGAATGACCTGTCTTTTTGGTTGTCGAAGACGCCGCAGGAACGTATCGCCGCATTGGAGCTGATTCGTCACGAGTACAACCGAGGGAAGTATGGACCTGACATCCGACTTCAAAGAGTTTGTCGAGTTGTTAAACAAACATAACGTGCGATATCTCATCGTTGGTGGATATGCGGTTGCTGTCTACGGCCATCCGCGTTACACAAAGGATCTGGACATCTGGGTAGAGCCAGCACCTGACAACAGCAATGGAATAGTTGCCGCATTGACGGACTTCGGTTTTGGTTCAGTCAATCTGACTCAAGATGACTTCCTGAAACCGGGCTGGGTCATTCAGTTAGGTAATCCCCCAAATCGTATCGATTTGCCGACGAGTGTTTCCAGCCTTGAATTTGAAGAAGCCTTCGCTCACAGGAACGTTGTGGATGTCATGGATTTGCCGGTCGCATTTGTCAGCCTGAAAGATCTGAATGTCGAAACCATTGAAGGTCTTCCGGTACTTCGCCTGTCGCGGCTGATCGAAATCAAAATTGCCTTTGGTGCCGAGAACGTTCGACGCATGCACAAGGATTTTGCCGACGTGGTGGAGCTGATTGCAATTCTAAAGCTGGACGGCACGTTTGCAAAAAACCTGCACAAGTCCGTCCGCGATGTTTACCGCAAGCTGGTTCGGAATGCTCGGGGCGAGTTATAGGAGAATACTCATTGTTGAATGCCGCGAGCCACCTTAGAATGTACGCGCAGGCAAACAACGCGAGGGTGAAGTTTATGCAGAGTCTTCTTGAAAACTCAGGAATCCGTGACGCGGTGCTGCGGCTGGACGTGGAGCAGTATCATCGTCTCTGCAGTTCCGGCATCGTTCCGGAACGAACGGAGCTGCTGGAAGGAGTCGTTGTTGAAAAGATGGGCAAGTCTCCTTTGCATACATGGACCGTGGCATTTCTGGAAGATTGGTTTCGCAAGAACTTACGCGACGGGTTACTGCTGAGAGTTGAGCAACCGCTGACCCTTGGCAGCTCGGAGCCAGAGCCTGATCTGGCGGTCGTCATGGGTCACCGTGACGATTTCCGCCTCTGCCATCCCCAGCATGCGCAAGCTGTCATTGAAGTGGCAGTCACAACAGCGGAGCTGGATCGAGCGAAAGCCAGGATCTATGCCGAGGCAGATATTTCGTTTTATCTTCTGGTGCTCCCTGAACAAAAACAGATCGTTCTTTTCACGGATATTCGAGAAGGAGTCTACTCAAAGAAGACCGTGTTCGACTCTGGGGAGCAGCTTGCACTTCCTGGCATCAGTAGCGGGCGATTACATATCGCGGAGTTGTTCCCGGAGTAGGGCGATTCGATTGATAAAGATCGTGATCGATCAATTACGCTTTGCTGGAAATCAACACATGTCGATGAGACGGTCTGTCAACGATGGCAAATGTACTGCCCGATAAGTTTCCGCAGCACGGCTGGGAATCTCGGTTTGATGTTGAGACGGCAAGGACGCTACTGCCATCTGTGGATGAACTTGTGCCTCATCCTCGGTATGGAAAGGGTCCTGCGTTGCATGGCGAGAAGTTTTCCGATGCCGCCGCATTTGGGATCTATCAGTTTCTGCCAGCCTGGACTTTTCCGAACACGAAGATCTGGGCAGATGTATCGAAGCAAAACTATTCGGTCGTAGCGCGATCAGAATACGTTGATGTGCTCTGCCGTTGCCGCGAATGCCGTCGCTGGTTCATCTTTTTTGCGAAGGAGCAGCAGTACTGGTTCGAAGAGCTGCGATTTTTCATCGACAGTCGCTGCGTTCACTGTCCGGAATGCAGACACATTCGACGTCAACATCATCGCGAAGAGCAGGAATTCGCCTCACTGCAGACAGTGGTTCAACCAACGCCCGATCAGATTACTCGACTGCTCGAACTGACGATCGCGCTCTGGAATCGACGATTCATTCAAAAGCGGCATCAGTTGGACCTCGTCATTCGGCAAGTCATACTACACCGCCAGGACAACGTTTTGCTGAACGTCGTAAGGGAGCTAAGAAGTCAATTTGATGCCACGTAGTTGTCTCTCCCATTTGAATTTGCGCAGGTTCGTGAGTTTCACGCGACGCAGAATCCGTGTTCGAGATCGCCGGTAACACAACGTCAGAACATGAGTTATCCGATTCACCACGAACGGACTCTCATTTTCACGCTCCGAAAGCATGACGACGCAATCAATCCTGCTATTATGTGTCTTGCTGCCTGACCATTCCCCCTAAGTTTTTGACACGAGTCATCGCTTCATGCCATCACACGTTCGCTACGGAATCATTGGTGCTGGCGCTGTTTCGGATTTTCATCATGTGCCGGGGATTAAGCTGGATCCGCGAGCCAGCTTGACGGCGATTTGTGATCCCAACGAAGCGTTGCTGGAACAGCGGGCTAAGGAATGGGGGCCGGTCAGGACATACTCGGACTATCGACAACTTGCGGCCGATCCAAACGTCGACGCGGTCATCATTGCGACGCCGAATTTCACACATCATGCTCAGGCAATTGAATGTGCCAAAAACGGAAAGCACATTATGTGCGAGAAACCGCTGGGGTTGAGCTTCCAGGAGTCCGCCGAAATGTACCGGGCGGCTCGGGATGCGAAGGTCCGGCACATGACGGCTTTCACCTACCGATTTGCACCGTCGATGCGATATGTCAAGCACCTTGTTGCCAGCGGCGCGCTGGGGACGCCTCGGCATTTTCGCAGTCAGCGTTTTTTGGATTTGCCGGAAACCAGCTGGGGATGGCGACAAATCAAGAGTCTCGCAGGAGCCGGTGACCTGTTCGACATGACCATTCATCGAATCGATTTCGCTCAGGACCTGCTCGGACCGATCAAGTCCATCTGCGGGGCGGTGGCTCAGTTTGTGCCGCGTGATAAGACCGCTGACGGCAAACCGTGTCCTCCTTCGGAAGTCGATGACTGGTCGAGCCTGATTGGGTTCTTTGAATGCGGAGCCGTCGGCGTGTGGGAAGGCAGTACGCTGATGAAGGGGCACAACAACAACGGCGTGGGTTATGAATGGGCGGAAGTGAATTGCAGCGAAGGTTCGGCCGCGTACCAACTGACCGATCCCAATACGATCATTTTGTCTCGCCATGGCAAAGATATGGAGAAGCTTCCGGTTCCGAAAGAGTTCCTCGTTCTCCCGGGCAGTCCTCGCGATCCGGCTATGGGAAAGCCAAGCACCGTGTTTCGATATGATCTCGTCTGGGAACTCACATCGGCGATCATCGAAGAACGCGACGCCGTCCCCGGCTTCCACGACGGCGCTACGGCTCAGGCCGTTGCAGACGCAGTGCTGCAGTCGTTCCACCAGCGGCGATGGATCGATATTCAGGCGGATCCGGGATGAATGGCAGCGTTTGCCACGGAAGACGCTGAATACACGGCGGAGTCGCCGGATATGAGCGCGTACCTGTCAACACTGATCACGATGAACTACTGAGCTTCGCCCGCCATTTCTTCCAGCACTTCGGAGATAACCTGCAGGCCTTCCATCAGTTCTGCGGCGGGGACGTTGAGTGCAGGGAGAAGTCGAACTACGCTGTTGTTGGTGGCGTTGATCAGAACGCCTCGGTCCATGCACTTGGCCACTGCTGGGGTCGATGGAATGCTCAGGTCGATCCCGATCATCATGCCGCAGATTCGGATTTCGCGGATGATTGGAAGCTTCTGCTGAAGAGCTTC
>JANMEV010000074.1:0-12951 GCA_031377305.1 Planctomycetota bacterium | reverse complement strand
GGCAGCACATGTGCGAGTGGTTCCGCAGAACCCGCTCCGTCCCTGCTTGCGATGGGAGTACTCCCTGAAGTTTGTAAGTCCACTGTTCGATTTTCGTTAAGTTGTCAGAATACGCTGGAGGAGATTGACGCTGCCATCGAGCGAATTTCCATTATCGTCAAGCGACTTAGAATCGACGTGGGACAACGAATATGATGCTTAAACGTTCCGCGCACCGAGTGATCGCCCGCTTGTTTCCGTTGTGCACAATTCTCGTCGTGGCCTCCATACTGGCAACCCCCTGTTTTGCGCAGCGGCCAAATGAAATCCGGTTTGATGATGTTCGCCTTCGTGCTGCGGTCGTCAAGGCCATGAAGGATGGCTGTGACTTCCTTGAATCTCAGCAGCGAGCCGACGGCTCATGGTCAGGCGGAACGGCGCTGACCAACAATACAGTTGGTGTCACCTCGCTTGCCGTCCTGGCACTGATCAACTGCGATCGTCCAGTTGATTCGCCGCCCGTTCAGAATGGCCTGCAGTTCCTTCGCAATTTGCCTCCCGGCGGAGTCGACGGCGCACATGCCGTGTACGAAACATCGCTGGCCCTAATGGCGCTGTGCGCTGCTGAAGAATATGACAAGGACCTGCGACGCATCCAGAAGCTCGCTCTGCTCATTGAAAATGCTCAACTAAAAAAAGGTACCGGACGTGGGCTCTGGGAGTATAAAATTGACAGACCGAACGACGACGCAGGCGACGCCAGCAACGGGCAGTACGCAGTACTTGCCTTGCGAGATGCCGTTTACGCCGGTGCAGAAGTTTCACGCGAAACATGGGAACGCGTGCACCAACGGTGGGTCAACGATCAGGTGGGCGGTGGCGGTTGGGGCTACAATTCCGGCAATCGGACACCATCTGGCAGCATGACTGTGGCGGGGCTTTCCACGATCGCGATCACATCTCGCATGCTGCAGGATGATCGCGACGTCGATAATCAGGGGCGGCCAGACTGCTGCCAAACACCTGCTCCGGATAAAGTCATGGAGAATGGTCGCCGATGGCTGGCTGATAACTTCTCCGTCAACGTCAACCCCGGCGGAGGCCAGTTTCATTTCTACTACCTCTATGGTCTGGAACGCGCGGGCCGAATGAGCGGAGTGCGATTTTTTGGCCGCCACGACTGGTACCGTGAAGGTGCGGAGACCTTTGTAAAACTGCAGAAAGCAGGTGGCGACTGGATTTCGACGGGACTCGAACAGGATCCTGTCGTCAACACGTCGATGGCCCTGCTGTTTCTTTCCAAAGGACTTTCGCGAGTCGTTGTCAACAAACTGGATTACAATTCGCCGAATGGTGTTTCGCAGGATGACGGTGAATGGAATCGCCATCGCTTCGATGTCGTCAACCTTGTCGAATTAATTGATGGCCTTCCTCGATGGCCAGCGCGATTGACCAGCCAGGTCGTAACCCTCAGCCGACTGAAACCTGAGACTGCTGTTGAAGAAATGAACCAGGCACCCGTGCTGTTTATCTCCGGCCGCGAAGCACCGCAGCTAACGGTGGAACAGGTGAGCTGGCTAAGAAACTACGTGGACGCTGGTGGCTTCATCTTTGCATCCGGCAATTGTGACGGCAAAGGATTCGATCTGGGCTTCCGTGAGATCATCACTCGCATGTTTCCGCAGGGTGATGCTTCTCTGCAAAGACTCACCGCGGATCATCCTGTGTTTCGCAGCGAGTATCTGCTGAATGCCGACAGCATGGAATTGTGGGGAGTCGACTTTGGCTGTCGCACATCGATCATTTATTCGCCCGATGACCTGGGATGTCTTTGGCAGAAGTGGATGAAGCACGAGCCGAAGAATCGCAAGCAGGAACTTAGCCAGCGGATCATTCGTGGGACGCGCATCGGAGTCAACGTGATTGCCTATGCGACTGGCCGTGAACCGCCGGAGAAGTTGAACGACGCAGGAATTCGCCCCAATAATGCAGCCGCCAACATTCAACGAGGCTTATTGCAAATCGGCAAGCTGCGTCACAATGGCGGCTGGGATACGGCGCCGAAAGCCCTGAAAAATCTTCTGACCGCGCTCAATGAAACGGTCGGCCTCGCCGCGGCGACTCAGGTGGAAGCGATTCCGCCAACGCTGGAGGAAATGAGCCGCTTTCCGCTCGTCTACATGCACGGTCGATATCGGTTTCAAATTCCCGCACAACAACAGCAGGCTCTTCGAGACTATCTGGATCGTGGCGGAGTTCTCTTCGCAGACTCATGTTGCGGCTCGTCAAACTTTGATCGCAGCTTCCGAGATCTCGTGCGACAACTGTACCCCGATCAGGAACTGAAACAGATCCCCGTCGACCACGAAATGTTTACCGAGACAATCGGTCATGCCATTAAAGAGACGACTCGCCGTCGCTTGGTGCCCGATCAGGAAAATGCGGCAATGACGATGCGAACAGAAAAAGGCCCGCCATTTCTTGAGGGCATCGAGATCGAAGGACGTTATGCCGTGATCTACAGCAAATACGACATCAGTTGTGCATTGGAACACCAGGCGTCTCTTTCGTGCGATGGTTATGTAGAAGCCGATGCCGCAAAGATTGCTGTGAACGTCGTTTTGTATTCGATGCTCCAGAACATTCACTGGTCAGAACACGCTGAACTGCCCCAAGCCGGGCCTCAGGAATAGCCCGGAAGATTTTCGAGACTGATTTGCAGAGCATAGTGACCAAGTTTCTGCGAGTTCCCAGTTCCTGCACTTCCTCTGGTGTCTCGTTCAAAACCACCAACCGGAGGGCATACTCCGGCCGACTCGCCAGCCTCCTTTCGCGCCGCGCGGAGTCTCATGTCGACGCTGGTGGAATGAACTTTTAAGTGGATCGGCACTCACTTCGCGATCTTCTCGTGGGGTGAATTCGACCCAAGAATTGCCACACCGTCGCCGGGGTCGGTCGAGACCCCGGCGTCAATTTTCCATTCGCGACACGGACGTCACGATTCTTCCACGTTAAATCCCTTCAGGACACTGGTGAAGCGACTCCACGGGACCGGCTTCACAGCAAGATCCGCGCAGGTTTGGTCAATCGACAGGTCAAGGATGTACATCGTTTCCTCGAACGCTGTCCGCTTTCCGGCAGCTCGCAACGATGTGATTTTTTCCTGTTCGAGTCGGAATCTCTTAGCCATCTCCATCAGAGACAAAATACGAGCCCCATCGGATCCATGCTCCACGTGAATGGAACGAGCAACGGTCCAGTCCTCAAACAGCGGCAGGTCCTGCTTTCGAGCCAACAGGATTGTGATAGGCTGGTGATGAGACAACGCTGCCGGTTCGCAGCAGGCGGACATTACGTAAATGTCGTGTGGAAACTGTCCGCTCGAGACTCGGTCACAGACAAAGTTCGTCAGCGTCTCAAGAAGATACGATCCTTCAACGCCAGCCATTGAAATCAACGTGTCGTGTTCCGTCACTTCATGAGCCCGCTGAAGCAGAATGCTGGCCAGGTGTCCGTTGGGTACCACGCGACTCAGTTCCGATTGTCCCAGTGTGCGAATTCGTAATGCCTTCACAGATCGAGCGACTCCTGACGCATCGACAACCTTCGCAGACTCCACGATGTGCTGATGAATGACCACTGTATCGCGAGCGTCGCCTTCGAGAATTCGGCGGCGTTCGTTCAGCCGACGACGTCGCGCGACGATGGCCGTGATCAACGAACCGGCCAACATACCCACAAGTACCCCAATCGTTCTTCCGCTTGCTTCATGCAACAGACTAGTCAACATTTTAGGCCTCATTCCGTACCCAAACGCGCGGAATTCGAACAACCAAGTTTCGACTGCGCGTTGATCTGAAGACAATGCAAACGGCTTGGAGATCCGAAAAGATCACGCAATCATATAAGTGGCTTATGCAGCAAGGGCTTACGAGATTTTTCAAATGGCGATATCATTGTAGCTCGCTGCAGAGTCAAGGAGCTGTGAATGCTGGCCAAAGCAACTATTCCGCACCGGCCTTCGCGCGTTCGATGACAAAGTCAACCAGCTCCTGGCACTTGAAGAATCCTTCCCAGAAGTTGTGCCCCTGGCCTTTGGCCACGATCAGGTTGATCGCATCCTCGGCGTTTGCCTTCTTGTACGTCAGCGCAAACTCCGACGAGTTCTCTTTCAGCGGCACAACCGTATCTTCATCGCCATGGATAATGAACACAGGCAACTTCGCCGTGGCCAGCACGCTCATGCGGGCGATCGGATTGAATTGCTCCAACTGCTTTTCGAGATCGCTGGGAGACAATCCAAACGCGGGCGCAGCTTTGTCCAGTCCCGGATAGGTCCGAAAATCGAAGACCGGATAGATTCCAGCCAACCCAGAGAATCTTTCCGGATGATCGCATGCCCATGATGACACCCACAGACCGCCTCGACTGCGACCCAGCAAACAAGGCTTTTTTGCAAGGCCCCGTTTCGCCGTCATCTGGTCATAGAACGCATCAAACAGTTTGCGAGATGTCGGACTGCCGTATGCTTCACCAACATCGATTCCGGCAACCGCAATCCCTGCCGCAAGGAAATGCTCATGCATCCACTTTTCATGCGAATCCGGATAACCGGCCAGCGTGGGAGCATAAAAAACCCACGGTTGAGGCGTCTTCCGGAGTGAACTCTCCGGCCACAAGATGAATGCCGGTTGTTCCTCAACAAGAAACGCTTCACCCGGCAGGATCAGCGACTTGATTTCCGGCGATTGCTTCGATTCGTCGGCAGCCCTAATTGAGCCAGACACGACAATGCACATGATCACGAAAGCATTGAACTTCATCGTATCACCCGTCCATTCCTGAACCGTTGGAAGACTGTCTGAATAGGTCTTGATAAACGAAACAGCATGGATAAGCAACAGTAGGCACAACGTCAATGATGAGCGACCTGCGATCACAGGTTTCGCTACAGCCAGCTCGCCCATTTATGTGCCAATGCCACTCGACTCCTTGTCTGAATGATCGTCGGTAGAATAAAACTCCACTGTGTGCCAATCACTCGGATCAATGGAGAGTCGACAATGCAAAGGGTTTTAAAGCTTCTGTGCAGAAGATTGCTTGTTGGGGAGATCCCAATTCGCGGCATTATCCATGTGCTGCTGGTTATGGTGAACCTGCAAGCCGGAGCCTTGTCTGTTGAGGACAAAGTGCAAAAGGCCGAACCAGCGAAGGACTCGGACATTTTAATCGAGCGAGTCTTCGGGCCCGAGTACCCGGATCCATACAAACATCCGGCATCGTTTACGGAACTCGAAAACGGAGATTTGTATCTCGCCTACTACGGCGGTTCCGGCGAATACGGCGACGATACGTGGGTTCGCGGATCACGACTGGTCAAAGGCACGACGAAATGGACCAAGCCGGAAATCATCGCCGACACGCCCTTTCGAGCCGACGGAAATCCCGTCATCTGGCAGGCTCCGGACGGGATCGTCTGGATGTTCTACGTTGTTCGATACGGCTCGACCTGGGCGAACTCGCGAATTAAGTTTAAGGTGTCGCACGACAACGCTCAGACCTGGTCCGATTCCGACATGATGACCTGGGACGAAGGGACCATGGTCCGCAGTCGACCGATCGTGCTGAACAATGGCGACTACCTTCTGGGCGTCTATCATGAAACCGGAACCGACCGGGAATCTGTTGGAGCCGACACAACGTCGTTCTTTCTGCGTAAGAAGAAGGGTGAAAATAGCGGGACGCCAACGAATCGAGTTCGCTCGCGAATCGGCAACCTGCAGCCATCACCGGTTCAGATCACAGACGATTATCTCGTCGCTTATTCTCGGCGCGGCGGCGATTACGGCCCGCTGAAGGATGGCTTTTTAGTCCGTACCGAATCACGCGACGGTGGCTTCACGTGGAGCGATGGCCAGGATTCGCAGTTTCCCAATCCGAACGCCAGCGCCGACTTCATCAAGCTCGCGAACGGACACTTGCTGCTGGTCTACAACAACAACGATCAGGGCGAGCGAATGCCGCTCACAATTGCGATTTCAACCGACGGAGATAAGTCGTACCCGCATCGCCGCGACATCGTGAACAAGCCCGGCGACACCGCCGCATATCCAACGGCGCTGCAGACGAAGGACGGCAAGATTCATGTGATGTACACGTCCGAACGACGGTCAGTCATCAATCATGCGGTGTTCGAGGAATCGGCAATTCTGCAGACCCCAAAATAGAACACACTAGAACCCAGTGGGTCACAAAGGCCTTTCCGTGAGGCGATTCTCGGCTAACCATCGCAACGGCCGCTCAGCAGGAAACGCCTCCTGTGAGCGGGACGGCTGGGTAAACCAAAATGCTCCGCTGGCCAACATACGCCGCGCGATGAACCGCAGCCGCTTCGCTATGGTCGCAGAGTTCATTCTTGCGCGAAAAAGGCCAGAGCCAGCGGCTTTGGGTAAGCGGCTATTTGCCTTTGACTCCGTGAGACGTGTCGGCGGCGGTTTGGAGGGTGCTCATGTATTCGACAAGGTCGCGGATTTCGGAACGGGTGAGGTTTTTGGAAATGTCCTGAGGCATGCCGGATTGGCCGTTGGCTCGTTCGTCGATGTCGTCTTTGGCGACGGAAACGAGGGCACCGGTGGGCGTCATGAGCTGCACGATCTTGTCGTCGTCGCTCTTCAGAATGCCTGAGTGAATCTTGCCTTCCATGGTGACGAGAATCACGGTCTCAAAACCCTTCGCGATTTTCGAGTTGGGATCCACGATGGCTTCCAGCAAATAGTTGCGATCTTTTTCCTTGCCGACTTTCGACAGATCCGGACCGACTTCGCCGCCGCTGTTGTTGACCTTGTGACATCTACGACACGATGCAGCACTGCGGCCGAAGAAGAGCGTTCGTCCCTGCTCGGCATTTCCGCCTTCAAGGCATTCGTCCCAGGTCGCAAGCACAGTACCGACTTCCTGCTGTCGTTTTCTGAAGTCGGCAACGGCCGCTTTCAATTCGGGAGTGCCACGCAGCTCGGCGGCGTTGATCAGGTCAAGCACCACGCTGCCAGAAAGCTGGCGAGACTTCAGACGTTCGAAGCTGCTGAGCAGGATTGACTGCGACTCATCAGTTCGAATGGGAGCCAGCAATCGCAAGGCCGTCTGTTGAGCTTTCACGGTTCCTTTTTGCAGAAGGTCCTTCAGCTGGGGAATAGCATTTTGAGGAGCCCGCAGAGTCAACAGTTCCACCGCCGCAAGTTGCACCGGTTCGGACGGATCGCGAAGACCGGTTTCCAGCACGGACTCCACATCGGGCGACAACTTCGCGAGCGCACGAAATGCGGCGACTCGCAGATCTTCGGGCAGGTTGGTGTCATGCAAGATCGTTTGCAGGGATGGAACCATGTCGCTGATACCGAGCTCTGTCGCGATCTCGATCGTCTTTTCACGAAGTTCCGTTGAACCTGCCAACATCGCCGGCAGAAATTCGCTGACAGCCTCCTGCAGTCCATCAACTTCGCGAGCGTCGATCGGTCTCCAGCGGCCGGTGACCGTGTCGGTATTCTGAGGCTTGTTCCACGTTGCCAGAAGCTGAGCGGCAACTTGTCGTTGAGCCGGTGACCGCTGACTATCTGCGGCAACACGAGCCACCGCAGCAGCTCGGTCGGCGGATCCAATGCGATAGCATGCATTCATGGTTCGTCGCAGAACACTGTCTTCGAGTCCCGGAATTGTGATCAGGTCGGCCAGTGCAGACTGACACGCTTCGATCGGTTCATCATTGATCGCTCGCGCGACTTCCGCGACCAGGAGCGAATCGCCATCCTCCAGGAACTGAGCGATCGCCGGATTCGAGTGACGGCGCATGGCCAGCAAAACGCCCAGACGGCCGGGAGTTCCTGCATAGTCCGCAAGAGAATCGAGCAACTGTGGATGACGGGCTGCCAACTTCGTCAAACCCATCGCGGCCTGATGTCGCACGACCGGATCCGCGTTGTTATTGCGATCCAGCAGCGCTAGCAGCGTGTTGCCATCGGCCGATGTTCCGACAGTTCCCAAAGCAACGGCGGCAAGGCCAGCAGTCCGCAGGTTTTCGTTGGTGGTCAGTTCTCGACACGCTGAGGCGACGTCCGCTCGCAACGATCCCGGCACTGCACTGAATCCATGCCGCGAGACCAGATCTGTCAGCACCTTCAACGCCTGTGATTGCAGTTCGTCCGAATAGCTGTTGGCCTGATCGCTGATCACGTGCAACAGCAACTCAGCGACGCTCGCTGCCTGTTCCGGCGATGAAAGGCCCAGTTGCCAGCAGCCCCAGATGCCGTGTCGTGCGACCATTTCGTGAGTCGGCGTCCTGGCAGCGGTTGTCAGCTCATCAACGGCGTTTCGTCGCACGAGTTCGAACTGAGCTTCCTGACGAACTCGCCGATCCACATGAGAAAGCAATCCGACCAGATCAGATTCGCTGGCCTTGGCGATGCCGCCGTTGAGCCATTCGACGGACTTTGAAGCAGCAACGTTCGCCTTTGCTTTGTCATCGGAAAACTTATAGAGCCGTCCTTTGCCTTCGCCGTTCCAGCCATTGACCCAGTCGCTGATGACCATCCCACCGTCCGGAGCGAACGCAAGATCGGTAGCCAAAATGGACCAGACAAACTGATGCGAATCCGCCAGTTCAAACGTCGCCCCTTTCGGGGTCACGGTGAAGCTGCGAATACCACTGTTACCCGCCGTGCCTCGAAAGTCGGCCATGAAAAAGTGACCGTTGTAGCGTTCAGGCAGACCGACGCCAGGATAGTGGGTCAGTCCTGAAGGACCGTCACCCAGGTTTGCAATAGGCGGAAGCGTGGACGCGGGCTGAGCGGTTGTTGTTTCTTCGTCGGCTCTGAATGGATACCAGATGCGTTCGCGATTCCATGGACCTCGATCGTCGAGGTATTGGAAATACATTCGCCAGCCGGTGTCGCCGTCCTGAACAACGTAGACCCAGCGAGCCTGGTCGCCGCTGTCGGAGTTGTTGTCGCCGGTGAACAGATTGCCGTTGTCGTCAAACGCAAGCTCCTGCGGATTTCGCAAACCGTAGGCGAAGACTTCCAGGTTCGAGCCGTCCATGTCGCACCGAAACACGGCGCCAGTGTCGACTCGTTTTAGCCGAGTACCTTCCTTTGTGATGACATTGAAGCCTCGATCGCCAATGCTGAAATAGAGCCGACCGTCCGGCCCAATGACCAGACCATGCATGTCGTGGCCTCGAAACGCGACTCGCACACCGTAGCCATGATGCAGTGCTTCGGATTCGTCGGCGACGCCGTCGTTGTTGGCGTCAGCGAAGCTCCAGAGTTTCGGAATGCAGGTGTAGTAGATGCGGCCGTTGTGTTCGATCACGCCAGCTCCTGTGCCGTCGATGATGTCATTGAAACCATCGACGAACAGCGTGTCCCGATCCAGCGTTCCGTCGCCGTCGGTGTCCTGCAGCATGCGGAGTCGGTCATGTTCCTTGCCCCACTTCTGAACATCGGCGCCCATGAACTTTCGAAACATCGCGGCACGTTCTTCGACAGATTCAAGCTGCAGATCATTCTCCAGCCAGTTCATGTGGTTGCGGTTGTCTTCGACGCCGACTTCCTGGCGAAACGTCTCGCAGACGATGATCCGGCCGTCGTTGGTGATGGTGAATGCGACCGGGTTCGCCAGCATCGGCTCCGCGGCCAGCAGTGATCCCGACATGCCTTCTGGAAGCACGAATCCCTTCAACGCCAGGGCCGCGTCGCCGGAAGCTTCGGCGATCTTTGGCTGATAGTCGTCCTGAGCGACCGCGTTTGTGGCGGAGGTCGTCAGGCCAAGGAAAATCAAAATGCGGCAGAAAGAAGATAAACTCATGACGATCTCGAACGTGGGCAGGAAGCGAGGTAATCGCGAAAGGCAAAGCAAAACATCGTACGGTCCGAATCAACGTTCGCCAGCGTTTCCGCCCGCCGGGCGAGCAAATTCGCAGCAACGAACTTCGCGTTCGCCCGCGTTGTTGGCAGATTCGTGAGAGTCAGGCGTTTCCGGGGCGGTGGACGATTTGAAAATCGCGGGCAGACGGGGCCGCGTCGCGAGTCATTCTTGCTCTTCGAAGTCTGCCGGGTTCTAACGAATGAACTGTGCTGTTCGTCGTCGGGACAGAGGTCTGCTTTGGAGCGATTTTGCAATCCTTTCCAAACCTCGCCGCATAGTCGTGGTGTCAACCTTGCAATTGCCCGTAGATTCGACCGACAATGAATGGTCCCACGCCTGCGAAGTGTAGTCTGGAGATTGACGATGACTGGAACAGTTCTGGAGCGCAGCCTCAATGCTGTCATTGGGCGATTGCAGAAGTTGCGAATCCTTCGGCGACAAACGGCGTGCTGGCTGCTGCTATTGATCCCGGCAATAATTGTCACTCTCTGGTTGCCGCGGAACAATGGAGTGATGGGCCCCGAAGTTCCGGTCGTCCTCAGCACCACGGTCGTTGGAATATTGCTCGCGCGGTTGTTCGTCAAGAATCCGTCAATGACGGAGGCTGCTCGACTGGTTGAACAAACCGACCCGGAGCTCAATGACGCAGTCTTGACTGCCGTTCAACTGTCGACTCAATCCCCTGGTCATCGCCTGACGGTCATGGGAGCGATGGCCGTTCACGATGCCGACGTGCTCGCAAGAAATAGCGACTGGTCCAGCGCGGTTCCAGGGCGGCAGGTGATGAAGTGGACAGTGCTGAGTTTTCTGTCGTTCGTCGTGATGGTCTCGAGCGTGATGGCGGCTAGTCGCTATGGGCGAGATCTCAGCAAGCCGTCGTCGGTTGAAGCCGTTGCCGAAACGAAGCAAACGGCGACGCCGGTGACAGAACTCATGATCGAACCGGGTGATACCGAGATCGAACGCGGCACGTCGCTGACGGTGGTCGCTCGATTTCCCGGCGTCGTGCCGACTCGCGCGATGCTGGAATTTGTGGATTCGGAGAATGCGACTCGCCAGATGGGTATGACGGAAACTGTCGACGCTGGTGTCTTCGCGGCTCGTATGGAAGAGATCATCAGCGATGGAACTTACCGAGTTCTCTACGAAGAAAGTGAAGTTGTCGCAGCCGCGCCGCAGTCGTCGCCGACGTTCGAGGTGAAAACTTATGTTCGTCCAAAGCTTGAGCAGGTTGATGCCATTGTTTCGCCGCCCGCGTGGGCTGGACGTCCGCAGGAAGTGATCGAAGACGTGATGCGGCTAACGGCGACCGAAGGTTCGACGGTGGTTTTGAAGCTCCGACTGAACAAGGCTGTTGCGGTGGCCGAACTTCGAACAAAGGACGGCGAGCCAATTGTCCTTGCCGCATCCGCCAGTGAACCGACGGCCTTCGAAACAACCATAGTCGTCAACGACAGCAACGCGTGGACGGTCCATCTTCAGGACGCGGAAGGGCGAACAGCGGCCGATGAAGAACAGATCTCCATCAAGGTCACTCGCAATCAGCCAGCGAATATCAAGGCCGTGTTCCCCGGTCGAGACACCAACGTATCGCCGCTGCAGGAGTTTCTCGTTGAAGCCAAAGCCAGCGACGATTTCGGTATTGTGAACTACGGCGTGCAGTATTCGCTGTCCGGGGGCGCGTTGAAAGAACGTTCGCTTGGCGACGTGAAACCGACTACATTCCCAGCGATCGAGCCAACTGCGGCGGAACCAGCCAGGCCCGAAGCGACTTCGACTGAATCCTCAGCAATCGTAGACACATCGGCAGTCGCGGCTCCGGTGTTGAACGCGGTCATGTCGCATCGCATTGAGCTTGAACCAATGAGCGCCGCACCAGACGATCTGGTGACCTATTCGTTCTGGGCCAGTGACATCGCCGCTGACGGAACAGAACGTCGCACTTACAGCGACATACTTTTTGCCGATGTCCGTCGCTTCGAAGAGATCTTTCGTGAGTCCGAGCAAAACAACCAACAGCAACAGCAACAGCAGCAACAACAACAGAATCAACAGGGAAGCCCGATCGATGGCGTACTGAAGCTGCAAAAAGAAATCATCTCGGCGACATGGAACACCATTCGAGCCGAAGCCGAGAAACGCCGCACGGGTTCGTTCGCTGAAGATGTGGGCGTGATCGCCGAATCTCAGGCTCAGGCAATTGAACAGTTGCACGCGGCTCTGGCTGAAGCCGGTGACGACCCGAAAGTTGCCGCACTGGCTGAAAAGGCGATGCAGGAAATGGCGTCGGCCAAGACGAAACTCGACGCAGTCGGCGACGGCGAAGAATCCGCTCGGTTGGCAGATGCGATGCCAATCGAACAGTCCGTCGTGCAAACGCTCCTGAAGATGCGAGCTGCCGAAACAAACGTTCGCCAACAGCAGCAAGGCGGCGGCGGCGGAGGCGGTGGCAGCAGTTCAGCTCAGCAGCAATTGCAGCAACTTGAACTGGACAACAAACGCAACCGCTACGAATCTGAACAACAGGCTCAGCAACAGCAGGAACAGACTCAGCAGCAGCGAGACCAGCTTCAGGTTCTGAATCGATTGAAGGAACTCGCTCGCCGTCAGCAGATGGTAAACGAGCGTCTGAAGGAACTGGAATCCGAATTGCGAGCCGCCACAACGGACAAGGAACGCGAAGAAATCGAACGTGAGCTCAAACGTCTGCGCGACGAGCAGAGAGAAATGCTGCGCGACGTCGATGAACTGAGCGAGAAAATGGATCAGGTCGCTGATCGCCAAAAACCCGAGTCGGCTCAGATGCAGCAGCAGATGGAAGAAGCTCGCACCAATGTCCAGCAGGCGTCGCGAGCGATGGACGAAGGTAAGCTGGCCGAAGCGATCTCAGAGGGCACTCGGGCAGAACGACAGTTCGAAGATCTGAAGGAAGAATTCCGAAACCAGACGTCTTCAAAATTCGACGAAGCCGTCCGCGATCTTCGCGATCAGGCTCGGGCACTCAGCGAGCAGGAAAAAAAGTTTGCTCGTCAGCTCACGGGTGAAGGAACCGAA
>JANMEV010000067.1:0-1685 GCA_031377305.1 Planctomycetota bacterium | reverse complement strand
GGTACGCACGGCGGCATTTCAGAATCCGGAGTTCTATAAGGCTCAGTCGATGCGATTGCCGACATACGACAAGCCTCGGATCATCGCCTGCGCGGAAGATCATTCGCAGCATATCGGTCTGCCACGCGGCTGCTTCGACGATGTTCAGACACTGCTGAGCGACCTGAAGATCGGGATCGACGTTCGGGATGAGCGTGTTACGGGATCGCCGCTGAACGTGACGTTTCGTGGCGAACTGCGGCCGGGACAGCAAAAAGTAGTCGATGAATTGCTACAGCACGAGACCGGTGTTCTGTCGGCGACCACGGCCTTCGGCAAGACGGTCGTTGCAGCGTGGCTGATCGCAGCTCGTGGAGTGAATTCTCTGGTGTTGGTCCATCGGCGGCAGTTGCTGGATCAATGGGTCGAACGTCTGGCCACGTTTCTGGACGTAACTGAGAAGGAAATTGGTCGTATCGGAGGAGGACGAAAGAAGTCAACCGGCCGAATCGATGTCGCCATCATTCAGAGTCTCGTGCGGAAGGGTGTCGTTGATGATTGTATCGCGGACTATGGCCACGTGATTGTGGACGAATGCCATCATCTGTCGGCTCAGAGCTTCGAGCTGGTAGCCCGCCGAGCGAAGGCCCGATTCGTGACAGGGTTGTCGGCGACTGTGAATCGCAAAGACGGGCACCATCCCATCATTTTTATGCAGTGTGGACCTGTGCGGTATACGGTCGACGCAAAGTCCGAAGCAGTGGCTCGGCCATTTCGTCACTCCGTGTTTGTGCGGCCCACTTCGTTTCGACCGATCACCGAAGCCGATCCGGACATGCGGTTGCAGTTTCAGGATCTTTATCGAGAACTCATTGCAGACAACGACCGAAACCGCATCATCTGTGACGACGTTGTGCAGTGCCTCAAAGAGGGTCGTTCGCCACTTGTTCTGACGGAACGTAAAGAACATCTGATAGCACTCGAAGCCTTGCTGAAGCCACATGTCTCGCACATCGTTGTATTGCATGGAGGAACGAGTGCCAAAGAATCCAGAGAAACCCAGGAACACCTGGCGGCGATCCTCGAGGGCGAACCACGGGTGTTGTTGGCAACGGGACGCTACATCGGTGAAGGTTTCGACGATTCGCGGCTGGATACGCTATTTCTGACGCTGCCTGTTTCGTGGCGCGGCACGATCGCCCAGTATGTTGGCCGTCTGCATCGGCTGCACGATAGCAAAACAGAAGTGCGTGTGTACGACTACGCCGACCTGAACGTGCCCATGCTGTCTCGTATGTTTGATCGACGATGTCAGGGTTACGAGGCTGTCGGCTACACCGTGCTTTTGCCAGGAAGTGCGGTCCCCGGCTGGCCGTCGGATGTTCCTTTGCCCGTTGATCCTCAATGGAAGAACGAATACGCTGCGAGTATTCGGCGACTGGTGCGCGACGGTGTGGATGAACCTCTGGCAAGACTCTTCGTGCATGCAGCACGCAAAGTGGAGCCGGAAACAGAAGGCATTCAGCGTGCTCGCAGTGCCAGTGAAGCGTTTCTGTTTCGACGATTGGAAACACTGGAAGAGACAACCGGGCGATTTCGACTGAATGCTGAACTTCCCATCGCTTTTGATGGATGGGGAAAGATGGAAGTCGATCTGCTGGACGAGGAGACTCGACTGGTGATCGAACTGGACGGCGGCCAGCACT
>JANMEV010000040.1:0-6203 GCA_031377305.1 Planctomycetota bacterium | reverse complement strand
GCTGATGCGATCTTTTCGCAGCAACTGCTGCACGGGCTCTGGAAGTTCCAGAAGTCGCATCATATTGCTGACGTTCGCGCGGCTCATGCTGAGCTGCCGAGCCAACTCTTCAATGGTGCCGCCGAAGCGATCCAGATAGTCCTTGAAGGCCTTGGCTTTTTCAAGAACGTTGAGGTCTTCACGCTTGAGGTTTTCTTCGAGCGCGGCTTCGCTGGCCTGGCGGTCGCCGAATTCGATGACTCGGCACGGAACCGTTTCAAGACCAACCTGCTGAGCGGCTCGCCAGCGTCGTTCGCCGGCGATGAGCTGATAGCCAGCTTCGCCGCCGGGTTTGGCTCGTACGAGCAGCGGCTGCAGCAGCCCATGCTTGCGAATACTGTCAGCCAGCTCATCAATGGCCGCCTGTTCAAAGTCGCGGCGAGGTTGGAACGGATTGCGTTCAATCAGTTCGAGCGAGATCTCATCCGAAGCCGGCGCCGGTGGTGCTGAGTTCGAATGCATTGGAATCGTGGCCGGGCGTGGGCCGTCATTGTCGTCCATGCCGCTACTGCCGAGCAGCGCATTCAGGCCGCGTCCCAGTCGTCGCTTCATGCCGCCGTTTGCCTGATCAACTGTTTGAGCTTCCATGCTTACGCCTCGAACAAATCAATGCTGTGTGCTGTTGAAAGAAGGCTCCTTTTCGCCGCCGTTGGTTGCTGACCAATAGTCGCGCAAGAACGGCAATGAGCCCTACCACTTTCTTGATCGGCACAACCGCTACAGTTTATGCAGTCGGAAATACTGATTATGGCGATCGGCAGAATGTGCCGGAACGAGACGAGTTCAAACAATGAGCCGCAAAGCGCTAGCTGCGGGTGAGTGCCAGCCAGGCGTGGACCTTAGCGACGTCTTTGTTTATTGAGCCACAATGCGGGCTTGCCCCCGTTGAGCCATGATCAGCACCAGTCAGAACAGGCTAGAAATGCTATTGGCCACCATCGCGGCTCGCTCGCATGGAGCCGTGGTTCCAAAGGTCATCGCTCTACGGAGGCAAGCTCAGCTAGTGGCGAAACTCTGGTCATATGGCGTTCTGGTGATGAACATCGCTCGATGGGGACGAGCCCCATCGTGGCAAAATGGTCTTAAGTTCATGCGGTTGGGTCGATGTGCGAAGGTTTGCGGAAACACCCGCGGCTAGCGCCTTGCGGCTCAATTGGTTGCGGCGCCGAAGGAGCTCTACGGAATCCCGCGGACGATTTCCGGGCCGACGATCTTTGTCAGCCAGACGGGAAGTTTTTGCCAGACGGCGATGACTTTGTCGAACTTGCCGCTGCTTGGACGGACGTCGCCGATCTCGCCTTTGCGAAGGCAGTACTGCCAGACGGCCGGATATTCCTCCGCGCCCCACTGCTGTTTGAATTTGTACGTACCGCTGTCGTGCGAACTGCGGCCGAAATCGAACGCCTTCTGGCCTCGCTCAACGCTTCGCTTCAGGCAATTCCAGTACATCAGCATGTTGCAAGCGGTGTGATTGAATTCCCTCAACGCGCTCGCGCTGGGGATGAGAGTGACTTCGGGGCCGTGCAGCAGGAAACCGGACGCGATCGGCTGGTTGTTCTGGATGACCGTGCAGATTTCCGCGCTGTCACCGAACTGAGTCAATATCTCACGAAACAGCGATTTGGAAAATGGGGGCGTCCCGAGGTCTCGCATGTTGCGACAGAAGACATCGTAAAACGCATTCAACTGGTCGAGGTGCCCGAACTGCACGCTCAGCGAAGTGTCGTTCAGCGGCTTCTTCACCTGGCTGCGAAGTTTCGACTTTAGCCCGGTCCAAAGTTCATCGGGCGTGGCGGGCAGCTCAAGTCGCATGTGGACTTTTTCCGTGTTCGTCGAATTCAGTCGCTCGTGCTCGCAACGTTTTTCGTGACGCAGCTCGAGATGTTTCACGTTCAGCGTGTCGGCCAGCGCGACGGCTCGTTCGATCAACTGCCACGCGACAGCCAGTGAATCGGCGAGAACTCCGCCGGTGTTCAGATACGGCTGACTGACTAGAAAGCTGCCGAAGATTGGCCCCGTGATATGCATCAGCGGAAGTACGCCCACGATCCGCCGATCCTGCTCGACCCACAAGAACCAAGGACGATGCCGCAGTCCGTGGGCAAAGACGGTTGCCCATTCGGTGCGCAGATGGAAGCCGTCGTAGCCCCATTTCGTGAGGTAGCCGTTCCAGCCAGCCGGCGCTGTGGTTTCGCAGTGGATTGTGATCGATGTTGTAAGCGTGGTTGTCATGTTGTTGAGCTGTTGGCTGGTTCGTTAAACAAGAGAGAGAACAGGTTCCTCGGAGACTTTTCGTTTGTTGCTGTCGGCTTTCTTCTCCGGCTCGAGGCGGATTCTTCCGGTCAACTCCTTCGACAGGCCTCGATACACGTCGACGATTTTCTTCATGCGGCGGTCGAAGCAGAAACGGTCTTCAATGGTCTGGCGACCGGCTTCCGCCAGCTGAGTCGTCAGCCTTTCGGAAACCACGCATCGACGAACCGCGTCGTGCAGTGCGTCTTCGTTGTCGATCGGCACGACGAGGCCATTCTGATCATGCTGCACGAGCTTTGGGATTCCGTTGCAGTTGGTGGCGACGACGGCTCGTTGCGACGCCATCGCTTCCAGCACGACATTCGGAAGTCCCTCGCGGAGACTGCTGAGCACAAACAGATCGATCGCCGAATACAGCTCGCGAGGGTCCGTCAGGAATCCCGACAGTCGCACGTGTTCCTGCAATTCAAGTTCGTTGATCTGCTGCTGCAACTGGTCTCGCAGATGTCCTTCGCCAGCAATGATCAGGCTGACAGCATGGCCATTGTTGATCAGGCGCGAGACCACGTTGATCAAATGATGGAATCCTTTTTCTTCCGACAGTCGGCCTACGGCACCGATGACGAAACGCCGCGAATCGAAACCGAACCGAGCCTTGTTCTGCAGCGTCGGAGCCGCGGTCGAATAGTCGTCTAGTACAATCGCGTTGTCGATCTGATGCAGACGCCCGGCAGGGACGCCGCTTTCGACACAGCGATCGTACAAGTCCTGAGACACGCAGATGACTTTCTCGTACCGCTTCATGCAGAAGCGATCGATCTTATAATACAGCGGCGTGCGAGTCGTGAATCGAACCCAGCCGTGAGCCGTCGTCACCAGATGCATGCGATGAAACTTGCGGACCAGCAGCCCGAGTGCGTTGCTTTTGTAGTCGTGAGCGTGCCAAACCGCCACGTTGCGTTCTTTGCAGATTCGAATGCAGTCACGAACGACTCGCCAGTCGGTGGGGCCTCGATCGTCAATGCCGATGATCTCCGCTTCCGACGCGGCAGCTTTGCGTTCCAGCGTCGCGAAACCTGGATCGCCCGGCGGTCGCATGAACAAACAGGCGCAGTCGATACCGTACTGCTTGAGGTAACGAGGCGAGTTGAGAATCGTCTTCTCCGGGCCGCCGCCGGTGCCTGTGACAACTCGTGTGTGAAGAACAAATGGTGCAGTCATGAGGATCACTTTGCTCCGTTCATGGCGAGTTCGGTGTTTCGTAGAACCTGCTCAAAACTGGCGGCTTTGCTGTTCCAGCTTTCCTGCTGAAGCCGCAATCGGGCTGACGTTTGTGAAGGCGTAACGCCTGTCGAAAGTCGCTCGCAGACGAGTCGGCTGAAGTCTTCGGGAGTGCTTGCCACGTCGAGGCAATCGTTCCACGCGTCCGTTGACGGCAAGCGATTGACGACAACGGGTTTGCCAGTTGCGAGGTATTCCTTCAGCTTCAACGGCTGCATGGCTCGAGTGACCGGAAGGTCGGCATACGGCATGATGAGCACGTCGGCCTGTTCAGCGATTGACGGCAATGCGGTCAACGGTTGAGCTGGCAACGTGTGAACGTTCGGAAGCGACAGCACGGCCGGGTCCGGATCCTGCTGAGGCCCGATGAGCACGATCGAGCCACCAGATAGATCCTTCGACAGTTGCCGTAGCGACGGCGAGTCCATTCGTCGGTCGATCACGCCCCAGAAGACAACTTTTGGCCCCGGGAAATCCAGCTTTGTTTCTCCGCTGGCGGTGCCGGTGTGCGAGGTCTGCCAGAAGTCGACATCCACTCCATGAGTCAGCAACGACGATGAACGGCCATCGTTTGAGATCATCGCTTGAAGATTCTCACTAACCGCCACAAGCGAGTCGGCTCGATGAATCATGTCGCGGTCCATGCGGCGAAGCGTGTCCCCATCCAGACCCGGCCACTGCGAAAAATCGTCGACGCAGTAATAGACCCAGCGATCCACAGGCAGCACGCCCGCCAGATCCGCGGTGATCGGCAGCGTTGTGACGGCAACGACCGGTTGAGGTAATTGCTCAATCAGTGGATTCAACTGCTTCGAAAGCAGCCAGCGATTCAACTGGCGATCTCGCTGGCTTCCAAACCACGGCCACATCTTCGGATTCACGACTTGCAGATTCGCATGTGTCTGAGCTGTCGGTGTCGTAGCATCGTTGGCTTTCACGCTCGTCCGCTGTCCAAGTTTCGCACTGCCCCACTGGCGCACTTTTTCGGTGACTCGTCTCAGAGTCTGCAAATCCAATCGCGGCGCGCGAGTGCCGATCGTATTGACCCAGAGAACCGGATATCGGTCCAGGAGGTTGCGAACAAGATGCTGACATGACGACGGATGGCGGCCCCAGTCGTCAGAGAAGACGAGCAACGAACCGTTGTTTTCAGGAGGGCACTCTGCGATCATCAGCGAACTCCTCGCTTACTTTTCGAAGAACTTCGAGCAGCGCTGGGCACGGCTTGCGGCCGATTGTTGTTCAGCCCGAGCACGTCGTGATAGACGTTGCGATAGCTGTTCAACATGCCGTCGAGTGAGAAGTTTTCGTGGGCTCGGCGAGCGGCTTCCTCCGCCATGCGTTCGCGAAGGTCCGCGTTGCGATAGAGTTCAATCAATGACGCAGCGAGCGATGAGTCGTCGCGCGACGAAGCCAGGAATCCAGTCACCCCGTGTTCGATCAGTTCCGGAAGGCCACCAACCGCCGTCGAAACCACCGGGCGCCGCGCGGCCATGGCTTCGATCACGGTCAGTGGGATGCCTTCACTGATGCTGGACATTAGAAACACGTCCGACGCGGCCAGCAGGTTGGCGACATCTTTGCGAGTGCCGGCAAGCGTGACGGTGTCTTCGAGTCCTCGCTCGCGAATGGTTCGCTCAATGGCCGCTCGCTGATCGCCGTCACCAGCCAGCAGAAGTCGCAGTCCCGGGATTTCCTTGCGAGCCTGATCAATCGCTCGCAGCGCGGTTTGATGATCCTTGAGTTCGTGCAGTCGAGCGACAAGCACTGCAACAAAGTCCGTCGACGCGACGCCGAACTCCGCGCGAATTGATTCGCGAGCTCCCGGCGATGATTTGCCGAGCGCCTTCAGATCGACGCCGTTGTAGATGACTTCGACTCGTGATTCGGGAAGGCCTTCGTTGTCGATCAAAGCCTGGCGAACCGCCTTGCCGCATCCGATGAGGCGATCGCAGTTGCGAACCATCAGCCGATTGACGACCGAACGTTTGCGACTCGGCAGGTCAGGGAAATGTCGACCATGCTCGGTGAAGACAACCGGACGCCGTCCGAACAGGCCGCGACTGAGCATGGCCTGAAAGAACGGCGTGTATTGATGAGCGTGAAGAATCTGAGCACCTTCTCGGTTCGCGAATTCTCGCAGTCTCTTTGCGCAGCCTCGATCGATGCCAGGCTGGCGATGAAGATGCTCGATGGTGAATCCATCCTGCTGCAGTCGTTCACCGATCTCGCCGATCTCATCCAGCACGGCGACAACGCAGTGAAAGTCACGGCTCATGCGGCGGACCATCTGATCGACCAGCACTTCCGCTCCGCCAACACCAAGCGCGTGAATGACGTGGCAGATCGTGGGACGATCGTCAATCGGCGTGATGCGAAGATGTCGAGGTGCGATTTGGATCATGGTAGCAATGTGTATCGTTGGTTCTGGCGAGCGGCAGGGCGTTAGCCCTCCGAGTTGTTGCTTCGTGTTTGAGTTCTAGAGCTGGGTTTGCCTGTGGCGGAATCTATGGACTAACAAGCTGTTGACTTGGTGAGCCGCGAGGCGCTAGCCGCGGGTGTTTTTGCAGTGTTTCATTTTGGATTCACCCGCAGCTAGCGCTTTGCGGCTCACTGAATTCCTGCTTGGC
>JANMEV010000325.1:0-23260 GCA_031377305.1 Planctomycetota bacterium | reverse complement strand
GTCAGGACAAAGGCGCCGCTGCGGCAGACGGAACCACGATTCGCCCCGAGCACGCGATCAGGGCCGAAGCCAACCTGAAGGCTCTGGAATTGAAAGACCCCAAGACCGTCGGCGATGCGAAACGCTATTTGATCAAGTGAGGCAGATCTTCAGCTTTGAATTTCTGCGATCACTCGTCCGTAGATATCCGTCGGACGGAAGTTGCGCCCGGCGAACTGGAACGTCAGACTTTCGTGATCTATGCCCAACAGGTGAAGTAACGTTGCATGCAGGTCGTGCATGTGAACTTTCCCTTCCACTGCCAGATGGCCAATTTCATCCGTTGCGCCCCAGGAGAATCCCGGCTTAACTCCGCCGCCAGCAAGGAAGACTGTGAAGCCGCGAGGATTGTGATCGCGACCGTCGGAGCCCTGCGAAAACGGCGTCCGTCCAAATTCGCCGCCCCACCAGACGATAGTATCTTCCAGAAGACCTCGCTGCTTCAGGTCGGCCAGTAATCCGGCGACCGGCTTGTCCGTCGCTTTCGCGTGGATGGCGTGTTGTGGCATGTCCGAATGCTGGTCCCAGCGAGGGTTCGGGGACTGATCCGCATAATTCACCTGCACGAAACGCACACCGGATTCAGACAACCTGCGAGCCAGCAGGCACTGCTTTCCAAACTCGTCCGTTTCCTTCTCGCCGATTCCATACATGCTTGCGGTCGCGGCAGTTTCCTTCGACAAATCTAAAATCTCTGGTGCCTGTGCCTGCATGCGCCAGGCGAGTTCGTAGTTTCGGATGACAGCGTTGACCTCGTCGTCCGTGTTTCCCTGACGATCCGCCTGAAGTTGATTCAATCGCTGAGTGAGTGAGTACCGTCGCTGAGTTTCCTCAGTCGATAATCCTGAGTTGCGAATATGGTCGATGGTCATCTGGTCGGCCGATTGAAACGACCGTCCAATCGATGTGCCCTGGCAGACCGCTGGAAGAAATGCATTCGAATAGTTGCGAGGACCTCCGTTGGCATCGGACGGCTGCAACGAAACGAATCCCGGCAGACTTTGATTTTCTGTCCCCAGCCCGTAAAGAATCCATGAACCCATCGACGGACGCACCAGTGTTGTCGCGCCGGTGTGAAGAAACAGTGTCGCCGGTCCGTGAGCCACTCCGTCTGTATGCACTCCGTGAAGAAAACACAGGTCATCAACGTGGCGAGCAATCTCAGGAAATAACTCTGAGACCATCTTTCCGGACTGGCCGTAACGACGAAACCGCCAAAGTGGCTTCATCAGTTTCTGTTTCGTCGACTGCCCAAAATCTCCGAAACGAACGCCTGTGAAGTCAATCGACTGACCATCTCGGTCAATCAAATCCTGTTTGTAGTCGAACGAATCGACATGACTTGGGCCGCCCTGCATGAAGACGAAAATGACTCGTTTGGCCCGTGGCGTCAGCATCGCCAATCGTTCGGCGATCGACTCACTGTCGGCCTTCACTGTGCCGCCGTCCGCCGCGCGAGACGATTCCGTCAGCATAGCATTCAACGCCAAACCGCCAAAGCCGCAACTAGCCTGGGATAACAGTTCGCGGCGAGAATAGTTCGATGGACTCATAGCATACTGCCAGAAAAACGAAACGGGTTGCAATGCGAAACAGGCTCCAGTGCCCTGCTCTGCATTCTTCATTCAAGGTATCGAAAATCCACTGACGCGAACATCGCGTGAAAGACTTCGGTCCATGCGTCTTCTGAAATCGGTCGTTCACCGATAGCGGTTAGGATGGCGGAAAGTTCTTTCGGCGTGGGTTCGCGGCTCATGCAAATTTGCCATGCGTTGCGAACGCTGATGTCTGGGTTCTTTGCTTCAAACGGCGGCGATTTGAGGAATTCTCGAGCCGCCGACTGAGCCTGCTGCATCACAAACGGGCTGTTCAACATGTACAACGCCTGTGCCGGACGCGTGCTGCGAGTCCGTTTGCCACTGACCAGATTCGGGTTGGCTCCATCGAAGACTTCAAACAGATCCAGCATCGTGTTTCGAAAAGATGGAACGAAGACGCTTCGAACATTCGTTGGGTACATTGAATGTCGGTATTCATTGTCATAGGTCGAGACTTTGGCAATCGTTCGCCCGGACTGAACAGAACGGTCCAGAGATCCGGCGATCTGCAGCAGCGAGTCACGCACGGCCTCGGCATCCAGGCGGCGTCGAATCGCATGCGTCAACAGCCGATTATCGGGGTCCGCAGCCGTTTGTTCGGCGGTTGAACTGGATGACATTCGAAAGGTTCGCGAAAGGCACAATCGTCGAACCATTCGTTTGGTGGACCAGGCGTCATCTTCTACAAAGGTCGCAGCTAAAAAATCCAGCAGTTCAGGATGGCTTGGGCGTTCGCCGGTTTCGCCAAAATTGTCAGGCGTGCGAACAATGCCTTCGCCTATCAAATGCTGCCAAATTCGATTGACGTAGACTCGTGCCGTGAGCGGATTGGAACTAGACGCGACCCACTCGGCGAGCTCTAGGCGACCGCTGGTCGTGGATGGATTTGGCGTCGTGATCGTCGGACCGATTGAAACAGGAGTGGCGACTGTGATGAAACCTCGCGGAACCACAGGCCCGAGATTTCGAATCTCGCCGCGAATATGGACATGCCAATCTGCTGGAGATTTTTCGTCTTCAACACACATGGCTGTCGGGATCTCTGGCTTTGATTTCGCATGTTGTTTTCGTTCTGCTTCCAGCCTTCTCAATTCAGTCTGTTTACCCGCATTGTCCGCGAAGATCTGTGAGCTGGCAGCAATCCTTTCGCCCGGACTCAAAAGCGATATCGGCAAAAACTGAATTGAATCCACGATGACAAAACCGGAAGATGCTTCAGCCGCCTTCACTACAACAACCGCTTGTTGAGCAGCCTCAAATCGGAAGCGTCCCAGTTCAGCGAACATACCATCGCCTGAAGGTTTTGATTTTTGATTGACGGTCACAGTGGACTCACCGTCTGCATGTGTTACTACCACTGGCACCTTATCGGAGCGGCTTTCACCATGGTTGACCACCATCCGCACGACGTACTCGCCATTCTCGGGCAATTGAGTTTCAAATCGGGCTGAAACGCCGGTTCGAGGTGAGTCACTGTGATGGTAACCGACGCCGACGAACGGCTGCTGGAACGATGAAGCCACCCACTTCCCTTCCAACTGCGCCTCGGAGTCATCAGTGATAATGCCCGTCAGGACATTCCGATTCGGAGCGCCCGGACGATCGTTTTTTTCCCTGCCGGGTTTCTTCAACTCCGATATCTGACGTTCCAATTCCTTGTTTTTTGCAATCCATTGATCCAGGGCGGTTCTGTCGAAGCCGACTCGCAGCGGAGTAGTTACGAATCCGCAAACGTTGCCGGGAGTGAGCGATTTGGTACTGCGAAAAATCCCCCCAAGGGCGTAGTAGTCGGTCGTCGGGATTGGGTCAAACTTGTGATCGTGGCATCGGCAGCATCCAAGCGTCATTCCCAAAAAACTTCGACCCATCGAATCGATTTGCTCATCAACGACGTCCATCCGCAGTTGTTCTTTGTCCTGCTCTTCATAATTGATCGCACCGAGCATCAGGTAGCCGGCACCGATGACTTGTTCGTCGCGTTGTTTGTCATTTGACGCAGGCAGCAGATCGCCCGCCAAATGTTCGCGAACCAACTGCTGGAAGGACTTGTCGGTGTTGAAGGAATGAATGACATAGTCCCGAAATCGCCAGGCATCGGGAAGCATCATACTTCGGCCGCCGCCAGTCGATTCAGCATAGCGAGCCACATCCATCCAATGGCGTCCCCAATGTTCGCCAAACTGTGGTGATGCAAGAAGGCGGTCCACGGTTGTTGACATCGCCGTTTCTGGATTGGCCTTCCATGCGTCGATGAAATGCTTCTGTTCGTCCAGCGTCGGCGGCAATCCAATCAGCACGAATGACAATCGTCGAATCAACGTTTCAGGAGTCGCCTCGTCGGCCGTGGCCAGCGTCGTTGTATTCGCAGCTTCCGACCGCGCCGCCGCGACGAAACGATCGACGTCGCTAATCGCCCAGCCATCGCCCGCTTCAGGGACGGCTGGCTTCACCAACGGACGGAAGGACCAGAATTCTCGACCCTTGTCGATATCGATGCTGCGTTTGCTGCGAACGACGCCACCTTCCCGCGGGTCAACGGCGCCTAGTTGAATCCATGTTTCAAAGTCGTTGAGGATGTTGTCCGGAAGTTTGCGATCAGGAGGCATCTCCAGCGACTCATGTCGCATCGCTTCCAGCAAAAGGCTGGATTCAGGTTTACCTGCGACCAGCGCCGGACCGGAATCGCCGCCCAGCAGAATCGCGTCGCGCGAATCAAGAAGCAAGCCGCCTCGCACATCTTTGGCTTCAGCCGAATGGCACGAATAACAATGCTCTACCAGAACCGGCCGGATGCGTTCCTCAAAAAACTGCAGTTGAGCCGCATTGGGCTTGTTTGGTGCCGGATCGCCCGCTTCATCTGCGATGGCAATGTTAAAGGAAGCCACAAGCAAAATCAGCAGCGAGGCAATTTCACGTGACCATGCGATAGATGGTTCTGTTACTTGCATTCGATGGGCCAACGTTCAGGAGGTGGAAGAAGCCTTGAGGTAGCCAGCGAAGTAGTGATCGAAAACACTGCATTCCGTCCATTGGCGCTCCATGGCCAGTCGACTATTCACCAGCTTCCCGACATTCCACGATTGGCCAGTTTGTTGTGCTGACGTCCATGCACTCTTAGTGGAAGTCGAGTTTCATGCAGTCTATCGGACCGCCTTGTGAAAGTCAGCCGAATTCTGAAGTCGGGCGGTTGTCGGAGCGGGAAACGTCGGCCATCTGCGGCACGTAAGGCAGGCTTCGGGTTGGATGAGGCTGGCTCAGACTCGAAACTTCGTCTGTTGTACACTTTCTGCAAGGACGACAGCCATCCGTATGGCTTCGATCATGCCGCTGGCGTCGGCTGGTGTTGCAGGATTCCAGGCTCTGTCGAACGCAGTACCATGAGTCGGACTTGTGCGAACGATTGGAAGGCCCAGAGTAATGTTCACCGCCGAATCGAAGCCAATCAGTTTCACCGGGATGTGTCCCTGATCGTGATACATTGCGATCACTGCGTCGAATTCACCAGAAATTGCTCTGCGAATCAACGTGTCCACAGGCATAGGTCCTGTCAGATTTGCTATCGACGGTTGGCAACTCCTTATTGCAGGAGCGATGACACGCTGCTCTTCATCACCAAAAAGTCCGTTTTCACCTCCGTGAGGATTCAACGCGCAGACGGCGATTGCTTTTCGTTCGCAGCGAATCTGCGACAGAAAGTTGGACATCAGGCGAATCTTCTCGGCCACCGATTCGACTGTCAGCAATGTTGGCACGCTTGCGACGGATGTGTGAAGCGTGACATGAGCAATGCTGAGACCGTCCTTCGAAAGGACGGCCGATCGTGATCCCAACGGCTGTATCAGTTGACGCCATAGTCGAAGTGAGGTTTCAGGAAGATGAAGCATCATTGCAAATTCACGCACACCGCAGTGTTCTGCCAGGATTTCCGTGTGTCCCGGATAATGATGGCCGGCAAGGTGAAGTGCTTCCTTATTCAGCGGAGCCGTCACAATTGCGTCAACGCATCTCGATTTTGCGAGCTGAATGGCAGACATCAAATACTTGTACGCGGCATCGCCGACAGGTGCACTTACCTCACACCGGGGTGCCAGCAGGACATCATCGCCAGCAGGGTTCAGGAACGGGATTTTTCCGTTAGCGGAGATACGAATCACCTCATCGCGGAAGGTTTCAGCATTGAACGCAGCAGTGGAAAGATCGTGCAGGTTCAGGCTGTGGCCGACCAGATTTCCTGCCGAACGAAAGACGTCAGGATGGCCAAGCAGAATTGGCACATAGGTCCCGGCATCGCGATCGTCCTGCATTGCCCGGACGAGGACTTCCGGCCCAATGCCTGCAACATCGCCAGCCGTGATGGCAATCAATTGGTTCATGATCTTATGAAACGCTGAATCTGACTGTTCCCAGAAAGGCAAGAGGTTTGCCGACTTTAACGCGTCATTCACACCATTTGTAATGTGCCATGCGAGTTCGTGTCGTGGGTTGTAGCAGCAGGTTACCACTTAAAGTAGGCACAATTTTGATAGTGCGGTGGATCGGACTGGGGAAATAGTCGCTTCCCTCGCGATATTGTGCCGGGGCGATATTGTGCTGGCTGTCCTCAAGTTCGGTCGCATCGGCCTGAGTTTGAGATCGATCGATCTCAGCTGGAGGCAGTTCTTTCAGTTCGTGGTCGTTGTGAATCGCGATTCCCAGTTGCTTCAAATTGTTTCGACACTGAGTTCGTGGCGCTGCTTCACGTGCCTGCTGAACCGCTGGTAACAGGATGGCAAGCAGAATGCCGATGATTGCAATCACAACCAGCAACTCAATCAACGTGAATCCTCGCCACCGCGTTTCGCGACAATCAGCACCAGACATTACGGCACTCTGGATTAGCAACGAAAACGGTGAACAAATTGAAAGCTTTTGGTAGTGATTCTCATCCTGCCCACTTCGCCGCATTGTGCTCTCGGCGATTATGCGGCGTTTTGATTTGGTCGACAATAATTGAAAATCAACACAACAGCGATGATAGTGTTTGTTTCGTAAGGCCATCCACGGAAATTCATGAACGCCTCTCACTGGACCGCGCCAACTCATCATCAGCTGCAGTACGGTAGCACCGGGATTGGATATGTAACGATCAAAACTGCGGATGCTATCGGGTTCTGTCTGACAATGCATCAATGCATCAATGCATCGCAAACATGGAGCCGCCAAGCCAGCCGATGTGTAGAATCTGGCGTGCACTGTTGATCAAATACACAGGTGTTCGAGAAGTTTTTCGCCCCCACATTCTCGACGGCACGCGTCGGAGCCCATTTTCGTGAGCCGTTTTTCAGCGAGTTTGCTGAGCGGCTTCCAGCTCAGTCGCTCGCTTTCGATGATCCTCAGCCATTTGAACATCAGCGAGACCGATGTAGGTTTTTTCCAGCAGCCGATGCAGTTCAGGACTGTCCTTTCGGAGCTTGATCGCTTCTGTCAAGTCGGCCACAGCCTCCGGCCATCGTTTCAATGCGATGTAAACTTCTCCGCGAGTCGACAAGGCATCGGGGTGATCGGGAAGCAGCTTCAGCGTTTCGTCCGCCAATTGAAGTGCTCGGTCGTAGGAATCGCTGTCGCTGCGAACAAGAGCCGTTGCGAGATTGTTCAGAATCATCGGATCGCGACCACGAGTCTGAATATTGGCCTGGTCAAGATAGGCCCTCGCTTTGTCGTAACGATGCATCATCAGGGCATGCATTCCAAGCATATTCAAAACCTGGGAGCCATAGGTGCCTTCCAGTCGAAGTTGGCGAATCATGTCTTCTGCCCCGCCGGCTGCTGGATGTGTTGACAAACTTAGCCGTGACAGCCGATCGATCGCCTGGTTGGATGTTGTGGGACAAGCAAAGGCATCTGCCAGCATTTCGAGGAGGACCTTTGGTTCGGCAGAGACCTTGGAGTTTGCGGGCACTCCATTCCAGTTGGCCAACAGCCGAGTATCGCTTTTGTAACCGCTCAGGGTGTCGAAGCAGTCGATGCAGGCCTGACCGAAAAATGGCACAAGTTCTGGTGATTCAGGAACCCGCTTTTTTGTC
Source organism: Planctomycetota bacterium (assembly GCA_031377305.1). Taxonomy (GTDB): domain Bacteria; phylum Planctomycetota; class Planctomycetia; order Planctomycetales; family Planctomycetaceae; genus SXXK01. The sequence continues at coordinate 15,561 of JANMEV010000325.1, read as the reverse complement.
GGCTCCGCACTGCGTGACGCCAGAAAAGTGCGAACTTCGTCGGCTCGCCCCTGTAATAACTGGGTTTCCACCAACTGCGTGATGGCCTGAATGTCGTCAGGCTTTTCTGCAAGTTTACAGCGGCTCTCAGCGATCAGCGATTCCAGCATCTCGTTTGATTCATCCGCTGCGTTGCTTTGAAGCAGGAGCCGTGCAAAGTCGAGTCGAAGCTCAGGATGAGTGTTAACCACTGGACGAAGTGCCGCGGCTGCATCTGATGGCTTGCCACTGATCTTCAGAAGTTGGCTCAGGACCAGTCGTGGAGTTATGTCATCTGTTTTCTCGTCGACTTTCTTTTGCCAATATTCCTCCGATGCCTTGAGGGAGTCAGACGGCAACTTCGCACCCATCGAATGGAGTCGTGTCAAAAGCTGGACGCCGGCCAGATTCGACGGATCGCGATCGAGAGCCTTGAGCGTCACCGGTATGCAGGCGTCACGATTGAGAGCCGATTCGTTAAGTCGGCGGTCGGTGAGCATCAGATCAAAATCACTAACTGCTTTTCGTAAAAGCGGATCGTCTTTCTGCTGCAAGCCCGATTCCAGAATCTCACGAGCTTCACGGTTTTGTCCGGCGACGCTCAAGGCTTCGGCCAAAGCAATGCGAGTTGCAGCGTCGTCTTTTTCTGATCCCAGTTTCTGAGTCAATGCGGTAATGGCTTTACCTGCGATCTCTTTGACTTCGTCAGGGTTCCGATTTAGCTGACTCTTCAGTCTGGCCAGCAGCAGGTTCTGCTCAGGATTCAGCCTGGCGACTTCCGCCAGATGCTGCTCCGCCAGTCTCCAGTCGCCAAGCTGAGCGTACAACTGAGCCAGTAGAAGATGCGCTTCGTCATTCCGTGGCATCTGAAGCAGCACCGCCTTCAACTGAGCTTTTATTTCATCCGTTGAGAGACGAATGAGAGCGTTTGGAGTTCTGGCCTGCTTCACGAGCCACATACGAGCTTCGACATAACCAAGACCATTGTTAGGAGCGAGTCTGAGGATCTCGGCAAGCCCCTCGTCATTTCGCCCCTGCTTCAACATGAAAAGGGCGAGTCGAAATCGATACTGAGGCTCGGATGATCTCAGGTTTCCCAGGGCTCTCAGGTAAATCTCCTGCCGCTCGACTTCCTTTCCTTTAACGGCCGAGTTAAAGCCGGCTTCGTACTTCGCCAATAATGGCTCAAGGGACGAGTGTCGCAGCCACCAGACGAGAAGCGTCCCGGCAATGGCGACGCAAACGAATGGCAATCCCGCCAGCAATTGACGATAGGTTCGCGAAAACAGCCATGACTCAGCCCAGCCGAGTGTAAAGTGAAACCAATTGCCGGGTTTGATGAGCTCAGAAACGCCTGGATACAACCGAACTTCGGAATCGCTTTGATCTTTCGCTCCCCGCTTCACAGCTGCTGCCAGTGAACTGTCGCTGTTTCGGTTTGTGGACAATGTCACTACAGAAACGAGATTGTTCCAAAGAAAGATCAGTGGGTTCAAAAACATTCCAACGGCACCGGGACGAGGAACGTCCGGGACCGGATCCGAAAGGAATCCCAGAAATGCATCCGCACTCATTAACAGCAGCGCTGCCAAGGCAAGGCAAATATAGCCAACGGTCTCGTGAGGTGTTCCAACTGACAGATCCGTCTTAAAGGCTTCCCACGCAACTGCGATCGAGATGACTCGAAGGGAATTCATGATGCCAGCAAAGATCACACCGGAAGCCAGCAACAATGCACCATGAATCACGGACCGCCGTCGCAAGCAGATCACGAGTGCCGCTATAAACAAAATCGTGAACAACGACTGCACGCCGCTGCATGCTTCCGCCACCATGAAACGTTTGCCCGGAAACTGAAGCACGTTCCCTTCGCGACAATGCAGCATTCCAAGTCGATCCAGACTTTTGCTGGCAATCGACGTCGTGATTCGCTGGAGCCATTGAATGACTTGCTCGTCGTAGTTCAGTGGCAACCGGATCACCAGGAATGGCAGCAATCCGAGATACGTCAGTCGTCGGCTATAGCCCGCATCACGATTTGCAGAACACCATGCGATACTGCACGCGACGAGGCCGACCGTGGCGACCAGCGGTGAGTAAATATACGCCTGAAATCCCAGGCAGGCCAGATCCACGACAATCAAAAGCCAGGACAGCCATGTCCACCTTTCTTTGTCGCCACTTCGACGCGACGCAAAGAGCATCACAAACGCACTGATGGCGAACGGGAAGAACTGATAGTGAGTCAACTGCCACAGTGAACTCAGATAGGCATAGAGAAAGGGGAGATGAACTCCCAGCAGCACCATCAGAAGGAAGCGTTTTCGCAGAAATTTCAAAGCCTGTGAAAACATAGCGGCCCGATTGTGTGTGTCACGTAGATGAAGTTGATTTCCCTTGCGGTTCTGAATTCTGGGCTGTTCAAACCCCGAATCAACTCCCATGACATCCCGGAAGAAAAGAATCCCCGTATTTTCCGGTCACAGGCTCACATCGTGCGGCACGCGGAAGGAAACGCGACTGTTTTTATGGACGTATGCAAGGAGGAACTGCCGCGGGAAGTTGGATTTGGCGGCACCCACGTATCGGCGGGACATTGTTTGACGACGTGCGATCCTCCTGATGTGAGACAGGTCAGCCTACATGTCGCCCGACCTATCCTCAGGTCGGGCGACATTGCAGCGATGACGCGTGGGCAGCGTTTATTCGTCGTCGGACGTTTCTCCGGCGGACTTGCTGCCTTTCTTTTTGGATGCCTTCTTCGCCGTTTTCTTTGCCGCGCCTGGCTTTGGAGTGACCGACTTCGCAGCAACTTTTTTGGCGGCTTTCTTTTTGAAGGAGCCCTTCTTGCCTCCGCCTTTACTCACTTTGTCGGCAAGAAGTGCGACGGCTTGTTCCATAGTCACAGTGGCAATGTCTGTGTCTTTGGGTACAGTTGCATTGGTCGACGTGTGCTTGATGTACGGGCCAAATTTGCCTTCAAAAATCTGAACAGGTTCGCCGTCTTCAGGATGGTTACCCAGTTCTCGCAAGGGAGTTGGAGCTGCACGCTTCTTGGTGTTACGCAGCAGTTCAACGGCCGCGTCCATGGTGATGTTCAAAACGTTGAAAGTCTCACCGTTGAAATCGTATGTGTGCGCCTTCTTGTCGAAGCTGCCGAAGACTTTGTCGTGCGTTACATAAGGACCAAATCGGCCAATACCAGCATTTACCACTTTGTCCGTCAGCGGATGCTTTCCGATACGTCGCGGCAGGGCCAGCAATGCGATGGCTGTTTCCAGGTCGATGTTCAGAACGTCGAAGCAGTTGGGAATGCTGCAGCGTTTTGGTTTCACTCCGTCTTCGGTCACTTCACCCAGCTGCAGGTAGGGACCGAATGGGCCTCGCATTTGATAAATGGCCAGGCCTTCTTCCGGATGCATACCCAGCGACTGAGGTCCTCGCTGCTTCTCTTCGATCAGTCGGTCGGCTACAGCGTTCGTGATTTCGCCGGGAGCGATACTGTCTGGGATCGACGCAGTTAGCTTTTCTTCGCCGTTCGTTTTTTCGAAGTACGGACCATATCGGCCGACTCGCACCGCAGCGTCAAGTCCGTCGATGATCAGCGTACATGCCTCGCGAGGATCGATGTCCCCTTCCTTCAGTTTGACTTGTTCGTCCAGGCCTTCTTTGCCCGTATAGAACTTGCGAAGGTAAGGAAGTCGATCGGCATTTCCGGCGGCGATATCGTCGAGAGTTTGCTCCATTCCGGCCGTAAAGCCCAGATCCACGAGATTCGGGAAATGACTTTCCAGAAGCTTGGTGACCGCCATCGCTGTGAACGTTGGGACCAGTTGATTTCCGTTCTTGCGGACGTAACCTCGGTCCTGAATTGTGCTCAGGATGCTCGCGTAAGTACTCGGTCGGCCGATACCTTCGGACTCAAGCGATTTCACCAGCGTTGCTTCTGTGAATCGAGCCGGCGGTTTGGTTTCGTGAGAGATCGCTTCAACCGTCTGGCAGGCAACGGTGTCCTTTTCGGACATCGCGGGCAGTGGTGAATCCTGATCTTCGATCGCCGCATCGGGATCGTCGGATCCTTCGACATAGGCTCGGAAGAAGCCTGCGAACTCGACCGTTCGTCCGCTTGCTCGGAATTCCGCGTCGTCGACTGTGATCGTCACGGTGTCGAAACGAAGAATGGCGTCCGCCATCTGAGTCGCCATCGTGCGTTTCCAGATCATCTGGTAGAGCTTGTATTCCTGCCCCGTCAGGCCGAGCTCATCCGCCGTCTTCATTTCAGTACCTGCCGGGCGAATCGCTTCGTGCGCTTCCTGAGCGCCTTTGCTTTTGGTTGAGAACTGGCGAGGTGACGGGCTGAGGTAGCTCTTGCCGTACAGATCATCCACTTTCCCCCGTGCCGCGCTGATCGCTTCGCCGCTCAGGCTGACGCTGTCCGTTCGCATGTAGGTGATATGGCCGTCTTCGTACAGTCGCTGAGCGGTTTGCATCGTTTGCCGAGCGGTCATGCTGAGCTTGCGGTTCGATTCCTGCTGCAGAGTGCTGGTCGTGAACGGCGGATACGGTCGGCGTACCTGCTGCTTTTGCTCAACGCTGGTCACTGTCCATGGACGAGTGCGAATCTTGTCCTGCAGCGACTTTGCCGCAGCTTCTTCAAGTAGAAGGACATCCGAACCACCCTTGAGTCGGCCGGTATTTTCATCAAAATCCTTGCCCGACGCGATACGCCGACCGCCGACCGTCTGCAAAACGGCGTCAAACTTTCCGCCGGATTTGGCTTCGAGTGCGGCCTTCAAGTCCCAGAATGTGCCGCTGCGAAACTTCATTCGCTCGATTTCTCGCAGCACCAGTAATCGGACAGCGACGCTTTGAACTCGCCCTGCGGAAAGTCCTCGAGCGATCTTCTTCCACAGCAATGGGCTGAGCGTGTATCCGTAAAGTCTGTCGACAACGCGGCGAGTTTCCTGAGCCTGAACGAGGTTCTCGTCCAGCTTTCGTGTATTCTTGATAGCATCAAGGATTGCTGGCTTTGTGATTTCTGAGAATACCATGCGGCTGACCGGCACTGACGGCTTGAGAACCTGTACCAGATGCCATCCGATACTTTCCCCTTCGCGGTCTTCGTCGGTCGCCAGAATAAGTTCGGCGACCTTCTTAAGAGAATCCTTAAGCTCGGTGATGAGCTTCTTCTTTTCGGCCGGAATTACGTAGAGCGGATCGAAGTCGCTCTCAACGTTCACACCCAGTGTGGACCACGCCTCTTTTTTGACTTCTGCAGGGATTTCCTTAGCGCTGGACGGCAGATCTCGAATATGCCCCATACTGGCTCGCACGATGTAATCGTCGCCCAGAAAGCCGGCAATTTTTTTTGCTTTGGCCGGTGATTCGACAATCACCAGAGCCTTTTTCGGAGGTGCCATGAACAACTAACTTTGGTTTGAAAACGACAGGCTGGAACAAAGAAAGGTGGACGGAACGTGACAGTGTTGAGCCCAGAAGTCAAGAAAGACAGCTTTGGCCGATCCTGGAAGTGACGTAAAGTGAAACCTCAGTTGACCTTGTCTGATGGGGGGTGACGGCTAGAATCCGCGTCTTCCGCCGACACCACTGAACAGGTCTTTATGGTGCTGTCACACGTTTTGAAGCCCACAATGTGAGGTCTGCGGTCGTCAACTTCTCACGTAATGGGATAAATTATCCTTCGGTCTTCTGTCAAGTGATCAGGGCGAAGGTCAGTTCAAGAAACCTCCAAACGGCACGAGCTTCCGTACATGAACACTCCATTTACATTCTTCCGCCGCAATTCCCAGATGCTGATGGTTGCGACCGTGATCCTTTCCATGATCGCTTTTACTCTGAGCGACATGATTTCTTCACAGGGATCACAATTTGTTTTGCTGGGCCTGGTGACTGGCGGGATCGTTTTCGCTTTTGCCGGAGTGACAACGGGACGCTGGCTGCCATATGGAATCGCGGGAGCTGTTCTCGGCGCGGCCTGCGGCTGGATTCTTCCCGAGGTGATCAGTCCCTCAGGCGACTACGTTCGCATTTCCAAGCTCGGCACCTTCGACAATCAACGGTACACGGAACTTCAGAATAAGCGAAACATTGCCAACGGATTCATCGTTCAGGCTTTTGAAGCCGCGCATGGAGCAGGCACTGCGAGGTTTGCGCCAACTTTTCAATTTTACTCCGATAACGTTGAAGACGATTTGACGTTCGGTGAGCTCATGCGTGCCGAGGCGGATTCCATGGGAATCGTTGTCACAGACGTGATGGTGTCTGATTACATCAATGAACGTACCAACGAAAAACTAACCGCCACTCAGTTTGCTGAAATTCGAAACAGCCTGAACCCTCGCGGAGCATCCATTACCGAAGCGGAGCTTTTCGATTGTCTTCGAGGAGAGATCAAGGCATTAATCGCTTACCAGCATTTGAATCCTCGGTTTTCCAGCACGCCGCAAGGCCCCGAGGTTCATTACGAGCTGTTCAAGCGAACGAAGGTAACAGAGAGGCTGAACACAGTTCGCCTGGATGTCGACGATTTTGTTGGCGAAATCGAAGAGCCCTCCGAAGCTGAAGTCGCCAGTTTGTTTGCCGACTATCGACTGAAGTTCCCAGGGATGGATGAACCGGGATCTCCTGGTTTCCGCCAGCAGCAGCGAGCCAAGTTGGCTTATCTGGAACTTGGCTATAAGGCGGTCGAAAAGGCGACGACTCCGCCGACAGACCAGGAAGTTGAAGCTTACTACAACGAGAAAAAAGACGAACTCTATCGCAAGCCACCAGAGCCAAAGGCGGATGTAGAGAATTCCGCTCCGGATAATGGCGCTGTCACGCCGACGACTCCTGACTCCGCAACCCCCGCCCCAGAAACCAAGCCAGCGGATGAGTCAAAGCCAGCGGCCGGTGCGAAACCGGCTGAGGAAAACAAGCCTGTGGAGGAAGCAAAGCCGCCAGCAGACGAAGCGAAACCGGCGGAAAGTCAGGCAGACGCCAAGCCAGTGGAAGAATCCAAGCCGGCTGAACCGGCAGCCAATGCCCAGCCAGCTGACGCAACAGAGCCTGCGGAAGAAAAGAAGCCCGCTGAAGAAAAGCCGGCGGGAGATTGTTCGCCGTTTGAATCCGACGAAGAGAAGGCGGCAGCAGCCACGGTCGCCCCCGCAGCTTCGTCAGAGCCAGTAGTTTCAGCACCGCAGGCTGAGCCAGCGGCCAGCACTGAAACAACGGCTCCAGCGGCCGAAACACCAACTGTTCCCGCCGCCGAAACCCCAGCCGCCGAAACCCCAGCCGCCGAAACCCCAGCAGCCGCAAAGCCTGCTACTCCAGCGGAAGAATCAACGAAGCCTGTATTCGAGATTCCAAAGATCGAGTACCGACCGTTAGATGAGGACATGAAAAGCGAAATTAAGGATCAGTTATTCGACGACAAAGTTCGCAACGCAATTGCTGAGCGAATGAAAGCCATCAAGTCGGATCTGAAGGGGCTCGAAAAGACTCGCACCAAGGCTCGAAAGGCCATTGTTGACAAGGATCGCGACATCGAAAGCGACGTTCTGTACGAAGAGCTCCGCGGGCATTCCAAGTCGATGTTGGATGGAATGAAGAACCTTGCTGAGAAGCATGGTTGCAGTTTCGTTGAGACTCCTATGGTGACATTTCTGGAGCTCTACGAAGGCGAAACGTATCCGATCGGCGCTGCGACTGATCCTTCCCCAAATGCATTTATGCCAGCCAGTGAGAACGTGGCGCAGCAGGTGTTCGGGTCGTTTCCGAAAGTTGTTTCGGATGACACAAACCTGTTTGTGCAGCATCAATCTGTGAAGAATGAATACGATCTGGACGGTGTCGCGGTCTACTTTGCGTGGTGGATTGTTGAATTTTCTGACACGCATGTACCGACTCTGGATGCCCCCGGCATCCATGATCAGGTCGTGCTGGCGTGGAAAAGAATCAAGGCGCGAGAGCTTGTCAAGAAGCGAGCGGACGAACTGGCTGCATTGGTCCGAGCTGGACTTGCAAAGCCTGAAGCGGAACGCAAAGACATGATGTCTTTGCTGGAAGGTCAGACGATCCTGGGCAAGCCTGATTCGGCAGTTGTGGCGGTCCGGCCAACTCAGAACTTCTCCTGGATGGAGCAGGCCGCAACGCCTCAGATGAATTTTATGCAGCGTCCACAACTTCGTCGCTCAGCAGTGAATTTTGCGGACGAAACCGGTGGCAGCATCCGCTACGCAGGTGACCGCTTTATGAAGGGTGTTTTTGAGGAGCTGGAAAGTGGTGCTGTTGGTGTTGTGCCATCGGATGATCTCAGCACTTACTATGTCGTTGAGGTGGCTGAACGCTCAGCCGACGATGACATTCTTCGCCAGCAGTTTCTGACAGAAAGTAAGCAGTTCGGGCTTCAGAATAGTTCAGTCGCTTCGATTCTGAATTCAACGGTTGCGGCTCCAGCAGCCCTGGCATGGGAACGTGAGATCTGGTCAAAGTACGGTATTGATCGAGACACATTGCCTGAAGAATAATGAATGCCCGTAAGGGCCCGCTGCGGCGGCTGGCAGTTTTGAAGATACCAAAGCCCGGTGTTGGTTCGAACACCTGGCTTTGTTTTTGTTCCGGAAACACCTTGTCGTGCATTGGCTGTTGTGGGTGCAACAGAATTGCATCTGATTTAACGGGAGCGATGCCGAAAACCCTATCTGCAGGGTTCGTTCATTCCCGAGGCACTTTGGTGATGAATCCGTTCCTGCTTGAATCACTTTGCAGCAGGTCTATACTCCGCGGCGGTTGAATACATAGTTTTCGTCAGCGTCGTTTTTCGAGGCTGGCTGCGTTTTTGAGTGTGACGAACAGACAAAGGGTTTTACGAATGGGCGTTCGAATTGGGCAAACTGCCCCTGGGTTGGATTTGGCTTTGCAGGCCTATGACCGCACGAAGGACAACACCGACAGTCAGTTCAAAGACATGAAACTGGCGGATTTGAAAGGCAAGTGGGTTTGCCTGTATTTCTATCCGCTCGATTTCACATTCGTTTGCCCGACCGAGATCATCGCTTTCGACAAAGCACTTGGCGAATTCAGCGATCGAAACACCGTCGTGCTAACAGCCAGCACCGATAGCGTGTTTTCTCATAAGGGCTGGTGCGACTCTCATAAAGAACTGGGGCAACTGAAGCATTTGATGGTTGGCGATACCAATCATGAGCTATCACAAGCCTATGACGTTCTGGACTGCGGTAAAGGGATCGCATATCGCGGCGTCTATTTGATCGACCCAACCGGCGTTCTTCGTTGGCTCGCAGTTCACGACCTCGGCGTAGGTCGTAACGTCGATGAAGTCCTGCGAGTTCTCGACGCGCTGCAGACTGACAAGTTGTGTCCGTGCAATTGGAAGCCAGGTCAGCAGACATTGAACTAGTTCCACGTTTAACTCTGCCGTAAGGTGGGACATTCCTGTCCGACGAGTATCTCGAAGGGCAGGAACAACCTTCTGCCGTTGGGTAGAGGGCCATCGATCAACTCCTGCGTCGGTGAACTTCGCACTGGCGATACGTTCGCGTGGCGCGAGGACCGAGTTGGTTGTGAGTCACGGATTTGATGAGCTTCGAGGGACATTCCTCGAAGCTCTTTTTCCTGGATTTGTCACTATGAGCAACGTAGAACTGGCTATTCAGTTCTTTCTTCAGATCGCCGTCGTTCTGCTCGTGTGTCGCATTGTTGGCATTGTCGCTGCGAGATTCGGGCAACCCCAGGTGGTTGCAGAAATGATCGCCGGTGTTTGTCTTGGACCGTCGCTGTTGGGACTGTTCTTTCCAGAGTTTCAGCATTCTCTGTTTCCATGGGACGGCAAAAGCAGAGACACGCAGAGTTATCTCTTTCCCGCTGCACAGTTGGGACTGGCGTTGTACATGTTTGTTGTGGGAATGGAGTTCCGCATCGACGTGGTGAGGTCTCAATGGAAGAGCGCGACCGCTGTGTCGTTGGCTGGGATGGTCAGTCCGTTCCTGCTTGGCTTTGGGCTCGGATGGTATTTCTTCTTCCACACGGACTTATTCCCCGCTGGAACTCGCTTTTATGAATCGGCTGTGTTTCTTGGGGCTTCAATGTGCATAACGGCCTTTCCGATGCTGGCCCGGATCATTCACCACAAGAAACTGACCGGGACTCGAATTGGTACGGTAGCGATTGGTGCGGGCGCAATTGATGACGCTTCGGCATGGTGCCTGCTGGCTATCGTACTGGCCAGCATCGAAAACTCACCTGTTGGAGCGTGGAAGAACATTGGTGGTGGAATTCTGTTTGTGGCCGCCACACTGTTGATCATTCGTCCCTTGTTTGATCGATTGAAACACTGGTTTGTAGAGTCCGAAAAACTCTCGGAGGCCGGCTTCGTCATCTGCATTGTGGTAATGTCCCTGGCTGCATTCGTCACGGACGCCATCGGATTGCATGCCGTTTTTGGCGCTTTTATGATCGGTGCAGTTATTCCTCGAGAAATCATGGCTCGGGATGCAATAACTCGTATTCAACCGCTGACTGTCGCTCTACTCCTTCCATTGTTCTTCACCTTTAGCGGTCTGAACACTCGCATTACTTTGTTAAATTCGGCGGGCGATTGGGCAATGTGCAGTCTTGTGTTGTTCATCGCGATTGCGGGGAAAGGCGTGGCCTGCTGGCTGGCAGCTCGCGCGACTGGCCTACCCAGTCGAGAGGCCCTGGGAATTGGCATTCTGATGAATGCTCGCGGCATGATGGAATTGATCATTATCAACATTGGTCGCGAGCGAGGCCTGATTTCTGACAAGCTTTTTGCGATGCTTGTCATCATGGCGATCGTCACGACGCTGATGACGTCACCGATTTTTGATCGGGTGGTGGGCGATGGAAAAGAAGCGACCACCTGAGATGGGGGCTCAGTCGTAAAGCGTGATCTTTGAGCGAACTTGCAGGACGCCAACCGAACGCCGGTTTCAGGTTGATCTGGGATTCGCTTGATTCGGAAGAATCGTTGACGGCAGATGAGGATATTTCCGTTCCAGCCGTTATCAGGAATTCCCTGATTGACGATCAAAGGGGAACCGATTAATCTGTGACGAACCTGCGAGTGTTGGCAGGTGTCCGGAGCTCAGCGATTCCGCAACCGGATGTTCTCTGTCAAACGTTGAAGTTGAACCATGAACAATCTGCTACTCAGCCTGAGCCCTCTATTGCTTCCTTCGTGAAGCCCGCCTCAGGTACGTATGCAGTCTGACTGACTTTCCGAGCCCTGAGGTCTTTCCTCAGGGCTTTTTTGTTGGCATGAGTTGACGGTATGAGAGTACTCAACCGATGATTCCTGTCGTGTATGTTCCCTGGATGTCCTCCTCACGGAGAAAGCCCCATGACCGGCGATCAAATCATTATCTTCGACACCACCCTTCGCGATGGCGAACAGTCTCCTGGCTGCAGCATGAATACCCGGGAAAAGCTGGAAGTCGCACGAGCACTCGTGGAACTCGGAGTTGACGTCATCGAGGCGGGCTTTCCGATCGCATCGCCGGGCGACTTTGAAGCAGTCTCACAGATTGCCGCCAGATTCGGCGATCGCACCACCATTTGTGCTCTGGCCCGCAGTCGCGAAGACGACATCGCCCGTGCGAAGGCGGCTCTGGAGTCGGCTGAGAAACGCCGCATTCACGTGTTTCTTGCCACCAGCGCGATTCATCGTGAATTTAAGCTGAAAATGGACAAGCAGCAGATCATCGAACGAGCAATCATGTCGGTGAAGATGGCAAAGGAATTCACTGACGACGTTGAATTCTCGCCCGAAGATGCCGCCCGAACGGAACTCGACTTCCTGTGCGAAGTGGTTGAAAAGACAATCGATGCCGGCGCAACAACGGTCAACATCCCAGATACCGTCGGCTACGCGACGCCGAATCATTACTTCAAAGTGATCTCTCACCTGAAGAAGCATGTTCCCAACATCTCCAAAGCCATCATCAGCGCGCATTGCCATGATGATCTCGGTCTCGCGGTCGCCAACAGCCTTGCGGCGATGGAAGCCGGGGCTCGACAGATCGAATGCACGATCAACGGGTTGGGCGAACGTGCTGGCAACGCGGCGCTCGAAGAAGTTGTTATGGCGATTCGCACGCGAGCTGATTACTACGGAGTCCACACAAAGATCAACACGCAGAAGCTGTACCCGATCAGTCACCTGGTGTCGACGATTACCGGCATGAAGGTGCAGCGGAACAAGGCCATCGTTGGCCAGAACGCGTTTGCTCACGAAGCTGGAATTCATCAGCACGGCATGCTTCAGGAGCGTTCGACGTACGAGATCATGCGTCCGGAAGATGTTGGCTACATTGGCCAAAATCTGGTTCTGGGAAAGCACAGTGGACGTCACGCCTTTAAGGATCGAGTTGTCCAGCTGGGCTTCACTCTGGAGGACGCTGCTCTTCAACGAGCCTTCGATGATTTCATCGCGCTGGCCGACAAAAAGAAGGAAATCTACGACGCTGACATTATCGCCTTGATAGAAAATAGAATGGCAGACGCTGCCGATCGATGGAAGCTGGTCAGCTTTCACACCTCCGCGGGTTCGTCGGCGATTCCCACCGCGACCATCGAACTGCAGTGCGAAGATCAGCCTGTGTTGTGTGATGCGGCGATCGGAGACGGCCCCATCGACGCGGTCTTCAAAGCCATGGAACGCATCGTCGAACTGTCTGCTCGCCTTGAAGAATTCGAAGTCAGAAGCGTTTCGGAAGGCAAGGACGCTCAGGGCGACGTGCGCGTTACGATCAATATCGATGGTCGTCACTATCAGGGCAAAGGCGTGAGCACCGACATCATAGAAGCGGCCGCTCATGCATATCTCAAGGCGTTGAACAAGGCGGACAACGATCGACGCAACGTCACGGAATCCGCTGCCGCGAGATTGAAGCCTCAGGCGTGAGTTGGTGTCAACACTCCGAGCGTTGGATGCACGGAGGCGAGCGGGGGACATCAGTCGCCTAATTCCTCGTCGGGCTCATAATCAGGGGATTAACATCCCCGCTCGCCGAAGGACATCATCGCTTCCGTGTCGTTCAACGCATTCCGAAAACGAATGAGTTTCAATCATGAAGAATGAATTCATCGCGGTTCAGTTTGATTTGCTGGCTGATCTGCTGGAAATTCAAGGCGCAAATCCGTTTCGGATTCGCGCGTATCGGAGCGCGGCGAGGACAATTTCTTCAACAGCCGAATCATTGTCGGACATGGTGAAGAACGGCGACGATGTGACACAGTTTGCCGGGATCGGCAAAGACCTGGCGAAGCAAATTGACGAGATCGTGAAGTCGGGTCAGCATTCTGCTCTCGAGGAACTCCGCAAGGACATTCCCGCGGGAGTGCTGGATATGTTGCGAATTCCGGGCGTTGGGCCCAAGAAGGTTTCTGTCTTCTTCAACGAGCTGGGGCTAAAGTCGCTGGCCGATCTGAAAGCCGCGTGTGAAGCCGGCCGGTTGTCGAAGCTCAAAGGCTTTGGCAGGAAGACAGAAGACTCCATCTTGAAGAACATCGATTTGGCTACCGAACAGAGTCAGCGAGTCTCGATCGATTATGCGCGAGCTGTTTCGGATGCGATCGTTGAGGATCTGAAGCAGCTTCCAGAAGTGAAACAGGTGGCCGTTGCGGGCAGTTGCCGTCGTCGCCGCGAATCGTGTGGCGACCTCGACATTCTCGCGACGTGTTCCGATGCCGGTCCGCCGATGGATCGACTCGCCGCTCATCCGCTGGTTGAGACCGTTCTTCAGCGCGGCGATACGAAGCAGCGAGTTCGGCTGAAGTCGGGGCTGGAGCTGGATTTGCGAGTGGTTCCTGAAGAATCCTTCGGCGCGGCGATGCAGTATTTTACGGGATCAAAGGAGCACAACGTCGTGGTGCGTCAGCGAGCGAAAGATCTCGGGCTGAAGCTGAATGAGTACGGTGTGTTTCGCGGCGAAGAGCAGATCGCCGGACGAACTGAAGAAGAGGTTTACGCCGCCGTCGGCCTGCCGTGGTTTCCTCCGGAATTGCGGGAGAACCGCCACGAGTTTGAATGGGCCGATAGTGGTTCGCTGCCGAAGCTGGTGACGATTGAAGACATTCGCGGCGACCTGCACATGCACACAACCGCCTCCGACGGCGCTGCAACCATTGAACAAATGGCGCTGGCCGCAAAGGAGCGCGGTCTCAAGTACATCGCGATCACAGATCACAGCAAGCGCGTGTCGATGGCCAACGGACTGGATGCGAATCGACTGAGGCAGCACTGGAACGATATTCGCGAAGTGCAAACTCGAGTTAGCGGCATCGAGATTCTCTGTGGAATTGAATGTGATATTCTGGAAGATGCGACAATGGATCTTCCGGACGATGTGTTGGCGGAAGCCGATTGGGTCATCGCTGTTCTGCATTATGGGTTGAAGCAGCCTCGTGAGCAGATCATGAAGCGATTGCTGAATGCCGTGACCAATCCACATGTGGACATCATCGGTCACTGCACGGGGCGAATGATTGGCCGTCGCGAAGGAGCCGATATCAACTTTACGGACCTGCTGAAGGCCGCCGCTGACAATCGAGTTATGATGGAGATTAACGCCCATCCAAGCCGCCTGGATTTGGACGACATTCACGCCGCCGCAGCCAAAGACCTCGGAATCCCGATTGTGATCAGCACAGATTCGCACAGCGTCAACGGGTTCGAGGTGTTGCAGTTTGGAGTCGATCAGGCTCGACGCGCCGGGCTGACTAAGGACGATGTGGCGAATACGAAAACGCTAAAGGACTTTCGGGCGATGTTGAAATGACGGGGTCCAAACGTCGTACCTGTGGATCGTCATCATTCACGGGGGACGAGCCACTCGTGAAGTAATTCTGTTCGGTTCCAGGCCGCTGAGCGGCAAGTGTCAGGGCGTTGATGGCCCTGGTAGTCAGGATGCTCCGAAAATCTCATTTTGAGGCCTGCGGAAATTCACGGCGTTTGGGCCGCGATTCGCGATGATTTGTCTCGCAGACTCAGGTCGTTTGTTCGGTGACTTTGCCACCGAGGCCTTTCCATGCAAGAATGCGGGAGATCACAGAGAAGCCTCCAGCGGTTTCTCGCTCACCCTGGGCGAGAATGGCCGTGGGTGTTTCTGACGCAACGGGATGCGTCGTCAGAAAAATGGCCCATAACTGATCATGACACGAAATGCTTTCTGCAGAGAACACGCAAAAAGGATTTCCGGAAGACGATGGAATGGCAATAGCACTGACTTCGACGACGCGGACGGATCGAATCTTCGAATGTCCTCCTTATGTCTATAACGAGGTTTACGACGCAAGCGGATTGCCTCGACCTCATTGGCAGAAATTCCTGAACGCTTTCCGTTCAGTCGGGCCTGCTGAGTTCGCTCGCCGAAACGCGCAGGCGGATCGCATGTTGCGCGAGAACGGCGTGACTTATCACTCCTCTTCAGAGACGGGTGACGGCGCGCGGCCGTGGAGACTGGATTTGCTCCCGATGCTGATGACATCGTCGGACTGGTC
>JANMEV010000682.1:0-8267 GCA_031377305.1 Planctomycetota bacterium | reverse complement strand
CATCTCAAGATCGACCAGGACGCAACCAGGGTCGGACAGCCGGTCTTCTGACATAAAATGCTCAGCCGATGCGTACGCGCGCGACGAGTAGCCCCATGACTCAACGAGAATCGTCAGAAGTTTCCGGATCGCCTGATCATCATCGACAATTCGGACGCATGGAGAGTCGCTTTGCATTGTCAGGCCTCGAAAGAAGGGGAATTTGACCAGTACATTTTGATGTCGTTGATTTGCTGCTCCAGGTCGTGAATCCGGGGCAGTAGAATTATCCATCCAGTACTTCTCTCACTTTTAGCAGCAGATCGCTTGCGGAAAGCGGCTTTTGCAGGAAGCAGACTTCCGGTCGCAGCAAATGGTCACGCGATTTGTTATCAGCTACATAGCCAGACATAAACATCACGCGAATCGATGGCTTCCGTGCGACGATTTGCTCAGCAAGTTTCAGACCATTCATGCCAGGCATTCCGATGTCGGTAATCAGTAACTGGATCGACTGTGCAAGTTCTGAAAACACCTGTAGCGCCGCGCGGCCATCCGCAGCCTCCAGAACGGTATATCCGTGGCTGGCCAGCATCAAATGTGTCATCTTGCGCAATGCATGGTCATCTTCTACAAGCAGTATCGTTTCCAAGCCGCTCACAACCTCCTGAGATTCGGATGATGCGTTGTCGGAATCAAAGGTCGGGGGCAATCCGGGAAGGTAGACTCGAAATGAAGTACCGGTTCCGACCTTGCTCAAGATTTCGATGCCCCCCTCCATTTGCATAACGATTCCATGCACAGTTGCAAGTCCCAGCCCAGTTCCCTTGCCTTGGGGTTTCGTAGTGAAGAACGGTTCGAAAACCCTGGCCAGAACTTCTGCGGCCATACCGCATCCGGTATCCGTCACACTGAGAACGATGTAGTGCCCCGGCTCAATTCGAGTTTCCGAAACGACTCTCGATTCCGTGAGTTCCAGGTTCTCTGTCCGCACGGAAAGCAGCCCACCGCCCGACATGGAGTCTCGAGCATTGATCGCAAGGTTTAGCAGAATCTGAGAAATCTGACCACGATCTGCCCAGACCCACTTCAAATGAGGATCCAGCAATACGTCCAGTTCGACATCGTCTCCCAGTAACCGTCCCAGCAATCTGATCGTTTCGCCGACGACTGAATTCAAGTCAAGCGGCTCCGGATTGCGAATTTGTCGGCGACCGAATGTAAGCAATCGCCCGGTGAGATCAGCCGCTCGTTCGCTCGCGGTCCGGATCTCCTGCAGAAACTCCCATGAATGATCGGCGGGAGTGATCGCGTCCAGCAACATTCCGGTGTAGCCATCAATGATTGTCAGCAGGTTGTTGAAGTCGTGGGCAACGCCACCAGCCAATTGGCCGACAGCCTCCATTTTCTGCGACTGTCGAAGCTGCTCCTCAGTGCACCGTCTCGCTGTGACATCTGACTGGACTCCGACAATTTGAGTGACCCGCCCGGAAGCATCCCTGACAGGTGTAATCGAGATTTCATTCCAGAACGCCGTTCCATCCTTTCGGTAATTCAACAGCTCAACGGTGATCGGGCGCTCTTCAAGAATTGCGTCACGGAGACTAGCGACCTCTGATTTGCCTGTGTCCCTGCCCTGGAGAAATCGACAATTGCGGCCGATGGCTTCCGCAGCTGAATAACCAGTGATCGATTCAAATCCCGCGTTGGCGAAGATAATTGGACAATCCGGTTGCGATGAATCGGCAATCACGATTCCCTGAGTGGTTGCCTGAATTGCGCGTTCCTGCATGCGCAGCAAAACCTCAGTTTGCTTCCGTTCCGTGATATCCATCACCACGACGACGACCCGCGACACGACATCGCCGTCTTTCACCGGCTCATAGTTAACTGCGTAGTGCAATGGACCATCGGGTGTTGGCATTCGCAATTCGTAGTCCACTCGCTCGCCTGCGAACGCTCGATCTAATCGTGGCCGAATGCGTTCTTCGTAAACGGCGGGAAGTACTTCAGCCACGCGTTGTCCGACAATGTCCGAAGTGGGAAGACTGAGGATTTCGGCAAAGGCGGCGTTTGCGAAGACGTAGCGGCGCTCCAGATCGACAACCACGAGGCCGACACGAGCGCGGTCGGTGACGATGCGCAAACGGGCTTCGCTCTGACGCAGCGATTCTTCCGCCAACTTGCGATCCGTGATGTCCACTGCCAGCCCGATGATGCCGATGATCTGGCCATTTTCATCGCGAAATGGGACCTTGTCCGTGAGCAGATGCCTGATGCCAACAGCCGTGTAAAGCCGTTCCTCAAGGTGGCGGATTGGTACGCCTGAGTTCATCACGCGCAGATCATCGTCGCGGTATCGATGGCCAGCAGGCGACCCCATCTCTGTGTCTGTCCTGCCCACAAAAGCTTCCGGCGACGCACCGACGAGCTGTGCAAGCTGCCGATTGACCCGCATGAACCGCCCCGCGCGATCCTTATAGAAGATGATTGCCGGTACAGTATCGAGAATGAGCTGCAACTCTTCGTGGTGACGTTTGCTTTCAGCAGTTGCAAGCACCCGCGCTGTGATATCACGAATATTGCACTGGATCACCTTCCTGCCACTGACTTCGTAGACATTGCTCACAAATTCCACTTCAATCCGTCGGCCATCGATAGCCTCCAGCGGCAGCCCTTCGTACCGGACGTACTCTTTCTGCTGCAACTCCAGAAACTTCTCTTCGTTGGCAACCAGGTTACGCAGGAACCCCAGATCCCAGATTTCCTTCAGCAGAAACTGTTCCTTCGAATAACCCAGCAGCTCGGTCAGGAAAGGGTTCACGTCATCGACCATTCCGGTCTCAGCGTTCAGGATCAGAATGCCGTCCTTTGCAGTCTCAAACAGTCGCCGATACCGCTCTTCGGAAGCGTTCAATCTCTCGTCTGCCAGTCGGCGTTCCTGTCGCAGTCGCGCCCCTTGAAGGGCGCGCTCGACGGCGGACCCCAGCCGCCCAAGGCGATCCTTCAACAGATAGTCGGTCGCTCCCTGTCGCATTGCATCCACGGCCACTTCTTCACCAATTGTGCCGGAAACCAAAATGAATGGAATGTCTCGGCCGCTCTCGCGCAACTTCTTCAAGGCCTGCAGTCCGTCAAACTGCGGCATGGAATAATCGCTGAGAATGAGTTCCGGCGACGATTCAAGTGCCGTAGTAAATTCGGCCTCCGTCTCGACCCGAGTCCATTGGGGATCAAAACCGGCGCGACGAATTTCACGAATCAGGAGTTCTGCATCAATGGCGCTGTCTTCAAGAACAAGCACACGCACAGAATTACTCATTGTCAGGCTTCCTGACCCACTACTTGGGTATTGTGTTAATGAGCAGCCAGTAATGCCCCAGTTTCGACACGGCGGCGGAAAAGCTCTCAAAGTCTACCGGTTTGATGACATAACTGTTGACGCCCAGTCTGTAGCTCTCAACCAGATCCTGCTGTTCCTGTGAGGATGTCATGATGACGACGGGCAAGTGGCGCGTGCGCTCGTCGCCGCGAATCGCCCGTAGTACTTCAATTCCGTCTACTTTCGGCAGTTTCAAATCCAGCAGTACGACTTTGGGTCGAAGTTCAGTTTCGGGATCGTCGACGGAGCCCGTCCCGAACAGCCGATCCAGCGCCTCCTGACCATCTTTCACGTGAACGATGCTGTTCGCCAGGTTGTGCTTGCGAAGCGACCGCAGCGTCAACTCAACATCCCGCGGATTGTCCTCGACGTAGAGAATCTCAATCTCAATGGAACGATTCATGGCTTTGATTCGTTTCTATTCGGCAAAGTGAAAAAGAACGTGGCACCTTCACCTGGTTTTGCCTGGGCCCAGATTTTGCCGCCATGGCGGTGGATGACGCGCTGGACGAGTGCGAGGCCAACCCCTGTGCCTTCAAATTCTAATTCGCTGTGTAAACGCTGAAACACAGAGAAGAGCTTTTTTTCGTATTTCTCGTCGAAGCCGACACCGTTGTCTTTCACATAGTAGATAAAATCGCCGTCAAGGCTTCCGCTGCCGATCTCAATGACCGGGGTGGCCTGACGGCTGCTGAACTTGACTGCGTTGCTGATGAGGTTAGCGAAGACTTGCCGCAGCATTGCAACATCGCCATGCGCCGGCGGCAGAAATTTGAGTTCGAAACACGGCCTGGAGTGTGCTGCGACTGTGGTGGACTCGATAACCGCTCTCACAAGACTCATCATATCGACAGGCGTTCGCTCCAGCTGCTGGCGACCAAGACGCGAGAACCAAAGCAGGTCGTCAATCAATCGGCCCATTCGCCGCGCCTCGCTGCTCACCACATCCAGCATACGATTACCCTCAGCATCAAGGCGTGCGGCACAGTCCTCTTGCAGCATGCGGACGTAGCCGTCTATGCCGCGCAATGGAGCACGCAGATCATGTGATACAGAATAGCTGAAGGCCTCCAGTTCTTTGTTTGCCGCTTCGAGTTGCAGATTTGTCGCCTGCAGTTTCTGCGAGCTGCGGAATATCTCCGCTTCCATTTGCTGCACACGGGCGCTCAACTCAGCACCGCTTTCGGACGGTTGAGACCTGTATCGCACAAATTCCGTCACGTCCTCGATGCGATGCACAATGTATTTGATTCGGCGATCTGCTCCGAACACCGGAGAATTGATGGGACTCCAATAACGTTCTTCGAAGATCCCGTCCGGACGGCGGACGTCATACTTCTGAATCGCCATCGTGTCTGGCGCTGAGTTCTGAATCACGCGATTGAGGGAGGCCCGCAAGTTCGACACACCCGTCGCATTAAGTTCGTCAGGGTTATCAGGGAACACGTCAAAAAGATTGTGACCCAGGATACCTGAGCGCGTGGTCATCGTTGCTTCCAGGTACGCATCACTGACCGAAACGATCGCAAGCTCTGGCGTTAACACCAAATACAGGCCCGGCAGCGATTCAAATACGCTGTTGATTTCTGCTCGACTGTGTTGCAAATCCGTATTGGCGGCTTCCAGTTGCGCAGTGCGTTCGGCGACACGTTGTTCCAGCTCCGAATTCAGCAAACGGATTTTCTCTTCAGCCTGCTTCAGCGTCTCCACGTCCGTGTTTGTGCCAACCCACTGCAGGACATTCCCGTCCGAATCTTTGAGTGGCTGGATGCGAGTTAAAAATGTACGGAATTCTCCGTCCGCTCCACGCAGAGGAAACTCCATGTCGAACGGCTGGCCAGCGGCGATCGCACCCGTCCAGTTCTCCATAACTTTCGGCAACACATCGGGATCATGGACGCTTTGCCAGCCCCAGCCTTCCATTTGTTCCGGCGTGGTGCCGGTGTATTCATACCATCGCCTGTTGTACCAATAAATGTGTCCGTCGGCGCGAGCGATCCAGGCCAGCTGAGTAATGGAATTCGCCATCGTGCGGAATCGCGCTTCGCTTTCAACCAGCTTAAGTTCCGTCTGTTTACGCGAATGAATGTCCTCAATAACAGCGACGAAATGTTTTGGCTCTCCGAATGCATCGAGTACCAACGACACCGTGAGTTTGACCCAGATCGGAGTTCCGTCCATCAACAGGTAACGCTTTTCCATCGAGTACGTCTCGATCTTGCGGGCCAGCAGTCGTTGGACTTGATCGAGATCGTTATTCAGGTCATCCGGATGTGTAATTTCCTGGAATGTACAAGTTTGTAACTGTTCGCGAGTGCGTCGGACGATATCGGCGTAACGCTGATTGACGAGCTTAAAGCGACCGTCCAGTGAAACGTGTGCAACGCCGACGGCCGCTTGTTCGAAGGTGGCGTGAAAATCGAATTCACTCTCCTTCAGTCGTCGTTCCATCTCCTTTTGATCGGAAATCTCACGAGCGATTTTCGAAGCCCCGATAATTTTTCCGCTTCGATCTGCGATCGGCGAGATCGTGGCCGAAATGTCGATGAATCGCCCATCCTTCCGAACCCGGACCGTGTCGAAGTGCTTCAGGCTCTCGCCTCGCCCGATTCTTCTCAGAATATCGAGTTCTTCGTGCGCGCGTTCGGTCGGAATGAGAAGCAGCATTGATTGGCCAATGGCTTCACTTTCCGAGTAACCGAAGAGTTTTGTGGCACCCGGATTCCAACTGGTAATAATGCCATCAAGCGTCTTTCCGATAATGGCATCATCCGATGAGTTGACAATGGCTGCCAATCGCATCTGTGCATGCTCGAGTGAGTGTTCAGACACGTGAGCTTTCAATTGATGTGACATGTTCCAAACCTCCGACGAGCGAGTCGGGATGCATTCATTGCGATCACCGTCAGCTGTTTCACGGGCGACCGTCTGTTTCGGCAGTTAGTATTGCATGTGTCTCATCAAGTTGAAGAAGGTGTCTGGAAATCTCAAGCATCAGGTTCTTGACCGGTTTTCTGATACCTCCAATGTTCCGGCCGGTTTTTTAACTCGATTTCGTGCCCCTGAATCTGGAACATTCGACGATGGGTGAAACCTGCAAAATGCGATAAATGTTAAGCGGACTCGATAATACCAGCAAGTACAAATGGTTTTTATGGAGAAGAACATCTTTTATCCGCCATGTCAACATACGACCGAGTCCGACGTCCCCGAAAGTGAAGAAGACTGTCCTACAAAAGTCGATTACACACACATATCGAAATCTCTGACCGCACTCCGTCCGTTGCCTGGAACCAGAACTCTTGAAGTGACCCGGAGGTGTAGCTGTCCATTCTGCGGAGCGCGAAGCTGGATGCGTTTGGGGGTATCGCTCGGTGGCACAGCCTCGACAGGCTGTGTTGCGAAGCAACAAGAAGCAGACGTGTGTAAGTCTTACTTGGGGGCCATCCATTCTATATTGACCACAGGAAGTCTGGCTTACTTGGGGGCCATCCATTCTATATTGACGACAGGAAGTCTGGCTGCTATCCTACATTCTGTCAAGATGATGCCCTTGAATTTTTCTGGTGAGGAGCTGGCTCATGGCGCGGGTGAATCGGCGTGAGGTTTTGGCGGATGGGGAGATTCAGGTTGTGCATTGCGTCAATCGGTGCGTGAGGCGCGGTTTTCTTTGCGGGGTCGATGAACTCACAGGGAAGAATTACGAGCATCGGCGGCAGTGGATGCGGAGTCGGCTGGAGTTTCTTGCAGGGAACTTCGGCGTGGACGTCCTCGGCTTTTCGATAATGTCGAATCATCTTCACGCGATCTTGAGAAGTCGGCCGGATGTGGTGAAGGAATGGTCGGACGAAGTGGTGGCTCGCCGATGGTGGAACCTGTTTCCTCAGCGGCGAAACAAGGATGGTTCCCCGGCGGAGCCTGCTGATGCGGAACTCAATCACCTGCTGGCTGATGCAAAGATACTGGCCGAACTGCGGGCTCGCCTGTCGAGTATCTCCTGGTTCATGCGATGCACATCGGAAGTGATTGCTCGCATGGCGAATGCTGAAGATGAATGCACCGGCCGATTTTGGGAAGGTCGCTTCAAGGCCACTGTGCTTGCCGATGAATCAGCGATCGCAGCGTGCATGGCGTATGTGGACTTGAATCCGATTCGAGCGGGCCTTGCTGCAACGCCCGAGAAGAGCGACTTCACGAGTGGTCAGGAACGCATCGCCGATCTGAAGTCGGCAGACGAAGTGTCTACTGCCGATTCAAAGGACCTGCGAATTGAGCATGGCCAGAAGGCGGGCTGGCTTGCTCCTGTGGAATTGGAGCCAAAGCGAAGAAAAGTTCGCGAGAAGTGTTCGAGCCGCAGGGCATCGAACAAGGGCTGCGTGTTCATGACGCTGACTGAGTACCTGCAGTTGCTCGACTGGACAGGCCGCCAGCTCAAGCCTGGCAAACGCGGAACGATCCCGAAGAACGCTCCACCGATTCTGGACCGATTAACCCTGTCGCCGGAGCTTTGGTTGCACGCCGTTGAGCATTTCGGCAAACGCCGCGCGGCCAATCGCATCACGCCCGCCTCGAGATTCAACGCCACGGCAAAACCGGCCGACACGGCGCTGGCTGCTGGATAACGGTGAACAATGGTGGATCACGAGGAAGTCGAGCCTTGCTACGATCTTTTTGTAGGTACGTTTGGATGTCCCCCTTTGCCGTCCCCCTTTTTGTAGGTACGTTTGGATGGCCCTCTTTGCCGTCCTTGCCGTCCTTGCCGTCCTTGCCGTCCTTGCCGTCCTTGCCGTCCTTGCCGTCCCCCTTTGCCGTCCCCCTTTGCCGTCCCCCTTTTTGTAGGTACGTTTGGATGGCCCTCTTTGCCGGCCCCGCCCTCTTTGCCGTCCCCTTTGCCGTCCCCCGTTTT
>JANMEV010000679.1:0-8924 GCA_031377305.1 Planctomycetota bacterium | reverse complement strand
CGATCCAGAGCCGCGTGCTTCCAAAGTCCGTACACAAATCTCTGCGAGCCGCCGCCACACAGATGGGCGCGTCGATCAACGATCTGTTCGTTCGCGAAATGATGTTGCAGATTTGTCACTGGAATCGTCGCGCCGGGATTTCGTTCGGTCACCGTTGGATTCGATTGGCCATCCCGCTGAGCATGCGGACCAGTCGGCACGACAGAATGCCTGCCGCCAACGTCGTCAGCTACGCGTTGGTGACTCGTCGAGAAGCCGACTGTCAGGATCCCGATGCGCTGCTGGCATCGATTCATCAGCAGACGAGCGATGTGCTGTTCAATCGAGAAGGCATCGTCTGTTTGAAGCTGTTTCGAATCCTTCGCAAGTTGCCCGGCGCGATGAAGATGTTTCTGGGCCTGAAGTCCGTACTCAGCACGATGGTACTCGCCAATGTTGGCGATGTGCGGCGGCGATTCAGCGGTCGCTTCCCGCTGCAAAAAGGCCGCTGGCTGGCGGGCAACGTTCTCATCGAACAGCTTCACGGAGTCGCTCCGGTCCGACCAAACACCCGAGCCGCCATGTCGATCGGCGATTACGCAGGCGACCTTTCCATCAGCTTGCGAACGGACGGATCCGTGATGTCGGCGGTTGACTCTGAGAGATTTCTGACCGAGTTCCTGACTCGCCTGCAAAAAATCGCCGAGCAGGTTGCGGACTGCTCGGAGGACTCAGAAGAAACCTAGAGTTTCACCAGCCCAACCGCGAAAAAGCCGCCTTGTGGTCATTGGCCGTTTTCTGGGAGAATGCTGGCCCGGCACGATGAGTCCGCAGGGCAATGGAACGAGCGGATCACCGAAACGTGGCCAATTAGGGACTTGCCGAATCTGGGGCTGGCACGGATGCGATCTCCTTCAGAACGACTCATTAACCTGCTCACAACGACCGGTCTCTGCTCGCGCGCGGAGCTGGATCATTGTGAGCCCTTTGTGCGCCGACTTTGCCACGATCTGCCAGACTTCGATTCAGTCTGGCTGGACGCGCTGGTGCAGCAACGATTTCTCACACCATGGCAGGCTGAGCAAATTCAGGCTGACAAAGGGCCGCAGCTTGTTGTCGAACGTTTTCGTCTTCAGCAGCCGCTGGGTCAGTCCACCTTTCTGGCGACAGAACCTCGGCAGCAGACTTCGATCGCACTGAAAGCCCTGGAAGTCACCGACGCCGCTCAACGACCGGCGATGGAACGGCGGCTGGCGGAACTTATCAGCGGCATCGATCGTTCTCGAAACTCCGTCCCCGCGTCCCTTGTTCTTCCCAACGAAGTCGTGGCTCGAAGAAACGCAGAACCATCAGACGTGCAGAAATCTGATGCCGCTGATTTGTTTCTTGTAGCTCCATTTGTTCGAGGCTGGTCAATGGAGGAGTTGTTGATTCGCGGCGGCCGATTGCCGTCGCCGGTCGTTGCAGAAATTGGGCGGGAACTTCTGACGGCATTGGCCTGGCTGGAGTCTGCTCGTTTGCTGCATAATGATCTGGTGACTCGCAACGTTCGGCTTGATCCAGGTGGCCACGTGCGTTTGACGGATCCATTTTCACGACGACTTCTGTCACCTCAGTTCGGACTAACGGATCAAATCACTCTGCGAGACTGCGACGGAATCGCGCCCGAACAAGTGGGAACCGGTCGCGAGTCGGATGCTCGCAGTGAACTTTATTCGCTCGGCTGTCTGTTGTGGCAGTTGCTCACCAGTCGACCGGTTGTGCTCACGGCAGATCCCGTCAGCCGTTTGATGAAGCAAAAGGATCATGACATCGTCGACGTTCGTGGCCCGGTTCCGGATTGTCCCGAATGGATGTCTCGCATCATTCAGTCGATGACTCGCCGCTCGCCGGAACTGCGACCGGCAAGTGCGGCTGAGGTATTGAAACTCTGGCGAGCCTCTTCAGGAAACAGTCTCAGCCAGTGCCGATCTCTGGCCCGCCAAATGCCCGATCATTCGGTACTCTCACGGACTCGTCCGGTTGTCCGCGCCAGCCATCCGCGAAAACCATGGATGTGGCCAGCCGCGGCAACCGCCGTTCTTGGCTTGCTGGTCATGCTGGCAGCGAGATCGGGCGTGCTGCCAAAGGCATTGCGACTCAGTTCACTTTCTGAACTCACCGCTTCGCTCACGTCGAACAAAACGAATTCATCGAACACGACCGCAGCGATCGTCACTGTGTCGTCAGGGCCAATTCCTCTGCCCGCGATCGACGCGGACGGTGTGATTCATCTGAATTCGGGAACAACGTACCTTGCAGAACCGCGCGAGTTTCCTGGCGCTCTTCGGATTGTCTGTGAAGACTCTTCAATGGCGACTGTGCTGGTTCCCGAAAACACCCAATGGCGAGTGAAAGCAAAATCGGTAGAACTTCGAGGCGTGCGTTTGTCGCAACAAACCGGACAGCCAGCAATCGACGGGACACAGCCGACACGCCGAGTCGGTCATCAACTGCTGGCGATTCAATGCGCTTCGCTGGTGATCACTGATTGTGTGATCCAGTCGCCGTCTCAGGCGGATGAATTCGTCGGCGTCGCATGGTATCGAGCCGCCGGTGACGCAGGAGTTGTCGTACTGCAGAACACGGTCTTTGCTGGTGGTGGCTACGGCGTCTCGTTCAACCATCCGCCGCGACGCTGTGAGTTCGACAATGTGCTGATGGCAAACCGTGGCAGCGGAGTGCTTTGCGAATTCTCGAAAGGCGATTCGGAAGCATGGGAGATGACCTGCAAAAACGTCACGCAGCGATTTGGATTCAGTCTGCTGGATGCGATTGTTCATCCGGGCGGTTTGAGTCAGGTCTCCATTGCGTTGACGTCCATCGAGTCCGTGTACGATCCTCAAAAGGCCATCCTTCGTTTGCAGGCTCCTGAATCCTGGCAACCAGACGCTATGCACGTTCTGTTTCGGTCGGGTGAAACTGGAATTCCCGCGGTTGTGCCTCCCAACATTGAGTCTGTTGTTCACTTCGACAAGTCGCTCGGGCAACTCGTTAGTCTTCCTGAGTTGCAAGTGACAGAAAACTACCTTCTGCTTGCTGAGTTGACATTCGAAAAGCCGGCGGCGAACTCCAATCCTGGCTCCGAAGCGCCGTCTGAATGGGCCAGCGCGGCACTGGCTGACTTTGAGGGACCAAAACTCACCGCGGTGATGCCCGGTGTCGACGTGACTCGTCTTCCCAATCGGTAATGGACAAGCGACTGGCCTTCAGGGGGTTGAGTCTTGAGTCAGGATTAAGTGCAATAACAGGACAGTGCCATCTTCGGAAAACATGGCATTTTCGACCACCAGCTGGAACGCGAAAGCGTTCGGTTGATGCAACAATCGTGCAAGAACCGCGTGCGAGCGCATTGCGGGCGATAAACACCGTGGAACGGCCGCATGGATTTGCTGGAATTGAAGACCATCGCTGACAGGGAGTTCCAGCAGCATGGTCTGCAGGCATGGTCATTTGGGTTGTCGAAAACGAAGCGTCGGCTGGGGTCGTGCAACTATCGGTCAAAACGTATCGAGATCGCCGAGTACTACGCGGTGCACAATCCGGCGGACAAGGTGCTTGATACGTTGTTGCACGAGATCGCCCATGCGCTGGCGGGGCCGCGAGCCCGCCACGGTCCGGCGTGGAAGGCGATGGCCTGCAAGCTGGGAGCGACGCCACGCTCTTATGATATCAGCGACGAAACAATTGTGATGCCCGGCGATTGGCAGGCCACATGCGGAGCCTGTAGCAAGACATATCACAAGTACAGAAGACCTCAGCGATTGAGTGGATACCGATGCCGATGTGCTGCCAGACAGCCGTTGGTGTTTTCGTATCAGGGCGATCCCGAAAAGCAGCCTGATGTTCCGCTGACAATTGAGCAGGCGGCGCAATGGGAAGCCAAATGCGTCGGCTGTGAGACGCTTCATTTGCGGATCAGAAAACCAAAAGCCGGTGTTTGGCGATGTCGCTGTCCTCACCGCTGCGAATTGGTATGGCGGTCTCGGGCGCCGAGCGATGAGGGTTAACGAAACCATCGGCGTCGACACGATGTGGGACGACGGAGTCGATTGATCGTCGGTTAACCGTCATTCGGAATGGGATTGCAGTAACGTCAACGTGTCTCCGCTCTTCATCATCACGATGAGTGCCTTTGTTCCGAACGGGCGAGTAAAAAATGCAAAGATGGATAGCGTTGTTTCGAGGGATCAATGTGGGCGGCAAGAACTCCCTGCCGATGGCGCGACTGAAAGGCTATCTGGAATCGATTCAGCTCACGAACATCAAAACGTACATCCAGAGTGGTAATGTCGTCTTCGACTCGGCGTCGAAGAGTGCGAAGTCGGTTCACTCGGCGATTCTCAGCAGGATTGAGGAGGAACACTCCTTCTGCCCGCAGCTTCTGCTTCTAAAGAAGGACGAGTTGCAAATTGCGATCGACAGGAATCCGTTTCCGGAAGCGGCTTCCGAGCCTCAGTCGCTTCACTTCTGTTTTCTCGAAGAACTGCCGAAGCAGCTAAATTTCAAGGCGATCGATCAGTCCAGGTCTCCGACGGAGCGTTACGAATTGGTCGACCGAGTGTTCTATCTTCACGCCCCAGATGGCGTCGGACGATCAAAGCTGGCTGCCACCGTGGAAAGACACCTCGCAGTCATGACGACTGCTCGGAATTATCGAACGGTCGAAAAGCTGATGGGTCTTTCGCAGGACTAAATCGTCTGTCGATTCGGGCGACAGTTGAACTTGTTCGATGACAAATCCGCACTTCCGCCGCTCAATTGAAGAGACTCGGGACACAGAAATCAGACCAGTGAACACTATGGAACCGAAGACTGTCGAAAAGCTTGAAGAGAAGATTGAGGAAGCCATCGCCGAGATCATGGCGAAGTTGGGGCGCAAGAAACTACCCTTTGAGCCTTCTCCCCTTACAGTGCATTTGATGGCAAAAGCCGCGGTCACGGTCTACGAGGCGGCGGTCGAGAATTACCGCCCCAAGTGACGACGAGCGTATGCGTTCTCTACTGGCCAGCAACGTGTCACCAATCGCCTGTTGAGCAAGTTCTTCTCAAGCAGGCGATGAAGAAAAGGGATCGCGAGTTTTCATGGCACGCATCTTCCTCGCAATCGTTGGAGCAGCCTATATTGCCCTGGCGGCATGGTGCTCATTCATGCCTGAAAAATCCGCGTTGACTGTCGGCTTCGCCCTGCAGCCTGGATCCGGTCAATCCGAGTTTTTGACGGTCTACGGCGGTTTGGAACTGGCATTGGGGCTGGCGTTTCTTTGGCCTCTGTATCGGCCCGCGGAGACGGCTTTGCCGTTGCTTTTATGCCTGCTGGTGCATGGGTGCCTCGTCGCACTTCGAACGGCAGGGTTCGTGCTGTACCGCGATATTCAATCTGCGACATACGGTCTGGCAGCGACCGAATGGATCGTCTTCATCGGAACAGTCATCGTATGCCGATTGAAGAAATGAAACGCTCGTGGTAGCGGTTGCTGTTTCGGCCAGTATTGGTTTACCGATGAAACTGGCCAAAGTGCCACAGAATTCCGGAAGGATCATGCAGGAAGCACTCTTTGCCCCAGTCTTCTGTGCGAATGGGTGTAAGCCTGACGTTCTCGTACCTGGCGGGCAAATTCAAGGCGCTCAATTCGAGCCAATGGCGTTCCACGTCATCGACTTCCAGAAAAAGCATGGTGTTGTCGATCCAGTCCTTCACGTAGGCGTCCTGGAGGTAAAAGCCCAGACCGTCCGTCTTGAAAAAGCTCATGTCGCGGGAGATCACGCTCTCCTCAAATCCAAGGTCCTTGTAGAACTGTCGAGACCGGTCAAAGTTTGTCGCACCGATGAACGGCCGGATCGATTTGGCATTGTGTTGCATGCTGAAGTTCACTGTGATGATGGACTGAAGTAGTCCGAAATGTTGCTGGCGCCATGGACAAGATCTGAGAGTGTAGCATCGTCGATACGGCTGCCTCAAAGCAATCCCTGGTGCTCGGTGATTGGGTCGAATCCGTGCAGAACCAGGACCGATCGCGAGCTACGCGCAAGTCGGCGGGACACTTCGCAGAACTGCGATCGACGCAAGTAAGCGGTCATACACGGAAGGCCAGCGCAGTCCTCAGCGACTGAACTGGCCTTCGTCAACGTGGCAATCGCAAGGGACAAACGTTGATCATTGACGGCTTTCCCACGTCCAGATCTTGTGTTCAATCAGCGAACCGATTATGGACAACAACTTCATCCAGCGAAAGCTGTCCCGGTTTCGGCCAGGCCGGTTTTACAGCTTTGCCGATGGTAATCATGAAGCTAACAACATGATCGCTGGGAACGTGAATGAGTTCGCCGACCTTGTCGATATCAAAGCCGATCATCGGACACGAATCGTAACCCATCGCCTTCGCTGCCAGCATGATGGTCTGGCCAGCGATGCCGACGGATCACATCGCTTCGTCTCGCTGAAGTTGCTCCTTGCCCAGGTAGAAAAGCTCCATCCAGTTCACGAGAATCTGAGCAACTTCCCTCGGAGCATCCCGCCAATACCGAGCTGGCGATTTCTTCCCGGCTTTTACGTCAGCGGTCATGATCAGCAGAAGTGAAGCAAGGTGAGTCAGTTTGAATCTGGAGCGGCAAGTCCGGCGTCGGGACTCATTGCAGGGGCTCCGTTGGCCATGAGGAACACCATTGTGCCCATCAGCGGTAAATTTTTCATGAATTGGATCATGTAAGTTTGTTACGCGAGATCAAACAACATGATCTCGGCATCCGTGACGGCTTTGATCGTCAACGACTTTTCATCGCTCAAGGCTGCGCCATCGCCAGCACTGAGCTCGATTCCATTCAACGAAACATGACCTCTCAGTACCTGCAGCCATCCGTACCGCCCGTCGGGAAGCTTCTGGCCGATTTCATTGCTGGCATCAATGTTTGACAGGTAGATCCGAGCGTCCTGATGAATCAGGAGCGAGCCCTGATCGGCGTTTCGAGAGGCAACGAGCCGCATCCGGTTGTGCCGCTCCTCCTCCGAAAACCGCTTCTGTTCGTAGCTCGGCTCGATCCCCTTTTGTTCGGGAAACAGCCAGATTTGATAGAGGTGAACGGGCTCGCTTGCTGATGGATTGAACTCGCTGTGAGTGATTCCCGTGCCAGCGGACATTCGTTGAAATTCTCCGGGGCGCAGCACCTCGCCGTTGCCCATGGAGTCCTTGTGTTCCAACGCACCCTCGAGCACGTACGTCACGATTTCCATGTCGTTGTGAGGATGAGTGCCAAAGCCCTGCCCGGGAGCGACAGTGTCTTCATTCATGACACGAAGCGATCGAAACTTCATGTGGTCGCGGTCCTGATAGGTCGAAAATGAGAACGTGTGGTAGGTGTCGAGCCAGCCGTGATTGGCGTGACCTCGATCCTGTGCTTTGCGAATCTGAATCATGATAGCTCCTCGGTTTGTTACTTCTTCGCTGGGTAATCGCTCCGCAATACTTTACATGTAAAGTATCTGGGCAAAAAGAGGTCAGTCGTTGCAAGGTCAGTCGTTGCAAGGTCAGTCGTTGTTTTGTCTGTTGACTCGGGCCTTCTCGAGCAGGCGACTGAGTTCTTTCAGTTCTGCTTGAGTCAGATGTCCGATCAATTCTTTGTGAAGGTCGCGTACGGGATCGTCCATGCGTTTCAGCACCTCGATTGCTGCATCAGTTAGGTCGACATAGACGACCCTGCGGTCTTCCGTACAGCGTTCGCGGCTGACGAGCCCCTGCTTTTCAAGGCGATCCAGAAGTCCGGTCATGGCCGGCACGACCTGAATCATGCGGTCAGCAATCTCCTGACACGGCATCGGCTTCCCTTCGCCGCGAAGGATTCGCAGGACGTTGTACTGGGAATGCGTGAGATCGTACTCTCGAAACAGGCGACCAAAGCGATTTTGAAACTGGTCGCTCGTCCGCAGAATGTTCAGGATGGACTCCTGTTCCGGCTGATCAAACGGCCGCTTCTTTTTCAATTCGTCCTGAAGTTTGCTCTTGGATACCACTTCGTTTCCCTCCACGGCAAATACATTACATATCAACTATCGTCGTGTCAACAGAGTTTCTTTAGCTTTCGGCGCGGCTGGCAGTGTGTTGAGAAAAGTCGCTGGAACTCGCCGGCGGCACTTAGTTCTCGGACGTTTAGTCCCGACGGAAAAATCCCTGACTCCTTCTTTCAACAGCCTGCAGGAAAAACGGCAGCCACAAAGCTAAAACGGCGTTTGCCGCGACGGAATGGGCGGCGAACAGGAATCCGCTGCATCGACTGCCGTCGAAATTCTTCCTGTGGACGCGAACAATAGAGCTTCGGTAATGGCGGTCTTACCTCTCAAGGGCGTTGCTTCAATTGCATACAGGCAAGTCGCTAATCAGCATGGGCCATCCGCAGCAAGAGCCAAGGAACTTCAGGACGAATTGATCCGAATCTGGGAACAGCAGGACCGGCTGCTCAACCTGCGGTTGCTCGAAGAGATCAACGCCGACGCCTACGCCAAGAAGGCACAGGTACTTCGAGATCGGGAATCAGAGTTGAAGCTCCAGACCGACACTGCTGACCGCAATCGGCACGAAATCGGCACGAAATCATCGACACTGCGATCAAAGCGTTTGAACTTTCTCAAAACCTACGGGCCAAATGGTTTGCAGCGGATTGGGCCGCAAAACGTCGAATCCTCGAATTCGTGTGTTTGAACTGGAAGTCCGTAAATATTCGCCGAAGGTGTGGGGAAAGGGGAATTGATCTGGCGTAGATTTTCCGGATGATTTATTTCTGTTCAGCATGAGTGGCATTCATCTGGGATGGAATCCGGTTGATGAGCAGTTGGAATCGCTTCGGGTTCTGTTGGAGGAGTTGCGTCGGGAAGTTAGTGAGTTACGTGCTGAGAATGCGGAGTTGCGTCAGCA
>JANMEV010000675.1:0-11585 GCA_031377305.1 Planctomycetota bacterium | reverse complement strand
GTCTGGGCGGCACCGTGTTCCTGCATGACTCATCAAAGGAAGTTCTCGATCGACTGAAGAAGGCGGCTCCACTTACGGTACAGCCACCGGTTCGGTGGGAAGAACTTTCCGTGCATCGCTGCGGCGGTGGTTCAATCCGTGAATACAGCGGCAAGCTCTTTTCTGCGGACGATCGCACAACCATAGAGATCGTGCTCGCTGCTGTCGGAAAGCTGTCGCGTACGAATATCCTTTGGGTGCTTGACGAAACGTCGATCGGCTCGTGGTCCAGTTCCAATGCCGACAAGACGCGATTGATGGTCATCGTGGTGTTCGCCATCTACATGCTTTTCTCCGGCGTCATCACACTGTTACTTTTTCGAATGAACCGTCGGCGAGTCGCGATCTACACAAGTTCGGTCGTTCTGATTGCGTGCATCGCAGCGGCGGTGCTGGGTGGCGTGCTGCGTACGAGTCGAGGCGACCTGCAATGGCATTCTGTCACACAGTCGGGACCTGGCGGAGTGAGTCAGGTTGCGGAAATCGATGTTCAGTCCGCTGGCGGGCGAAATACAGGAATTGCCGTTCAGGGAAAGCGAGCTGACCTTCAACTGCTGGAAAGCACAGACCAGTCTGGCAGACATCACCAGTACGATCCCTATTACTACGGATACAACGGCTACAACTCCAGCTATGAGTCTTCGATCGCAACGGGATATGCTGCGTTTACAACACAGTCCAATCTTCTTCCTGACTCACCTGACGCGTTTCGCATTCGTGTCCCGATAACGCCCTGGGGATTTCGCAAAAGCACGGCGACCGCGTATGACACAAACCTACGCGGGCCGGAAGTGAAGCTGAGTTATAAGCCAGACAATAACGCAGCCGAACAGATGATTTATCCCACTGGAAGCTCGGTAATTGCGAGGGGAAAGTGGACCGTGGAAGTTTCCAATCAGCTGCCATTTGATCTGACTGATTGTCGGCTGGTTCTGATGACTTGTCGTGCCGAGGTTTCAGTGGATTCCCCCGGCAACTTTGGCTTTGGCAGTCCAGCTCTGGCTGCGACTCCTACGATACGACTCGTTCCCGGAAATGCGAACGTTGCCATTGAGAATCTGCCTGTATACGCTTCGAAAACTTCATCCGTTGAGACCGTTGAGTTCCAGGTATCACAGACGACGAATCAGGGATTCGGCATGAATGTCGCGAATGCCTGTCCTCGGGCAGCTTACAACGGATCCACTGGAGCCTGGTTTCTCGGACGTGCATCGAAATCACCACTGCTGTCGATTGACGACAAGGAAAGTGACTTCGAACCGCTCAATGAAGTGCACTACATCATCCAGGAAATCTATCCGGAGCAACTGCCTGAGGAGTGGATCGAACAGCATCAGATGTGGATGGACCTGCAGCTCAAAGGCGCTGAGGAACAGTTGTCGCAGTTAAAGCAGTCGGTCAATTCAACGCCGTGATGATTCTTCGACCATCTCTTAGGCCGGTTTGTTCTGTCGGTGTCCAACGCGATGACGAATGATGTTGAAAGTTTGGCAAAGTGTTTGATGCCGCTGCTGGCTTCGAGTATTCAGCGAAGCGTTTCTCCCATGTCAGCCTCGGGCTCCACGGTTGCGGCCGTGAATCAAAGCCAACGCGGTCCAATTTTCTGGCGGGGATTGCCATGGTTGAATCTTGATTGTTCGACGCGCTGGCTGGGAGATCGGCTGTTTTTTTTCCCACGGCCTGCTGTTGTAAAGAATCGTATCGGAGTTGTTTCGTCAAGATTTCGGCAGCGCCTGGATCTTGAGGTCCGGTGGTTCGACCTGCTTCGCACGACCGTACTTCGCTGCGATGCTTCCACCGACGTGTTAATAGCCGTGGACACGACAACGGCGTTTGAGTCCATGTGCAGAGCAGCGTTGCTTTTTGAACGACCGGTCATTCGGTTTGTTGTTTCCGGTCGTCCTGAAACAACAGGCCAGGGCGATGTCCGCGAGTGGCTTTCGGAGCTGCCATCGTTTGCGGAATCAGCCGAAGGTCGTGAAGGCGACAGTCGGGTCCTTGATGTTTACGTTTCACCGCTAATTCATGGCCGAACTGAACCTGCAGCAGAGCGTGAAGTCTCGCTCACTTCGTTGCAGGATCGCCTGCTGTTTGCAGCTGCCAGTCGCATTCATGTGCTGTCTGCAAGTTCGAACGGCAATGTCGCCGAATTGTTGAAACGTCATCTTGGCGATCCGGACCGCAGGGAAACGTCGGTACTGATCGCCTCAGGCGAAGATGACCAAATGCCAGCCGTTGCCGACGACCTGCCGCAGTCGTGGGTTCCGTGGCTTGTGGCGCCGTTGAAGTCTGAAAGCTCCGAACCGTCTGACGAGTTTGATCGGCCAGCGCAATCTTCAGTTGACAATGTTCCGGACAAAACTCAGAGCAGCTATGATTCCAACCCCCTCATTGAGCCGGATGCCTGGCTGGCTCACTGGACACGAGCGGCGCGAGGTCCATGGCCAGGCGAGACTCAAGATGACTTTTGGGATGCACTGATTCTCAGAACCGAAGCCGCCGACCGATCTGCAATGGCGTCATTGCTGCGAATTGTCTCCGATGGCGTCCTGGTCGCGTCATCCGAGGGTATTCGCGGCCGTCATCGTGTTGTTGCATTTACGCAAGTGCCACTTCACGAATTTCGCAGCCGCCGTGTTTTTCGCAGGCATCGAAACAGATTCGATTTTGAGCTATGGGGAGTGGCCATAAGAAAATCCGAACTCGCAAAGCTGGGCGCCGCGCCAGTGATTTACGGCGATGGAAGCGAATGGGAAAACATGAGCCAAAACCAACAGCCATTTTTTCAAAAAGCAACTGACTCCGGAACAACAAACAACCGAGCAGAAAGAGAATGGCGTGTTCAGGGGGACATACAACTTCGACTTCTTGACAAAAACTCAATCTGTATCTTTGTGGAAAACCTATTGTCGGCAAAACTGGTCAGGCGTCACTGCGAATGGCCAGTGGTCCTCGTGCCTGTGGATGACTTGCAATCTGGGCGGACAGGAAATTAGGACGGTTCGTTGCAAAACGGCAACGGCCGACTTTTAGGGATTCGCGTGTCCGTGGTTGAGGCGACTGGAATGTCTGTCAACATGCACGGCACAGGACGCGAACGATTTGAACCCCTCCACGACAGAAATCGGCAGCCAACCCTAAGCTGCGAACATCACTAAAGATTGCCATGGACCCAAAACCACTTAGAACATGTCAGGTCACCTACGCGGCGTTGCGAGCGGCATTTGTGACGACTTTAGACAGTCTTCTTCGTTATTCACTGGACCCAATTGCCTCCTACGATCGGCCAACGGGATTTTTTGACTGCTTCCCAATGTTGAATTCAACAACTCCGCAAGTGCAGCTGGAATGCCTTCTGACGACCTGGGAACGCTGGAATCGGGGCGAATGTGACCCACCAACGCTGCTGGATGACTGCGTTTTTTATGCGAGCTACGAGGCTCTTGCTCGAATTTCAACCGAAAGGCCAAACCATTCGCTCAAGGTTGTTTTGAACGGGCCTGAGTCAACCGTTCCAAATACAGACCTTTGGTTGCGGTCAAAGACTCGCTGCCTGCAAGTCGCCTGCGGATACCCGGTACAAGCCGATTTTATGCGCGAATTGGCTCAAATTGACGACGGAAATCCCTGGTTTGACAAAGATGCGAGCGGCGAAATCGACGTTCAGCGCGAGGAACTCCAGGACCTGGTGGGACGTTGGGCAGCGGTCCGCAGCATCGTTCTGGGGTCGGAAGGGTTGTTAACTTCGGACGAACAGGACATCCTTCGGGCGTTTTTTGAGGAACATCCGGGCTTGGTGAGGTAAGACAGGCAGAGCAGAGACTATTATGGAGCCCTCCGGGTGCGACCGGTCTGCTGTACAAAAACGGCCGATCGGACACCTCGGCAGAGCATTGAAAAGGGGGCTGGAACTTATCTGTTCCGCAGTTTTGCGAGGCATTTTCATGGTGCCTCTGAGAATTTTCGCCTTTTTCAGCATGCTGTTCGCAATTGACCGTGGATGTAAAGAAAGATCCATTCTTATGGCGAAGAAGAAGGCAATCAAAAAGGCGGCCCGTCCCGCGAAGCCAGCAGCCCGTGCATCGTCATCCGCCAAGGCCGCTCGAAGCGTCGTTAAAAAGAGACCCGCTTCAAAACTCCCTGCGAAGCCCCCCGCAAAACCAGCCGTCGTTGCGAAAGTCGTGAAGCCCGCGGTTGTCGTGGAAGAAGACGAATCTCCGGCTCGCAAGAAAGGCGTTCGAAAAGCGACGATTTCCTCAGGCGTTCGGGATGCGAAGCCTGTCAGAAAGCTGGGGCGGTCGCGAATTCCGATTGATGCTCCACTGGATGTTGTCTTTCAGAATGACCTGCAGGCCAAAGAAGCCTTCATGTTTCTTAACATCCATTCGATTCGTGACCTGGAAAACTTCAACCCCGATGATCTGGTTCTGCGCCTGACTGGCCCGGCCAAGCTGACTGTTGGCAGAATTCGCAAGATCCTGGCAATGAATAATCGATGCCTTTCCGGCGACGAAGAGTTTGCGCTTGAGTTCCAGGAACTCCTCAGCCGACCGCGAGATCCTTGATCGATTCCGAGTGATCGAGTTTATCTGGAACTGAAACATCTTCTGAAAGCCCGGCCCAAAAAGTGCCGGGCTTTTCCATTGGCGTGGCTCTTCATCGAATGTTTCAGGGGGGCACCGTGACTCCTGTTCGATACGCGACATCGCGTTCGATATGCGACATAGAAGCAGCCGAAGGCAGGGACGAGCTTCGTTCCTGACAACCCGGCCGCATCAAAGTCGAAACGCTATTGAGCCAACTCCGGATTCTTAAGCAACTTCCAGCCCCATCGATAGAGATTTCGGCTGTCGACGTAACGACTTTCTGAAGCAGCGGAGCCGAGTACGACCACGATCAAGCGTCGGCCATCACGTTCACCGGTTGACACGAGGCAGGCACCAGCCTGGTCGGTGGTCCCGGTCTTGACTCCGCTGTAGCCGTCAATCGCGAGCAACTCATTGGTGTTCTTCCACATCACATTTCGCAAGTAGCCACCAGGCCCGGTCACTGACGCTCCCCGCTGACGCGTCGAAACATAGCTCTTAAAAAGTTCGCTGCCCAACGTGGCTTTTGCCAGCGCGGCAAGATCTGCAGCCGTAGAAAGATGGTCGGCCGCTGATAGACCATGGGGATTCGTAAATCGCGTCTTCAACATTCCCAGACGAGTCGCCTCACTATTCATGGCTGTCACGAATTCTGCAAGCGGATCGGCGTCTCCGCCCACAGAAACTGAAGGCAACCGTTCTGCCACAATGGCCGTAGATTGCTGATGGACCCTGGCTCCAAAGTGCTCAGCCAGAGCGACGCTCATGTCATTTCCCGATGGTAACAGAAGGCCATACAGCGCTTCGCGTACAGTCAACATTTCTCCTGTACGAATGTCCGACGTGGAACCTCGTGTCTGGTCGGCTCGAGTCGACATTGTGAGCGTTTCATCCAGAATAGCCGTTTGCCGCTCGGCCAGTTGAATGACCAGCCACGCCGTCATGATTTTCGTCGTACTGGCAAAGTGCTTTTGCTCATTCTGGTCCTGACCAGCGATCATTCGACCGTTTTCTGCATCAACAACAATCCATGACTTGCTGGTTACAAATGGCCGACCATCGAGAGAATCCATCGGCTGCTGCGCGAGGATTTCCGAATTCACTGCGGCGGGATCGGCAACCGGCATTTCATCGACGACCGGCCCCAGTGTCTTCCAGAAGGCGGTGCCGGTAATCCCTGTCGCCGTTTGCCCGCTGGTTTCCTGAAACTTTCTGACGGCAGCTTCAGTGGCGGGTCCGAAATCACCGTCAACACCCAAATTGGGCGACGGCGTCATCCGTGCATTGAGCGTTCTCTGCATGAGTTCTACACGAGTTCCGAAAGCTCCGACTCGCAGTTCGACAGGCTCGCTGGTTGATTGACGATCCCATTCCGGATTGAACTGATCAAAGGCGATCTTCGAAATTCGCCCAATCAGCATATGGGCAGCATTGTCGTCGTCCCAGCTTCGATCTTTGTTGTTTGTGGTGATCACACAAATCGCAAACGGACCGCTGGGTCCGTAGACGATTCCCGCGTTACACCGCGTGGTCGAAATCGCGCCTGATTTCTGAGCCACTTTTGTTCCCCTCGGAAGCTCACGCACGATCATGGTCTTTTCATCGCACACCAGCAGATGGTCTATCATCGCCTTGCATGATTCGGAGGACGCGATCGTTCCCCGGTGAAGCTGTTCGAGAAGATCAACGGTTTCCTCAGCCGTGGTGCTTCCCAGCCCAAACAGTCGACTACGCTCCGGAGCAATCGTTGTCTGGCCTCGATACACTTTCGAATTCAGACGAGTCTGAGAGAAGCCGAGTGACTCCATCATTGCGGCGGTGGTCGGCAGACCGATCTGATCAATCACGAGGTTCGTGGCTGTGTTATCCGAATACCGAATCATCAGGCGAATGGCGTCCTGCAAAGGTAGTGTCACTCCGCTCGAAAAATGATCAGTCAGAATTCCCGAACCGGGAACCTTGTCGGCATCAGTCAGCGTAATCGTTTTTGACAAGTCAAGCTGCTTGCTGTCGGCCAGTCGGTAGGCAGCCACCATCACAGGCAGTTTGATAAGACTGGCTGTTGGTCGCACCATGTCAGCTCGTGACGAAAATTGTTTTCCGTTCACAAGATGCCGAATCATCACCGACACTTCGCCCTGGTGAGCGGCGATCACCGGCTCAAGTTCCGTCGCCAAATCAGCACCGATCGCGTGGGAGTCATTGGCCAACAGGAAGCCCACAAACACCAAATGCCAAAGATATCGAAGCATGAATGTCCCCCCAAACAACGATTTCAATAGGCACAAAAGAAGCCCAGCACCTGTCACAGTGCCGGGCTTTCACAATTCAAAATCAGCAGGCGACCTTAGATGTAACGATTGATCAGGTTCTCGAGCATTTCCTGACGACCGCTGGAGTTCGGAGCAGCTTCACCCTTTTCATGAATGTAGCTTTCGAGTTCGGCAAGACTGGTTGTGCCGTTGTCGATCTTGCGACCAATCCCCGATTCAAAGCTGCTGTATCGCTGCCGGACAAAGTCCGTCAAAACGCCTTCCGCTCTGATAGCGGCGGCAATCTTCAAACCGCGAGCGAACGCATCCATGCCGCCAATGTGAGCATAGAACAGGTCGATTGGGTCGATGCTTTCGCGTCGCACCTTGGCGTCAAAGTTGGTGCCACCGGAATGCAGTCCACCCTGCTTCATCAGCACCAGCATGATCTGCGTTGTCAGGTAAATATCGGTTGGGAATTGGTCCGTATCCCAGCCCAGCAGAAGGTCGCCGGTGTTGGCGTCTATGCTTCCAAGCACGCCCTGAATCGATGCATACTCGAGTTCGTGCATCATGGAATGACCAGCCAAAGTGGCATGGTTGGTCTCGATGTTCAGCTTTACGACGTCCAGCAAACCATACTGCCGAATAAAGTTCAGGCAGGCGGCCGCATCGAAGTCATACTGATGCTTGGTCGGTTCCTTTGGCTTTGGCTCAAACAGGAACTGACCTTTGAAACCAATCGACTTTGCATAGTCATGAGCCATGTGCATGAATCTCGCAAGATGATCCAGCTCGCGCTTCATGTCCGTGTTGTAGGAGCACATGTAACCTTCACGGCCGCCCCAGAACACGTAGTTCTCACCACCGAGCTCGTAGGTGGCTTCAATCGCTTTCTTCACCTGAGCACCCGCGTAAGCGAACACGTCGGCGTTCGGACTTGTGGCTGCACCATGCATGTAGCGAGGATTTGAAAACAGATTGGCGGTACCCCACAGCAACTTGATGCCGGTGCTTCGCTGAGCTTCCTTCAGCTTGCGAACAATCGCATCCAGATTAGAATTGCTTTCTCGCAAAGTCGCTCCTTCGGGAGCCACATCGCGGTCATGAAAACAGTAGTACGGCACGCCAAGTTTCGTCATAAATTCAAATGCGACGTCAACACGACGCAGGGCATTGTCCAGTGAGTCAGTACCGTCATCCCATGGACGCTTCAACGTTGGAGCGCCGAATGGATCTGAGCCCGTACCTCGGAACGTATGCCAGTAACAAACGGCGAATCGCAGCCAGTCCGTCATTGTCCGGCCTTCAACAATTTCGGCAGCGTTGTAGTGTCGAAATGCGAGCGGATTCTTTGACGAGGGGCCTTCGAACTGGATCTTGTCAACTTCAGGGAAATAGGTGGTCATTCTTTCAACTTTCGCCTTCAAATGCGACATATGGGAAGACGTCGAATCCTTTGGCAATGTGGTCGCCCAGGACAGCAAAGTGCTGCAGAAATATTTCGCGTCGAACGGGAGTTTAGCACGGTTCCAGGGGCGATTGAAGGGTCAGCGATCAGCGGACGTAGAGGCCTTAAAATTCAAGGAACTTCGGCGTTATCGAATACAAATGCCGCGTTTGGTTACACTTTGACAGACGGGCGTAATCTGTCACAGTTTCCAGAAATCGGTATCGACATCTATCAGGCTCCCGAATACTGACGACGATCTCTTTCCGGGGCGACGACGTTGCGGCCACAAGCAAGAGCGCAATCAACGCGGTGGGACGTCTTCGCGGTCGTGATTCTATTGCCGTTCAGTTGTGTAAACACCAGTCGTTTAGAGATCGGTCAAAACATGAAACCGGACGACAAGCTCTGTTACTGCTTCCACGTCTCGCAACGCAAGATCGTCAATTTTATTCGCATTCACCAACCGCGAGTCCCCAGTGAAGTGAGCGAGTGCGGCGGCGCGGGCACAGGCTGCGGATGGTGTGTTCCGTTTCTCCGCAATCTGTTCGATGCTGTTAATGCAAACCGGGAAGCGAGCATTGAAATTTCGCCGGAAGAGTACGCCAATGAGCGATTGGCGTATGTGCAAAGCGGTCAGGGCAAACCGCCCGGCTCTTCACGAGCCATTGAAAAAGGCGAACCATCCGATTGAGCAAGGTAACGTCAATGCAGGTCGAGCACCGCAACTTCATTGCAAGTCACGTCAAGGGTCAACAAACGCTGCGGTCATGATCCGACTGCTCAAAAGTTGGCCAACAAGAGTTCGGAGTGTGAATTCGAATTGTGAATCTGCGAGCCTTCAAAGTTAACTCACCGCATCCAGGGCGGGAATTCGTCCTTCGTATTCGTCCGTGCGAGCCTGTTCCTGGATTTCCAGAAAGCCGTCTCGAAGAGTGTTCATGACATCGGCAGCAGAACGCCATGCGTCGGGAGATTGAGTTTTGATCTGGTCGATTGCGAACACGACAAGGCGCAGAATTTGAATTGGCAGGTCGCCCTTCTGCAAATCGAGTCCCTCAGCAATGGCAATCAGGGTTCGCATGGCCTTTAAACGAACTGGCAGCAAATCTGCGGTGCGCCCCTGCTCAAGGAGTTTGGCGCCTTCCGTTAGACTGGAAACGGCCTGATCGTAAATCAGCAGCAGCATGTCGATGCGAGTCCAGGAATAGGACTGGGCCGTCTGATACTTCAAGTAGGGATTCATGTGAGGACCAAAATCAACAAGGTGAATTTCGCTCTTTGCGAAACATCTGAGAAGCGAATTCGATGAAGGTACAAACCATCAACCGCTGATCTTCGGCAGGTTGGCAAGTTGCCCGCCGAGGTAGCTACTGGTTGAGTTCAGTTGACTGATGGCAGATTCCAGAGCCTGAAACTGTTTTCGGATGCTGGCTTCCTGCCGATCAAAGATAGCTTTCTGTCGATCGATGGATGTCTGAACGTTCTTCAATTGCCCGTCAAATCCATCGTCAACGGAACTCAAAAGGCCATCTTCAGTGTCCAGCAACTTGCCGAGAACCTGATCAAGCGACGAGGCAAGGCCTCGTGAGACCGTGATCGTTCCTTCGGCTCCTGAGACCACTTCCGACGGCAGCAACTTCACTTGAACCTGCAGATCGCCAGTGTTCTCGTTTTTCGAGTCACCCGTCAAAAGTCGCCCGCGGCCAACTGCTGTTTCGGACTTTCCGTTGACGATGAAGGAACCAACAACGTCTCGTCCTTTGTCATTCTGGCCGGAGGCAAACCCAAGGGTTGCGAGCGCCGTGCCACTCACCAGTTTCACATCCGATGCAGTGCCATATTTTTCTGAGGTGAGTTGTAATGCTCCGCCCGACAGACTTAGTTGAACCTCTCGGCCTGGAAGATCATTCGATTCGCTGATGACTCGTTCCAGGTGATTTGCCAGTTCCTGAGGTGTGTAGGTTCCTTCATTAAGACTCACTGTCGCCGTCGCGCCGTCAATCGTAAGTTCGAGGTTTCGGTTGGCAGACGTAATCACGGTGGAAGCCGCCAAAGCCGATCCGGCCGTCACTGAAGCTTGCTCTGCGGCCTGACTGATGTCGACGCCATATCCGGTCGTGGACGCCTTTGTTCGAGTACTTCCCAGGATAAACGAAATACCTGAGTTTGTGGATTCGCCACCGAGCGAAAAGAGCTTCTTCACATCCTCTGCGGTGACTCCGTCAATCTTCCCGCTGAGTGCGTCTGCCAGCTTCGACTTGTTCAGTTCCAGTCGACCGCTGTCGTTAAAATTCAGGCCGATTGCCGACAACCGATTTGCCAGAGGATTTGCCCCGGGGACAACATTCTGGATCGTCGATCGTA
Organism: Planctomycetota bacterium; assembly: GCA_031377305.1. Classification (GTDB taxonomy): domain Bacteria; phylum Planctomycetota; class Planctomycetia; order Planctomycetales; family Planctomycetaceae; genus SXXK01. The sequence goes on along the minus strand of JANMEV010000675.1, from coordinate 891 downwards.
AAGTCTGCGAGACTTTCGCCGCGTTTTGGTTGCCAAGAAACAGTCCGCCTTCATTTGTCGCACTGTTGTACTTTGAGTTATCGTCGATGAACTGCAGCACGCCGTTGAACGATTCGACAAAGCTCTCAACAGCAGTCGTTGCTGTCGAGTTGTCCTTAGCCACAGTCAGCGAAATGACATCGCCAGCGGTGACCTTCAACAGGTCAAAGTTCACGCCTCCGATGGCATTGCTGAACTGATTTGTGTCGCTGGTTACAGAAATCGCCCCCGCGCCCGACCCAAGTGTCACGCGAGCATCGGTGGCCGTCTGAACGGGAGTCGTAAAATTGATTTCCGGCTTTGTTGCGGATCCACTGGTGGCCGCAAGATTGTTGGTCACTGTGATTTCATTGGTTGCTCCGGTGCGAGTGCTGCTGAGCAACAGACGGAAGGGTGTCGCCCCGCCAGCCGAGTCCTGCACAACGCTGGCATTGACGCCAATTTCCGAAGAGTTAATCGCGGACGCCAGATCGGACAGACTGTTGTTGGTGCTGTCGATTGTGATTGTCTTGAGGTCGCCGGAGCCGAGTCGAATTTCGAACGTGCCCTGCGAAATTTCTGAATCTCTGTCCGCAAATCCCTGAGATGCGACCTGGTGAGCTTCGGCCGTTGAATTCACCGTCAGCCGATACACGCCCTGCGTGGCTGAGGTCGTTGCTGTTGCTGAAATGGCTTCTTTATCGCTGGAGGTTACTGACAGTCGAGTCAGGGGATTATTCGAGTTTCGACTCAAAGCCCCCGCATCGGCTCGCAGGCTGAGTAGTTTTGCTTCCACTGTCTTGAAAGCAGCCTGCCGCTTTTGAACATCGTTCTTTCGCAGCGCCATTCGGTCGAGCTGCTGCTGCTGGATCT
>JANMEV010000672.1:0-4287 GCA_031377305.1 Planctomycetota bacterium | reverse complement strand
CGAGCCGACGCGAACACTCCCTGCAGCTTTCGATCGCGGTCATAAAACGTTGTCGCGTTGTAGGACACGATCGTTTCCTGCCCGTTTCTTGCTCGAGCCGTGAGCTCGTAGTCGGTGACCTTGCCTTCCGACAGAACCCGTTTGATCCCCGCTTCGGCTCGTTCGGCATTCGTAAAATAGTCCTTAAACGGTGCACCGATGAGTTCATCGCGAGTGCATCCGGTGAGCAGCTCCATTTGCTTGTTGACATCGCTGATGATGCCTCGCGGGTCCGTCGTCATCAACGCGTCGATGTTCGATTCGATCAGGGAACGCGTGTAGAATTGCTGATCACGGACTCGTTGATCCAGCAGCATTCGTTCGGCCTCCACCTGCTTACGAGCCGTGTTGTCTGTGCCGATCAGCAGATAGCCGATGATTTCGTTCTGAGCATCTCGCAGCGCGGTCACTGAGACGACGGCGGGAAACCGGCTGCCGTCTTTGCGGATGTAGGTCAATTCGTAGATGTCTTCGATTCCTCGAGATGCCTTGAACACGAGGGCTTCAAAGCCAGGCGTGATCGGAGTGTTCAGCTCAACGCTCAGCGATTTCGCTCGTGCCACAACTTCCTGCGGGTCAGAAATATCGGCCGGTGTGATCGTGTTCATGACCTCCGCCGCCGTGTATCCCAGCATGCGTTCAGCGCCGACATTGAAGATCTGGATGACTCCTTTTGCATCCGTGGCAATGCTGGAAAAATTCGCGCTGTTGAAGATAGCGCTCTGCAACGCGCCGGCCTTCACGAGCGCTTCTTCAGCCTGTCGCCGAGCTGTGACGTCTTCCATCGCCAGTACCAGCAATTCGCCGTGCTGCCCAGCCTGAAGTTTGCGAGCGTTCAGGAGCATGACTCGGCGACCGATATCCGGAAACGTGTGTTCGAGTTCGAAGTCGTCGAACACGGAACTTTTGGGGACGATGTCTTCCAACAGCGTTCGCAGGTCAGGAATATCCCATTGACCATTACCAAGTTCGTAGATCAGTCGCCCTTCAGTCTCCGCCGGAGACACGTGAAACGTCTGATAAAATGCCCGATTCGCGCTCCGAACTCGCAGCGTCGCGTCCAGAATCAACAGCGGCTCTCGCACCGTATCGACAATGTTCTGCGCGTAATTCTGAATGTCGTCAATCAGTGGAATTGAGTTCGGCATGGCTGAGTTTCGAATCCTTTCGTAGATTTCCCAAAGGCATAAAAAAAGCCGATGTGGAGGGACCTCGAAATGAGATTCCTCCACATCGGCTTACCGCTCGACCTGCATCTGAGTTGATCAGTATGCCGTTCGTATGGTCTTCCGCATCCAATTTGCAAGTCGGCCGAAGCTCAAGTGAACTCCGACCTGCGGGTATGATACAGATCGTCAGCCAGAATGCACGCTATTGTTCCAAACTTGAGCCTGAGGCGCTAGCCGATCTGCGTTTGGCGGTTCGAATCGGCTAACGCCTCAGGCTCAGCAGCGAAAACCGTCAGTGCTTTGGGTTCGATCCGAAAAACCGCAGGAGTATGCCCCAGGAGTTCTCCGTCGGCGGTGATTCGGCGAGTTCGATGCAGTGGGCGAATCTCAAACTCTGTGCCGTGCATCGTGAAGACGGAGTTGTTTGGTTCCAGGTTTCCTCGACACAGCGCAGGTAGTAACAGCAGAACCTGCCAGCCGCGTTCGATTTCGAGACTGTACAAGTCCAATCGCCCATCGTCGATTCTTGCATCGTTGTGGATCGTCAGACCTCCGCCGTAGTGGCGTCCATTTCCTACGGCAATTTGCCACGTTTTCGCAGTCCTTCGCTGAGTGCCGGACACGATCTCAACTCGGAATGGTCGCCCACTCAACATCGCTCGGACCGCTGCCCAAAAATACGCGACAACGCCCCATCGCGATTTCGCACCCTGAGTCAGTCGCCGCGTAACGTTCACGGCGACTCCGATACTGGCGACATTCACGAACGGTCGATTATTGGCCCAGCCGATATCGATCGTGTTGGTATGTCCGGCAAGAATGACGTCGCAAGCGGCTCGCAAATCGGTCGGCAGTTGCAGCGTGCGAACCAGGTCGTTGGCAGTTCCCAGCGGCAAAATCCCAATCGGCAGATTCACTGTCAGAAGACTCCTGAGCGACCGATTGATCGTCCCGTCGCCGCCGCCGAGTATCACCATGTCAACGTTTGGAGCATGTTCCAGAATCAGCGCCGCCAGATCGTCGCCAGTGGACTGAGGCTCAATGAGCTCCAACCCGCCGCTGACAAGCTGGGCACGAATCTGCTCGTGACTCTCATCGCCGCGACGAGCCTTTGGGTTAATCAGCAAGAGTGCTCGTTGCTTCATGGTAAGGTCGGTAGGTGTAGTGGTGGATGATTTTCAATGAAAGTCCTTCCTGCCGGAAAGGACTTTCGCCGAAACGCGAACCGGCGCGACGTGCCGTTGGTGAGGCAGGCCGATCCAGGTTGATGATGTGCACTCAGGTCGCGGCGAGCCGCCAAGTCCTCCTCGGCAAGGAGGACCTACCAAAATTCGCCACAATACTCGGTTCAAATGCGGTGGATTCTGCAGCAGCGAACACGTCGTCCTGAGAAAAAGGCGGCAGACCTCGCATGATTTCTTTCGATGACTGCCATCATCTGCTGGCCTCCTCCAGGCGGCCTAAATCCAGCGTCTCTTCAGCAACAGCACAAGCGGATTAAGCACCGCATGCAGAAAGATCTTTCCAACGCCGTACTGGGAATCGGTCGCAAGAACATTCGCACCGTATTGCTTCAGCCGCCTCTGGGCTTCGTCATTCGTTAGCCCCGCGGCTGCCGTATTGAGCAACCGATAAACGCCTTCCACATCCAGCGATGCTGACTCCACGAGTCGCTTCGATGCTTCGACATGAGGCTTTTTGCGGCGAATCGAGACAAATAGACTTCGCGGAAGGATGTTTGCTGAAATCATGTGTCCTTCTATTCGACGCAAGCAATCCGCGAAGTCACTTCAGCTCTTTGAGAACGCACTACTGTTCCGATTGACGTTCTCCTGTACAGCACGAGTCGATCGGGCGGCTCGCACAGTACACCGTAACGTTATGCTTACTTTTGTCCACGTTTCCTGTAGACGGTCCGTGCATGCAGCACCAGACCCAATCCCCAGCCACAAAGCGGCCAGTAGAACCACAGTTTGCCGGGGTCTCGCATGAGGTTCAGCGTGGTCAAGCCGACGTTCACGATCACGAACACCGCGACGTGAATCCAAAGGCCAGCTGATCTTTCGTGAGCAGTCCGAATACGGTGACCGTGCGTTTGAGGCATTGATTGTGCGCTTTGCGGCTAGAGAAGAATCAAACTCGTCGGCGACATTGGTGCCGTCCGACGAGTTCGGGGGATGCAATCAAATCCAGCAATTCGGCCGTTGGAAAAATGCCATTGCTCAACCCTATTGCATCAATTGTTTAGGTGGACTACTCCGCCGTCAGCTTCGCGCCAGTCTCAGTTTTCCTGGCGGAACCTTTCGCGTTCCTTTTCGAACTTGTCGATGGAAGGTTCAGGCTTTGAACTTTGGTATTCACCAACCGTGATGATCTTTTCATCAAGAGCACCTAAACCGCGAAGCGTTTCCACGGATTCGGTTCCCAAAGGTGGCGCTCCCTGTCAATAAAAAGCAGCGGTTGGCGTTTGGGTCACAGTAGCTGGCCCCAGCGGCCCGAGTACCTCTCCGCCGTGAAACGAGAAACTGACGTCTTTCACGGCCAGCTGATTGCCATCGTGGTGGCGCAGATTTCGAACTTCTACGAGTCCTGACGCACTGACTACCATGGGTTTTCGCGAACGAAAATGTGATCGCTGTCAAAGATACCAGCATTTGGCAAAGATGCCTGCTCGACGCTTGTCATATCGTCCTGAACGGGAGGACTGTTCGTTTCCAACTCAGGGAGCATGGTTTTTGAAAAAGTATCCTCTGTTGCGTGGTTAACGGAATGCATCACAGGAGCAAAGACCTCAGGAGCATCCACGCGATGCGAATCCGCGGCTGGAGTCACAGAAGTGCTCGATGGCATAGTTGGGGCTGCTCGGAATGGTGGCACGGTTGTCTCCAAAGACTGTGACATCAGCGCAACAAAAAAAGCCGACGTGGATCGAACCCTCTTGTAAAGGTTTGATCCGCGTCGGCTTACACGATAACTCGCCCGCTCGATGTTCCGGCCGGCGATTTATTTGGTCATCCGTTGTTGATGCTAAAGTCGGGATGTTGTCAAACACCCAGCTTCAGTGACAGCGACTATAACA
>JANMEV010000631.1:0-2044 GCA_031377305.1 Planctomycetota bacterium | reverse complement strand
TCGCTCACCATCACTCAATATCTCACTCCAAACTCCGTGCTTCCGCTACTTGGCGAGAACCTAAAATCTCTGGCCATCATCGCACTGCCTGTCAGTGCGGTCGCGTCGTTGATCATTCGACTCGCCGATGAGTTCGGCTTGCGGCGATCGTTTTCGCATTGATCGACGAGCGGGGAAAGATTAGTTCGATTTATCCTGAAAGGATGATAGACCTTTGATTTCGTGACCCGCGAGTCGCTAGCGGCTTGTAAATTTAATCCTAACCCGACGCGTCAGCGAGGGATTGTTATTGAAACAACGTGGCAAATCTTATCCCTCACTCACGTTTCGGGTTGTGAAAACCCATTAAACACCCGCGGCTAGCGCCTTGCGGCTCAGGTGTGTAACGAAATCCACAAAACTCCATCATGCTCAACACTCCCCACAATACAATCTTCACCAGCGCCAATGAACACGATGAGTTCATTGCGCCGGGAAGTTCGTTGCGGCTGTGGTGGATCGGCGGCGTCTTCACGATTGCTGCGGCCGTGGTCATTGGGCGAGTTGCATGGGTCCAGACTCAGTTACCGGAGGCGTTTCTCGAGTCGCTTACAACGAGCATCGAAGATGAAGAACTCATCCCCGCACGAGACGGCCGCATCCTTGCAGAATCGCTGGTGCTGGCCGCCGACATCGAACACTTCAGCGTTCAGATTCACTATCGATGGCTTCAAAAAGACGTCGATCCCAACTGGCTGAAGCTGCAGGTTCGACAAAAGCTCAGCCGCGAAGAACGCCGGAACTCGGAACTCGTGAAATCCACCGAGCAGCAGATCATCGCGACTCGCGAGGCCATGTTCGAAGCCGTGTGCGATGCCACAGGTGTTCTTCCTAAAGAGCTAACGTCACGCCGTGAACAAGTGGAAGCGCGAGTGCAAAAGATCAGCGATTCCGTCAATCGTCGACTATCCGGCGCGCCGTCCGACGAGGAAGAACTGGACGAAGATGACGTCCCCGGCCTGTTGATTCGATGGGCCTCACGCCTTCGCGAAACTCTAACCACGCCGCCGCGCCGAGAAGATTCACCAAAGATCGTGGTTAAGGAAGAAGAGTCCTGGCACTCGGTTCTTGACGATATCAGCACGGACGTCGCGGCGCAGATCAACGAGCATCCGGAACTGTTTCCCGGCGTCCGAGTGATCGCCGCAACTCAGCGAACGTATCCTGAACACGATCTGGCTGTGCATGTCGTGGGAGCCCGTACGAAGCCAACGACCGAAGATGCCAAAGCAGCCAGGGCTGAAGGCTATGAACTTGCAGAAGAGGCCCTGCGAATCGGCCGGTTTGGCGTGGAAAAATCTTACAATGTTCGGCTGACCGGAGTCCCTGGGCTTCGTCGCACGGTTCGTGATCGGCGTCAGAGAATCATCTCCTCAGAAGTCGTGCGCAAGCCAGTCAGCGGCCGAGACGTCTCGCTGACAATTGATGTCGAACTGCAAAAGCTGACCGAGCAACTTCTTGCCGAATCGCTGGGCGACGCCGAACGAGACTTGCTTGTACCTCGTACTGAAAACGCAACACCGGCTGAGACCGAACTGCTCGCGCCGCCCGAGCCTGAGCACATTCCGACCGGCGGTTGCGTGGTCGTGATGGAAGCCGATTCCGGCCGCATCGTTGCCGCCGCCAGTGCTCCGGATTTCGATCTGTCGATGTTTACGGAAGGCACGGACTCACAGTGGAAGGCAGTCAACAGCGACACTCGCCGGCCGTTCGTGTCTCGCTTCACCGGAATGGCGCTGCCGCCAGGCTCGACGTTCAAGATCGTCACCGCGATCGCCGGACTGCAAACAGGAGCATTGACGCCGGACGAACGGTTTGAGTGTCAGGGGTTTCTCGCCAATCCCAATGAACACCGCTGCCTGATCTTTCGACTGCATGGCAACGGACATGGCCTCGTCAATCTTCGCACGGCGATGGCTCAGTCGTGCAACGTTTACTTCTTCGACGCCGCTCGCCGAATGGGAATCGCGCCGCTCGCGCACTGGACAGACTTGCTGCAGTTTGG
>JANMEV010000588.1:0-13669 GCA_031377305.1 Planctomycetota bacterium | reverse complement strand
ATTATAGCAAGCGTATGTCGTTTCGAAGCAGGGCAACGCTTGCACTTTTTGGAGCAAACCATATCTTATATGCGACGTAATACAGTGTGCAAGCGTTTTCCTGAGTTATTCCTGTGGGAGCTTGTTCGGCCCAAAACTCTGGCACCCGTTAAGCTATTGGTACAAAACTGGAACTTGTAACTTGGACAATGGTGCCTAACTGTGAGCAAATGTTGACACTGTGTCTTACATTATTAGATACAACTTTTCGACATGGAAGACACAACATCGTCGCTGTATTGTATGGTACGTATCGTACATGATTGGCCTCGTCGCATTGCGACTGAGTTCCAACAGTGTCGGCGTGCGCCGAACAAACTTCTGCCAGCGTGACGGCTGTCGTGGTGGTTCTGTGATCGTGTGCATGACGGACCCCGTATTGCCTTCTGCAACGGGCCCACCGGGGCTTGGTGCGATGTGGCTGCTGGCGGAGAAGCTCGCGTGTCTGCGTGTGTGGTTGAACTCCGAGTTTACGGCTGTTCCGTTGCTGATCCAATTCAAACCGATGGTGCCAGTTGCCTCTCGGTGACACGCAGTCGTTCGTTTTAGTCAGTCCTTCACCGCTCGCAATGAGCAGGCAGAGACGGTTTGTGAATTGAAGGGCTAGTCCATGGAATATCCGATGATCGTTGGCGCACTCGCCTTGATCGTGGGGATTGGTATAGGGTACCTGATTGATCGAGTGATCAAGGGAGGAGCCTATAAGACCCGTGATGAAATCGTTCAGCAAGCTCATCGCGACGCCGAAAACGTGCGCAAGGATGAAGAACTGAAAATCAAGGAAGACATGCTTCGTCGTCGAGAAGCCCTTGAGACAAAGATGGAAGAGTCTCGCGGCACTTTGCGAACTCGTGAGCGAGAGCTCGATAAACAGCAGGCTGCGCTTGAGGAACAGCAGGATTCCTTTCGCAAGAAGGAAAAGATGCTCCAGACGACTCAGCAAAAGCTGGCCGACAAAACGAAGGCTCAGGAAGCGAAAGAGAACGAGCTTAATCGCATGCTGAAGGAAGAGCAGGAAGTGCTCTACAAAATCAGCGAATTGTCTCGCGAGCAGGCAACGGAACAGCTGTTGAAGCGACTCGATCGGGAATTGTCCGATCAAACGGGCGCGATGATTTTGAAGCATGAAGCCGAAATCAAGCTGGACTGCGAACGAAAAGCCCGTGAAATCATCGGTATGGCTGTTCAGCGATACGCGTCCGCTCATACATCAGAAACGACGGTTTCTACCGTCGATATTCCGAGCGACGAAGTCAAGGGACGCATCATTGGTCGCGAAGGACGCAACATCCGCGCGTTCGAAAAGGCGACGGGCGTTGATGTGATCGTCGATGATACGCCGGGCGTCGTGATTGTTTCTGCGTTCGACAATGTGCGTCGTGAAATCGGCAAGTTGTCACTGGCCAAGCTGATTCAGGATGGACGAATTCATCCTTCGCGAATTGAAGAGATCGTGGCGGAGACCACCAAGGAAATGGAAGACCATATTCGCAAACTTGGAATGCAGGCGTGCGAAGAGGCCAGCGTCCGAGGTCTGCATCCAAAGATTATGGACTTGATGGGTCGCCTGCATTTCCGAGTCAGTTACAGTCAGAATGTGCGACAGCATTCGATCGAAGTGGCGCATCTCACGGGGATGATGGCCGAGCAGCTTGGGCTTGACGGCAACATCGGCCGACGATGCGGATTCCTTCATGATATTGGCAAAGCCGCCGATCACGAAATGGAAGGCGGCCATCCCGCGGTTGGGGCGGAGCTGTTGAAACGATACGGTGAGGGCGCTGAAGTCGTCCATGCGGCTGCTGGTCACCACGACGACATTCGTCCGGAGCACATCTACACGGTCCTTGTCGCGGCTGCTGATGCAATCTCCGCGGCCCGTCCCGGTGCTCGACGTGAGACGCTCGAAAAATACGTGCGACGTTTGGAGGAGCTTGAGGCATTGGCCTGCGGTTTCCCAGGCGTTGATCATGCGTTTGCCGTTCAGGCTGGTCGCGAAATTCGTGTGATTGTGGACTCATCACGAGTCAACGATCGACAGGCGGCTCGCATGAGTCGCGACATTGCCAATGCAATCGAACAGACGCTGACGTATCCAGGTGAAATCAAGGTGACGATTCTTCGGGAGACGCGAAACGTCGAATACGCGAAGTAGCAGTCTCAGGCACGAAATCTACCGTCGGCGAAGCGGAGGCGGGCACTTCTGCCGTTCGCTTCATCGACGCGATTTGGTCTCGAAAAGTCTTAAGACTTGTCCACAGAGTTTCAATTCATCAGCCCTTTCCCGTAATGACAGAATTTATTCCGCGTGAGCACCAGGAAACCAACCCTCAAAGCTGAGTCCGTCGCCGTCGATCCCGATGCGCTGCGAGATCTGCTGGGGTACCTCAATTTTTCTCAGGGTTCGGTCAGTTCGCGTTTTCGCGGAAGTCTGAATGATCTGTTCCGCGATGCACAACGAGCCAAATCGCCGGCAGTACTTCGCGATTTTCTGCTGGTTGAATTGAATCGTCTGTCGCAATCCGGGGATGCAGCCTGCGCGAATCCAGCTCAGGCGGAATCAGTGATTCGGTTTACGCTTGAAAAGATGCTTCCGGCGTATCTGACTCATCATTCGGATCTGCTTGCGCATCTTTTAGAGTCAGACCTTTACACTCCATTCCTGATCGCCCGCATGTTTGAGGCTGTGCTGGCTGCTCGCGCAGAGGTTGGTGATGAGCGTCCGGAACGTGTTATCGAATCGACATTGCGGCGACTAAATCATTTTGTTGGTTATCGGCCGGTCGCGGTTCTTGAAAATGGTCGTCGCTCAGAAGTCTATTCGCGCGAGCGATTCTGTCCGGTGCCACTTTATTTTGGCGATGTCGGTGCGGCAGCGGGGCCATATGAATCACTGATTACTTCGACCATTGCGTTCATGCAGGGACTTCCGGACGACCTTGTCGGCAGCTCTCATTTTGCCATTTCTCGTTTGTCCGAACTGAGCCTGGATGTTCGGTCGCACGATCATCTGCATCCTGTTAACAAGCGAACGAATTATGTGTTCGGGGAATGGGATCCTGATGAAATCGATACGAAGGGCTTCTATCGTCGCTTCATAGTGCGTCGCTTGATTCTGGATTCGTTGCTCGACTGGATTCACCGTGGCGAAAACAAGGCAGATCCGGAGCGATTGTTTGATGCCTCAGCTGTGCTTGCGGGGACAATCCTGATGGCGTCCGCGATCAGCGGATCCGGTCCTCAGACATACGATTCAAGCGTCTCGCTGACTTCCCTGCTGCCGATCGTGGCACGCCAGCGCGACAACTTTTATCAGCGGCTGCTGGATACGGCGAAAGGCGAACGAGGGCGACGACTGAAGAAACTGGCAAACGAGTCTCGTCAGCCGTTCGGTCATGTTCGTCACGAATTGAATATGTATCTTGCCAAGTACGGTGCTGACCAGGTGCAGCATCGACACTTGTCATGGATGTTTGCGCGGATGGGTTTTGAAGAGGCCAGTTGCGAAGAAGCCTCCGTCATCCCCTGCCTTTCTGCTCGCTTCGAATCGGAGATCCAGTCGCGCCTTGTGATGGTGCCTCGTATCATCCGCAATGGAGAGCTTGATACGGCTCGGCGACTGATCACGGAAGTCATCGAATTGCTCCATCGCGGCATTGAGTGCGGGGGACTGGTCGACCCATGGAATATTCTTGGTTTCCAGGGACTGTTTCCGCTGTTCTTCACTCGTGAGGATTCAATCCCGGATTCCCGAGTCGAAGTGCTGCTGGACATTATGGGGCAGATCTTCGACGTTTGTGCATTGACGATGAGCGAAGCGGCCGCCACGGGACGCAGGGATCTGCACGATTCAGTGCTAAAGGACTTCAGCGATCTGGCTGAGCATTGGGATCGCTACGCAACAACCACTGTTAATGACCTGTCGCACGTCGAAGGCATGAAGTCCGTGGAAGCGGCGACTCAGGTGGCTCGAGTGCTTGCCGAATGGCGTACGGCGGGAGAAGCGGCCGGAGATATCTCCTTCTGGCGACAGCATGTTGAAGACTTCGATGCGACCAGTAGCTTTGCTCAGGTCGTGACCGCCCTGCTCGATCGTAAGGATCATGTTGCCGCGATGGGCCTGCTGATGCAGTGGCTCAGTCATGCAGAAACGGTTCCGCTGGAAAATGGGCCGCATTCCATTCATCGGCTGCTGCACCGTTTGCTTCAGTGTATTTGCGATCAACAGGAACCGGAGAAACGCTGGATCAATCTGCGTCGCTTCTTTGCGTTCATTGAAGTAAATGCTGGCTTGTTTTGGGAAATCCCAAGTCTCGGCGAGTTTGCTGAGCAACGGCGACGCGGGAAAAAAGGTGGCAAGGATAAAGATGATCTCGACATAGAACATTTGTTTGATGGTGACGAGTCCGAGGACAAAACTCTGGAAGCCGCGTGGGACGACGTCACGTATCGGGATTCAACGGACGATGGCAATGCGTCCGATACAATGGATAGCGGTTCCGGTCCCGGCACGACGGAGTTCGAAATTCTTTATCGTCAGATGGAACCGCGGCTGAAGTTTCTTCACACCGTTGGATCACTTTGGGGAATCGCTGCCGTATGGATTTCTCGATCTGCTGCGACGCTGGATGCTGCTGCTGACCAAAAGGATCACCTTCGCGATTGGCTGGCGTCGATACGAGGACGCTTGCATGGACTTGGAGAGCTGGTTCGGGAAGTTCGTGACTATGAAATCACGACGCTGGGATCAGGCCTGGAAGGCAATATTGAATACGACATTCAAATGCAATGTCGTTTTCTGCTGATGCAAAATGCCCTGTCGACAACTGTTGAATTTCTGATGGCCGAGCGTTTGATTGGTGCCGTCATCGTGGAAGAGCCTGCAACGAAAGACACCGCCTCGCTCGATCGACAACTGTCCCGGATGTTTGGCGCGGTGTTTAAGCAGGATGCGAACGAGGCTCGCAAGTGCTTTCCGCTGCTCTGCAGGGAGTTGAAGCGGCGGCCGCTGTTGTACGTTCCCTTCGAAAATGGTGGTCAGCCGGCAGCTATTTTGAAAGCACGTACACTGCAGTCGGTGATTCGCGTTCTCCTCAGTCAGTTGCCGCGACTTGGTCTGTTGGCGGAGACCTTTGAACTGCTTCAGACTTCGCTGCAAATGGAGCGAACATCCCGACCGTCTGGACAGGCTGTGACAGAGTTTGATCGATTGTTTCGAATTGGACTCAGCAGTTCCGTTGAGTCGATTCTGACGTCGGCCGTTCGATGGAAATCAGACGGCCAGCAGAAGGTGAAGAATATCCTTAAGCGGGCTCAGCGGCTTCTGGATTCGTACTCTGACTTGTGGACTCGACACAGCGGATCGATGCGATTGTCGATCGTCGAAGATCTTCACGAAGATGAGTACGCAGAAGAAGTCAAGGAGTTTATCGAGTCTTACGGCGAAGATCTGTTTCATACTCGCATGCTGACGCTTGGGAACGCGCGAGCGATTCTGCATCACGGGGCCGAGTCATTGTTTACGGAGCTTCAGGAAACCGTTGCCCTCACTCAGAACGTGAAATTGCTGGAGGATATGGAATCGGGCGGGCTGGATCGCGAAGACGCGGCTGAACTGGCTGAGTTCGTCTACGAATGCGTTGTAGATAACTTTGATCGCTTCCTTGAGTACAACACTACGACGACACACTCTGACTACGGCAATCGACTTTACTGCCTGCTTGATTTTTTGCGGCTCGAAGCGCTCTACGATCGATTTGAATGGAATACCATTCCATGGCAGGTGGCTCATGAGACCATGGTGCGGCGTGGCGATCTGGAACTCGCAGCCGGAGTCGAAGAGTATGTCGGCGACGAGTCTCGCGAAATTTCCAATTCGTTTGTGGAAGAGCTCGTTCAATTGGAATCTGAATACGGTGTTCGGCTTCCCGCGCTTCACGACCATGTGGGTGAGCGAATTGTCGGTGCGCTGGCTCAGAATCGAATGGCAGCGCTGGTCTCGCGTTCGTGTCCTGGTTCTGCAGGCTTAAGCTCGGATGAAGTTCGCGCAAATTTTCAGTCACTGAGAACTGAAATTGCCGATTTTATGAGCACTCGCATTGGATCCGGGATTGAACCGCCTGAATGGATGCAGCGACTGGCCACCGAACTCGATCGGGTTCAGGAGGGGCGTCCCGGAGCGCTGACGGATTCACTGATGGACGGTGACTTTCAGAAGTTGACTCAGAAAGCGATCGACCAACAGATCTCAGACATCAGCAAATTGAATGATGCTGCCGGGACGGGTATGTAGATACCGCGCAGCTGGCGCCGAGCTTGACGCCTTGGCCAGGCCTTTGCATCGAGATCGCGCATTGCGCCATCGATGCGGCCTCCCCGGTCGAGCTGCAAAGGCGTGCCTGCTCAGCTAAGCATGCAGGAACAATGCGCGCGCATGCTTTAATGTTCTGGCATGATCGCGATTCGCATTGTGCGAAGCGACTGGCGCGAATCAGGCGAATGCCAGTTCGAGGCCAGAAATGCAGACGGGGTCAGTCCACGAATTGCCGTTGTCAGGGTCTTCTACTTGCAGCTGTGCCAGATTTCCATCGACCGCGATCAGTGTCACGATCAGATTACCAACTCGAATCGCCTCGCCGGGGACAAGTTCAATCTGGTGGAGCTGCATGATTGAAAGGCTACCTAAGAAAAAGACAACACCACGTATCCTGTTTCACAGGTTTGAATCTGCAACGGATCGTAGCGGCAAAAAAACTGTGAGATGTTGATAAAGAAGAATCGAGCAGAACGCTGATTTGAGTCTTCTTCACGATCAGAAATTCACAAACATCAGTGACAAGGAGTTGGCGTTATACCGATGTCGTCTCGTTCCATCAATCGCGATTCAAACTTCTGTTCAATGTTCGCCCGACCTTTTTCGGGAAGGCAGAATTTTTGGTGAAGTGACTTCATTTTTTGAGGAAAGTTATTCCGTGTGTCACTCTCGATTTACGGCTTGCCACCGATCAAAAGTAGAACCACTTTCATGAAAATGTGACTCCAGATCAGATCCGAAATGTCTGCGAATCAGATCGCGTCACTTTCGTCTCGATTCGCATTGTCGACATAAATCTCTACTCTTCCGACATGATCCCACGCACCACTTTTGACGACTTTCTTTTGCTCTGAATAGTGATGTTGAAAGAATGGTCGTGCCAGAGCGTGAAAACGCAGTGCATACCTAACGCTGCGTCGGGAGATGCTCTTTGCATTCCGCTGTCCTGATTGTTTCAGCATGTCCGATCCACGTTGTGGACAATGCGGTGTTCAGCGAACGTTGAGCGCCGAATTTTGTCAGCCCCACGCCCCGGAGGCCTGACAGATGCCTTGTTTGCGAAGACTTTTGCCCATGATTTGTGCAGGATCGTCAAAAAAGGGCTCCCCTTTTCCTGCTGTCGTCTTCATCGGGACAATCAGAGCCTTCACTCTTCGCGAAGTCGTTGGCAGCGAATACAACACGGTAAGTTTGGTACCAGATTGATACGCTGACTCCCTGCGTCCCATCTGCTGACAGTGGCAGCAGGAGTAAGCAGCCTGACCTTTGTGAGATTGTTTCATTCATGAATTCTCCTTCAAATCCACTTCTCATCAAAGAGGGCTTACCCGCCTATGACAGAATTCAGGCCGAGCATATCGGGTTTGCGGTGGAAACGCTTTTGGCGAGGTCTCTTGAAGTCCTGCAGGCGGTAGAAGCCAATACTGAAACATCATGGTCGTTTCTGATGGAACCACTTGAAGAAGTGGATTTGCTTTTTGAGTACGGATGGTCGCCTGTCGGGCATTTGCTCAGTGTTGCCAATTCGGATGCGCTGCGAGAAGCTCATGATGAGGCGATGCCGAAGGTTGTTGAATTCGGCCTGCAACTGCGGCAGAGTGAAGTGATCTATCGCAAGCTGCTTGCTCTGCGGGAAGGTTCGCAATGGACTGCATTCAGCGGAGCCCAGCAGAGAATCATCACTCGGATGATTCAAAGCGCTGAGCAGTCGGGAATCAGTCTCAAAGGAAAAGAACGAGATCGCTTCAACGAGATTGAGCAGGAACTGTCTCAACTTGGGACCCAATATTCCAACAATCTCCTCGATGCGACCAAAGCTTTCTTCAGAGACATTACCGACGCCGCAGATGCGGAGGGGTTTCCAGCCAGCCTTCGTCGCATTGCCGCGTCATCGTGGTCAAGAGCGGATGAGAACAAGGACAAGTCGCCGGCGACGCCTGATGCAGGTCCATGGCGAATTACGCTCGACCATCCTTGCTTCGGACCATTCATGGAGCACTGTCGCAGTCGTGATTTGCGTGAATCGCTTTACCGAGCCTACATCGTGCGGGCGGGTTCCGGCGACACTGACAATTCGCCATTGATCACTCAAATTCTGACGCTCAAAAAAGAGCAAGCCGCGTTGTTGGGCTTTGAGAGTTACGCAGACCTGAGTCTTTCTCGGAAGATGGCTGGCGATGTGGCTGCCGTGCAGCAGATGTTTGATCGCCTGCTGGCTGCGTCGCATCATGTGGCGAAAAAAGAGCTGGAAGAGTTAACCGAGTTTGCACAGGCCAATGGGCATGAAGGGCCACTCGCTCATTGGGACATCGCATTCTGGGCCGAGCGACAGCGGGAGCAGAAGTATTCGTTTACCGATGAGCAACTGCGTCCGTATTTTTCTCTGGACCGCGTTCTGAGCGGGCTCTTTGATTTATGTCATCGGCTCTTCGGCATCACAGTCAAAGATGCAGCTGGTAAGGCCCCTGTCTGGAATCCGGACGTTCGTTTCTACGAGATTTTCAATGAGTCTGGTCAGCACATTGCGGGCTTCTATCTGGATCCGTATTCACGCCCAAAAGACAAGCGTGGCGGAGCATGGATGGGGGATTGCATCGCCAGGTCCGTCGGAACGCATGGCACTCGTTTGCCGGTCGCTCATCTGGTTTGTAACAGTACTCCGCCGTCGGGTGATGTGCCATCGCTAATGACGTTTCGAGAAGTTGAAACGCTGTTTCATGAATTCGGTCACGGGCTGCAGCACATGCTGACGACGGTCGACCTCCGGGACGCCGCAGGGATCAGCGGAGTGGAATGGGATGCCGTTGAACTTCCAAGTCAGTTCATGGAAAACTGGTGCCTCCATCGGCCGACGCTGATGAAGATGGCCATTCATTTCGAAACGGGTGAACCGCTTCCGGAAGATCTTTATCTGAAACTTCAGGCGGCAAAAACGTATCGCGCGGCGACCGTCATGCTTCGACAGTTGCAATTGGGCATGACTGACTTGGCGCTTCATTACGGATATGATCCGAAGAGTGGTGAGTCTCCGTTTGATGTTGAGCGTCGCATCCTGTCGATCACCAGCTTGCTGTCTCCGCTGCCGGAGAATCGATTCCTGTGCTCCTTCCAGCATATTTTTGCTGGCGGGTATTCGGCAGGCTACTACAGTTACAAATGGGCCGAAGTGCTCAGCGCCGATGCGTTTGGAGCTTTCGAAGACGCGGGTTTGGATGACGACGCTGCGGTGGCACAAACGGGCCTTCGATTTCGAGACACCGTGCTGGCTCAGGGAGGCAGCCGACATCCGATGGACATCTTCCGTGACTTCCGTGGCCGCGAGCCAGATCCAAATGCACTGCTGCGACACTGTGGCCTTGATCATGAATAATCGAAGTTCTGACCCCATAACAACTGTCTGATTTCTGACAACTGAACTCTGAAAACTGAATGCTCTATCCATGCAAGCGCCTCCGGAAAAACACTTTGACGTTCTGGTGATCGGTACGGGCCCCGGTGGCGAAGGGGCTGCGATGGAGGCGACCAAACAGGGAAAGCGAGTTGGTGCGATTGAGCGGATGCCTCAAATCGGCGGAGCCTGTACGCATTTGGGTACGATTCCCAGCAAGTCGCTGCGAGCCGCAATTTACCGCTTGATGGATGTCAACTCAGCACCCGTGTTCAAGCAACTGGGAATCAACCTGGAAGTCAGCTTCCGTGATCTGCGGCGAAGTGCTCAGTCCGTAATCGATCAACAGGTCGGCATGCGAAGGAGTTTCTACGATCGGAATGATGTCGAAGTGCTTCAGGGACAGGCTCAGTTTCTGGATCCCCACCGCCTTCGAGTAGAGCACGCAGATGCAAGCACCACGATTGCTCATGCGAAGAACTTCGTCATTGCGACAGGCTCACGTCCCTATCGACCGCCGGGAATTGACTTCAGCCATCCGCGAGTGTTCGACAGTGATACGATTTTGAATCTTCCGGAAACACCTCGGTCGATGACGATTTACGGGGCCGGCGTGATCGGCTGCGAATACGCTTCGATGTTTCGAAATCTGCAGGTGAAGCTGAATCTCGTGAATACTCGGCCGAAGATGCTTGAGTTCCTCGACGACGAAATTTGTGATGCTCTCGCCTATCACATGCGAGACACGGGCGTTCGAATTCGTCACAACGAGCAATTCGACAAACTGGAGACATTTGACGATCACGTCATGCTGCATTTGAAGTCCGGCAAGCAACTGAAGACGGACGTTGTTCTTTGGGCCAACGGCCGATCGGGGAATACCGAAGGTCTGGGGCTCGAGAATGTTGGCATTACCCCTAATCATCGGGGCCAGCTTGAAGTCAACTCGCATTTCCAGACATCGCAGCCTCATGTTTATGCGGTGGGAGATGTTATCGGCGTGCCTGCTTTGGCGAGTGCGGCGTACATTCAGGGGCGATTTGCCGCGAGACATCTGGGTAGCAGTGATTCGGATCAGTTCCGAATTCAGGACATTCCGACGGGCATTTATACCAGCCCTGAAATCAGCAGCGTCGGAAAAACGGAGCGGCAGTTGACTGACGAGTGCGTGCCGTACGAGGTCGGGCATTCGATGTTCAAGAATCTTGCCCGCGCTCAGATCATGGGCCGTCCGATTGGAATGTTGAAGTTGCTGTTTCACCGCGAGACGCTGGAAATACTGGGAGTCCACTGCTTCGGCGTCAACGCGACCGAAATTATTCACATCGGTCAGGCGATCATGGCTCAGCCGGGTTCTGCGAACACGCTGTTGTACTTTATCAACACGACGTTCAATTACCCGACAATGGCAGAAGCCTATCGCGTCGCCGCGCTGAACGGGTACAATCGTGTGAATTGATGACCTCGCGAAATGCTGTTTTGGCGAATGGTGAGGTGTTGTTCGGGAGCAACGAAATGGCCTCAGAAGTAATCCGAGCGAATCACGCTGCCTCTGACTTTTTCTCAACGGCTTTTGGACCAATGGATTTTGAGCCGCCGTCTTTGTGGCGAGCCTTCAAATCGAACAGGCCGAAGATTTCTGACGCGTTCATGCTGAGAGTCACGTTCTCGTTATCGCCGTCGCCGAGGATCGCCTGGAACAGTTCGCGCTTCTCTCGAAGAACGCGGTCGATACGTTCTTCGATCGTGTTCTTGCAGATGAAGCGAGTCACAATAACAGGATTCTTCACGCCAATTCGGTGAGCGCGGTTGATGGCCTGGTCTTCGATGGCCGGGTTCCACCAGCGGTCGTAAAGAAACACGTAGCCTGCAAACTGCAGATTCAGACCCACAGCGCCGGTGCCGTAACTCATCAAAAGAATGTGAGCATTCGGATCGGCCTTGAACTTCGCCAGAATGGGCTCACGCTGTTTCGTCGGAACACCACCGTGATAGATCAGCGGGTTGAATTCCTTCAGATGCGGCGCGAGCCAGTCGATGGTTTTTGTCCATTGGCTGAACAGAATCGCTTTGCCTCCACTGGCCCCGATTTCTTCCATGTCGGCCATCAACCGTTCCAGCTTCGCGCTTTCGCCGGTCAGCGGATCGAAGTTGGTAATTTGCTTCAGTCGAAGCACCAGTTCGAAGACGTGTTGCACGGTGATGGAATCGCCAAGGTCGTTCAGTTGAACGACGCCTTCCTTTTCCGCCGTGCGATAGGCCAGCTCCTGAGCATCTGTGAGCGCCAGCTCCGCGTCGCGGTCGATGCGAGGCGGCATGTCCTTCATCACCAGATCTTTGGTACGTCGGAGGATGTACTTCCTGGCGAGCTTGGAAAGTTGA
The DNA here is from genome assembly GCA_031377305.1 of Planctomycetota bacterium. Classification (GTDB taxonomy): domain Bacteria; phylum Planctomycetota; class Planctomycetia; order Planctomycetales; family Planctomycetaceae; genus SXXK01. The sequence goes on along the minus strand of JANMEV010000588.1, from coordinate 1,547 downwards.
CGCAGATCGGGGCTGGCGGCTTTCGGGACAACCTCAAGAAATTCGAACAACGCGGCCAGTTCTTCCGGGCGGTTCTCGATGGGAGTTCCCGTAAGCGCCCAGCTTCGACGACGTTTGATAGCTCGAGCAGTTTCAGCCGTGCGTGAATCGCGATTCTTGATGCGCTGAGCTTCGTCAAGGACCAGCAGGTCGAACTTTGGCTGTTCATCTTCCGGAATGTCAGCGATGTCGCGAGTCATCAGTTCGTAGTTGGCGAGCAGAACAGGAATCCCCGGCATCGTCCATAGCATGCGACGTCGAGCGCCGTTACCTTCGACGGTGACAACAGGAAGTTCCTCAGCCCATGTTTTGAATTCTCGCTGCCAGTTCGGGATCAGAGGCTTCGGGCAAATTAACACGATGCGGCGAGCCTGGCCGCTTCTCAGCAGCAGTCGAATCGCGGTGATCGTCTGCATGGTTTTGCCGAGCCCCATTTCGTCGGCCAGCAGAGCCGCCTGACTGGCAAACAGCCAGGCGATGCCTTCGTACTGATAGCCGAACGGTTCGAACGGCATGATCAGTTCCTGACCGGCGAGCCAGGTTTCCAGCGGCGGCTGCAGCAGATAGAACAGTCGGTCCTGCAGCGACAGCGCGTCGGCGGGTGGCTTGATGCGAGTGACCTTGCGAGGCTTGTGGACTCCGTCGGCTACCTCTTCGATGTTGGTGTTGGGCTTTGGGGGCGCGATCTTCTTTAGCTGCAAGCCGTCCGACGTTTTTGTGGCGTCTTCTTTGGGCGGCATGAATTCCATGCCTTCGGGCAACGTTAGTCCGATGCACTTCATCGGAATTCGGCGAGCCGTCCATGATGGGACGAAATCCATCACCGTGTTTAATGAGAAGGATTGCGTTTCGATGGTCGGCAATCGGCCAAGAGCGGGATTGAATCCCGTCTGAGCGACATCGACTCGCGCGGAACGTTTGGCTTCCATCAGCAGAGTCGCGTCAACAGGCTCAACAGTCACTGATGAGTCATCGGTGGCGGCAGGGGCGAAGTCAAATTCATCCATTTGATTGCCCTTTGTTGATGGGTGCTGAGTGAAGCGGCGCTGGACCGGCTGATGTCCCAGTCAGCCACGCAGTCGCGTTCGGCTTACCGTTGAACAAGAAGGCAATCATCTTGCGAAGACCGTCTTGACGGTTTCGGCGAGGGCTTCGCGAACTCGTTCGAGTGGTTCCGCGAGGTCGGCAGAATCAGGAAGCAGATGAGTCTGCTTCGACAGGATGTCAGCATCGATACCGTGAGACTCATGAAATCGGAGAATGCTGCCTCCGATCTTCAATGTGCCGCCACGTTCGGCAATTTTCGATTTCGCATCATTCGCGCAGGCGACTGGGATATTCGTATGATTGCGAAGTTCCAGCAGATTCGGGTCGCTGGTGATGATCATGGTTGGCTTGATCGAGACTCGATCCAGAAGCGTGCAACCGATCAGTTCGCCAAGCAACAACGGTCGTAGCGAATCGCCAAACAGAATTTCCTGAGTCCGGTTGGGCTTCACCGGAGTCGT
>JANMEV010000549.1:0-18744 GCA_031377305.1 Planctomycetota bacterium | reverse complement strand
GTCTTCGAAAAGGAAGTCGTTGGTATCCTTGAAGCCAACTGTCTGAAGTGCCACGGTGGCGCATCGCCGAAAGGTGGGCTGGATCTAACAAGTCGAGAGGGCATACTCAAAGGCGGCGAGTCGGGTGCCGTGATTGACTTGAGCTCGCATGCGGACAGCGTGCTGCTGAAAGCGATCAACTACGATGGTTACGAAATGCCGCCTACGGGGCAGTTGTCTCCGAAGCAGATTGAGACGCTCACCAATTGGGTCAAGGGCGGGCTCGCATGGTCGAAAGATGGCAAACCAATTCACTTTGAAGCGCCGCGTGAGGCTCCGAAGGTGAATGATGAAACGAAGAAGTTCTGGTCATTTCAACCGGTCCGAAAACCTCCGACGCCGTCTGTTGCAGGGGACGGGGCGAAGACAGATATCGATGCGTTCATCCTGCACCAGCTGCAAGCCAAAGGGCTCACGCCGAATCCTCGCGCGGAACCGGCCGAATTGGTTCGCCGCGCGTATTATGATCTGACGGGATTGCCGCCGGCTCCAGAAGTTGTCGCGGCGTTTGTGGCGGATCCTTCACCGGCGGCATGGTCGAAGCTGATTGATCAGTTGCTGGAGTCGCCTCATTATGGCGAACAGTGGGGACGTCACTGGCTGGACCTGGTTCGCTACGCCGAAACCAACAGCTACGAGCGAGACGGAGCCAAGCCTTTCGTTTGGCGATATCGCGACTATGTGATTGAGTCATTCAACGCCGACAAGCCTTACAACCAGTTCGTCACGGAGCAACTGGCGGGCGATGAGATGCCGAACAGGACGCCGGACTCCATCGTCGCAACTGGATTTTATCGACTGGGGCGATGGGACGACGAACCTGCCGATCCCGAACTTGCCTACTACGACGATCTGGACGATATCATCACGACAACCGGTCAAACGTTGCTCGGACTTTCCATCAACTGTGCTAGGTGTCACGATCACAAGATCGATCCGATTCCGCAGAAGGACTATTACAGTCTGATCGCGTTCTTTCGAGGCGTTCGACGGTACGGTAATCGATCGGGAGATTCGGTGATGGAGAATTCGGTCACGCAAATTGATCGCCCGGAAGTCAGCAGTCTGCATGAGGCGGCGGTCGCCCGACATAACACGGAAATGACGAACGTTGAGCGTGAACTTGAGAAAATCGAAACGAAGGTTAAGCCTGATTTTCTGGGTGTCGAGAACGACGAGTTTGAATTCGAAGTGAATCGTGTTCGGCTGATCGAAAAACGAAAAGGTGGACTGCTGACCGAGAAAGAAGTGAATCACTATCGAGGCCTGACTAACCGGCGACAGCAACTGAGAGACAAGCTGCCAACCGGGATGGCTCAGGCTCTGTGTGTCAAAGAAGACCTTGCAGGAATGAAGCCAACGCACGTTTTGCTCCGCGGAAATCCGGGTTCACCTGGCGACGAAGTTCAGCCTGCGTTTCCGTCGGTACTGTCGCCGCCGGTTGCTGAGATCGCTCCACCAGCAGAAGGCGCGGTGTCGAGTGGTCGTCGCACGGCCCTTGCGAAGTGGATGACTGATCCTGCCAATCCGCTGACATCGCGAGTGATGGCCAATCGCATCTGGCAGTTTCACTTTGGGCGCGGCATCGTGCGGACGACAAGCGACTTCGGCTTTCAGGGCAGTAAGCCGACACATCCGGAGTTGCTGGATTGGCTGGCCGCGAAGTTCGTAGAAGAAGGCTGGTCGATGAAAGCCATGCATCGCCTGATCATGAGTTCGGCCGCCTACCAGATGAGTTCCCGAGGTCGCGAAGAAGCGTTGGCGAACGACGCGACCAACGATCACTTCTGGCGATTCGATATGCGTCGACTTTCGTCAGAGGAAGTTCGCGACTCGATTCTGTGGGCCAACGGAACGCTCAGCGAAGACCGCATGTACGGTCCATCAGTGTTTACAAAGATCCCGGATGAAGTGAAGGCAGGCCAGTCGCAGCCCGGTTCCGGCTGGGGAGTTTCGTCGCCCGAAGATGAGGCTCGGCGAAGCATCTACGTACACGTCAAACGATCGCTGCTCGATCCGATTCTGGAAAGCTTCGACATGGCCGATACCGACCAGACGTGTCCGGTTCGTTTCGCAACGACTCAGCCGACTCAGGCGCTGGGTCTGCTTAACAGCCATTTCATTAACGAACAGGCAAAGTTGTTTTCGGACATGATCGCTGAGCAGCAGCCGGAATCCCTGGAGGCTCAGGTGAAGCTGGCTCTGCAGCGAGTCTCCCAGAGACAACCGTCGCAGGAAGACGTGAATCGCGGTTTGAAGCTGATCGATTCACTGCAAAAGGAGAACAGTATGAGTCTCGAACAGGCTCGCAAGTACTTTAGCCTCGTCGCACTGAATTTGAACGAGTTTTTGTACCTGGACTAATACCCGGTTCGTGAGATTCGGTCGGCAGTCGATGAGCACCACCAGCATCGAACTCCGCTTTCATCGCGTGCTCTTTGGTTAAACCTACCACTCTGTACTGCCCTGTTGAGGGCTTCGTAAAAACTCGCCACCGGCTTATCGACTTGGTTCTTGGACTCTCGTTAAGACTTTTCGCCAACAGGGCCCTGCACCGAAGACCACACGATTTTGCTTCTGGGAATATGCGGACCTTGATTGGAACGCGAAGCTCGCGGCTCGTGCGATTCCTCAATGGCGGCAAAAGTTACCGACGGTGAGTTCAGCTTCTTCGCGTTCCAAAGAATAAACGCGAAAGGAACCCACCAGATGAGATCGTTGGTGACGATCGTCAGGCCCATTGCCAGCGGGAATCGTTCATTCAGGACGGCCTGAACAAAACCGATTGGACCAAAGATCTTTCCCAGCAGCCCCACAAGAACAATCGGCCAGTGTCGCACAGGATCACTGGCAGCTATCCAATAGCCCACTCCGTAAACCCCGACAATCATCCCGATGCACTGCCACAGCTCAGGATAATTCGGCAGAGGATCCAAGCCGACCAGTTGAAACAGCAGCATCGGGAAGACAATCGCTACTCCGCCCCAGAGCAGGTTGTAGACCGCTGCCACCTTGAGGACGGTGCCATGCCACTTTGGAAATCGCCGAACAGTGTTCGTCAAAGGCATCAGCTTGCTCCGTTGTTCGATTCAGGACATGGAATCCGACCGAATGTTGATGACCGCAGACGTTAATGATCTGCAACAACGTTATATGATGGTTTCGGCCAATTCCAAGACAACATCAAGTGCTCTGTGTAAACTTCTGAGGTGTCGACGTCGCGCCTGATGCACGGCCGTCACCTTGTTTTTGGCGGTCTGCTCAAAGGAACCGCAGTCCAGCACGCTGGATAGTCAAACTAACCGGCGCTACCATGACTGAAGAACTCACGGCATTTCACGAAGCTGGTCACGCTTATGCCGCGATTTACGTTGGCGCTCGAGTCCAGTCAGTCACAATCGACCCGGACAACGATGATGGTCCGAATCGGTTCGGTGACACCGTCGTGCTGTGGAATCGTCGCCGCTTCACTCAGCGAGATATGGCGGAAAAAGCAGCGTGGGTTGCCTTAGCCGGACCTGTGGCGGAAATGATTTATCGTCAGGAACCGTTGCATCCGGCAGTTGTTGCCGAATGGCGGCAGGATTGGGAAACCGCCTTTGAGTCGCTCGAACACGTCGCGAACGTGCAGCATCGAATCGCTCAACTGGAACGTTACACGATTGAGCTTTACCAGGCATTCCAAAACGACAACCACTGGGCAGCGATCGGAGCCATCGCCGACAGCCTGCTGGCTCACGAAACACTCGACGAGGAAATGATCCAGGAAGCGGTCGAACCCTGGCTCGGCGAAGCGTGAAGCCCCCGTCATTTCGTTTAACGTCAAGCCGCAGGTTTAACCACAGAGGACGCGGAGAGCACAGAGGAAACTGCGAAGTGCAGCGGTTGTTTCATCGGTCGCAGTGGATTGAGTAGCAGCCGGGTTGATTCGCGAGCCGGAAGATCGTTCGCCTGCTGTTTGATTGATCCAGGGCTGGATCACCGGACGGTTGTACCTCGAATTCCACCTCGGTATCTTGTCGCTCCTACTCGCACGCGCCAACGTGCTGCGGCGCACGACCGAACACGATTCCACGCACCATTCCCCTGAGGTTTTATCGAACATGTCAGACACAACAAACGGCAAACTCAATCGCAAGCTCCGCATGGCACTCGTCGGTGGCGGCCAGGGATCGTTCATCGGGCGAGTTCACGCAACAGCCGCTGTTCTCGACAATCGAGCGTCACTCGTCGCGGGAGCATTGTCCTCCGATGCCGCTCGAGCCAAAGCCAGCGCGGCGGCGTATGACATCGCCGAATCACGGGCCTACGGCTCCGTCACTGAGATGCTCGAAAAGGAAAAGGCGCTGCCTGCCGATCAACGCATCGACTTCGTCAGCGTGGCGACTCCGAACCATACTCACTTCCAGATTGCTAAAGCTGCCGCTGAGGCTGGTTTCAACGTCATCTGTGACAAGCCGATGACGTTTGATTTCGCTCAGGCTGAAGAGCTGGTGAAGGTTGTCGAAAAGAGTGGCGTCGTCTTCGCAGTCAGCCACAATTACACCGGCTATCCGCTGGTTCGCCAGGCTCGCGAGATGATCCTTAGCGGCGAACTGGGCGAGATTAACGCGATCCGATCCAACTATATTCAGGGCTGGTTGAGAACTCGTCTGGAATCTTCCGACCAGAAGCAGGCCGCCTGGCGAACTGACCCCACAAAGTCGGGCGCCGCTGGTTGCTTCGGCGACATCGGAACTCACGCGTACAACCTCGGTCGCTACATGACCGGGCTGATCCCGTCGAAGATCTCATGCAACCTGTCGATCTTCGCCGAAGGCCGAGCTCTGGACGACTATGGTCACGCTGTCATTCGTTACGAAAACGGTGCCGTGGGAACAGTGACCGCGAGCCAGATTTCGCACGGTCGCGAGAACGATCTGTTCATCGAAGTCGACGGAACCAAGGGCGCTCTTTCATGGCGTCAGGAAGAACCGAACGTGATGATTGTTCGAAAGAACGGTGCGCCGCATCAGATGTATACTCGCGACCCGAATGCTCCGTTCATGAACAGTATGGGCAAGGCGGCGTGTCGTCTTCCGTCAGGTCATCCGGAAGCATTCTTTGAAGCGTTCGCCAATGTTTATCGCTTCTCGTATGACTCCATGGTGGCACGAGCGACCGGTGAATCCTTCGAAAAGAAGGACACGATTTATCCAAACATTTACGACGGCGCCGAAGGAATGTTCTTCATCCAGCAATGCGTTGCCAGCAGCAAACAGGACGGTGCCTGGCTACCAATGAAGTACGCCGGAGCTCGCAAGTAGACTGACCTTTTGGCGAGCGGGGGATGTCAATCCCCTGATTGTTGGCAGCATGAAAAATCAGGGGACTTACGTCCCCCGCTCGCCTCAACTCCTCAATTCTGACCGCGAAAATTTTTAATTACGCCGAGGTGGCAACATGACACCTCGGCGTTTCTTTCGTCTGGCAGCTTATACTTCTCACACCTTCAACAATATGTACAACGATGCCAATAGACGTCGTCTGCCCTCAATGCCAAAAGACTTTGCGCGTCGGCGATCATGTGGCTGGGAAAAAGATCCGTTATCCGTGGTGCCAGGGAGTCGTTGCGGTCCGGGAGATGATGGAGACCCTTACTGAAGAGCCGCCAGTCCGAATAAAACCCGTCAAAACACCTTCCGAGAACCCCGCTCGAGCAACCGCCAGGCCGAAACGCTCCGCCAAACCACCTGATGAGGAAACTCCCTGGGACAGCTATGACAGCTACGGCTCAGATGCGATCCCAGAGCCACAGGGGTCGAGAACTGTTCAAGAGAAAAAGGGCTCGACCGAGTCCCCAACAGACAAGCTGATTCGTCGGCACTCCACTGAGTCGACAGCGGCACTCGCAATTGCTTCGGCCTGGTGTGCGATGTTGTCGGTTATCGTTCTTTTGTTTCTTGAAAGGGGTGACGTCGACGATTTCGAAAAAGTGCGGAGCACGGCTTATGTGTACCTGGGTCTTTCCGGATTCATCGTCGTCGTGCTGGTGCTGCAGTTGCTGAATTTCGTGCCGCTGCTCTACGTTTCGATGGTCATGATCGGGGTCGTGGGTGCGTTGTTTTCTCTAATTGTGGTTTCCGGTGAGTGGCTCATGATCGTGTCTTCCATCGGGTGCTTCATTTCGCTTCAAAGAATGAAGAGCGTGGCTCGAATGCTGCAGGATCGCTGATCAGCGGATTTACCTCAGCGGGCCTGATGAATGTCGTCTGTTCGCAATACATTCTCAGGCTGTCTCTGGTTTCCTGCGGAATCACTCTTTGGCTCGGGACCCCGATCGGAATTCCCCGCAACAGCCAGATAAACACCCACCAGCGCGATGGAAGTCCCGATGACGGCTCGCACGGAGATCCGCACGCCATAGAAAATCCGCAGCAGCGGCATGATGAACAGTGGCGTTGTGCAGGTCAGAGTGATTGCGATCGCCAGCATGGAGTTCTTGTACGCAATTTGACTCATCCAGATCCCCAGCCACGGCCCACACAGCACGGCCGGTGCATACGACTTCAGGGCCGTTGGGTGAAACGACTTTTGGGCGGTACTAATCAGATTCCTCGCCGCAAGCGCCGTTAGAATCGAAGCGATTGCCGCAACGCAGACTCGGATGACAGTGGCTTCCAGTGGATCGCATCCGGTGGACTCAAAATACTGACTTCCCTGAGTCCCAAGTCGGCTGAAGGTCGCTCCCCCTGCATTGCAAACAGCGCCGGCCAGTCCCATGACGATGCCTCGAGTCAATGACGCGGGAAAGTGTCCGGGAGTTTCATCGGTCCCGCTGCGCTCCGCGATGACAACGGCGATACCAAACAGTGTCAGCAGAATGCCAAACAGGCTGATGACACTGGGCGATTCAGCAAGACCAAACCAGCCGATTGCGCTGGCGAACAAGGGCGAAGTCGTCGACACAATCAACGCGCGCCGTGGACCAAGAATCTGCAGGCTGCGAAAGTAGAACGTGTCGCCGATCACGATGCCAACGACGCTGCTGACTGCAAGAATCATCCACGTCCGACTGTCGGCCGAAAACATCGCACGGCCAGCAAGTGTTGTGACAATCGCAAGGTGAAGACACAACACAAACGACGCGAGCACGTTCTTGCCGAAGTTGATCTGCCACGCGGTCAGTCGAGTGCGACCGTAGAACAAACTCGAACAGGCCCACAAGCCCGCCGCAGCCAGAGCCGCCAATTCACCAGAGCCCAGGAGTACGCTCACAGAAGAAACACATCTTGAAAAAGAGTCGTTTTACCGTCACCAAAAGAGTGCGAGTAAGATCTTTGATGACGCCGCGAGATGCAATCGTAAATGCCGAAGCGATGTAAGTTCTGCCTCGGCCTCCACCTTGTTCACTCCCGAACGCCAGTTTCGCGGCAGTAGTGGACCATCAGAAATGGCCAGCCAGCGGCGTTCGTCGGCACGTTGGCGGCGAGCGTACGCGGAGCTCCTTTGCCCGTCTTCCGCAAGCTCGGTAAATTTGGCTCGCTTTGGATTCTGTTCGACATATCGCCTCACCGTCAGCTGATGTCCGTCAGACTGGATCGGCTACGACTTGAAACGCCCCTGATACAAGTGCCCTGTCCCGCCGGTTTCGTCATGAGCGTGCCAACGCATCGCGAGCATCACAGTCAGCCGACGGAAGAATTCGCTGACCTGATCGCTGGTTTCAGGCCAATTGGGATATGCAACACTTTTCCAGCCGGACAATTGCGTTTTGTGCGTGCCATGACCCAAGTCTAACACTGGGCGATACCAAATAGAAAAGACCTGACCCCGTGTTACCCCTTCAAGGAATCATGTTTCCTGCGAGTTTTCGCTTTCCATCTGGCGACGATCATGCGACGGCAAACTGTAATCGTTCTGTTTGGCTTTCAACTGTTTGCCATCGTCGTACTTGCAGTTCATGGTGACCTCCCCAGCGTCTTGATCAAGCGAACCAGATTCCATGGAGAATGGAACTACGAAATCCACCCCCACAAAAAAGCGGCCACTAATTGTTTAACAAGGCCTAAGTCAGCGTTGTAGCCCTCTCGCTCCCACGAGACGAGCCCGGCATCACCATTTGTGACCACATAACACCTGTCCGGTAATCTGTATCGCTGTTGAGGCAGAGCAGGTCACGCGTACCGCTCGCGAGACCAAGGCTCGTCTCGGCGGCGCGAGATGGCTACTTTGGTTGCATTCGCTGGGAATCATGTTAGTTTTGCAAGCTTCCGCGCGGCGTTCGCTCCGAAGCCCGTTGAGTGCTTCTATTTCAAATCCCCGCAGAACGACCTTCAACACGTATTTCCACCCAAGTCCCTTCCATGCGTTTGCTCACTGCCCTTGTCTGCTGGCTGTCTTTGTTAACGCTGACCAGTTCCTCGCTCAACGCACAAGAGACTACAGCGAAACCCAAGCGACCGATTCAGGCCCTGCTCGTCACCGGCGGCTGCTGCCACGACTACGATCGCCAGAAGTTGATCCTCACCCGAGGCATCAGCGCGAGAACCGACGTGCGCTGGACCGTCGTACATCAGGGCGGAACTTCGACCGATACAAAGATTCCTCTCTACGATGATCCCAAATGGGCGGATGGCTTCGACATCGTCGTTCACAACGAATGCTTCGCTCATGTCACCGACAAGGAATTTGTTGATCGCATTCTAAAGCCGCACAAGGAAGGTCTGCCTGCGGTTCTGATTCACTGTGCGATGCACTGTTACCGAGTCGGTGATGATCGCTGGTTTGAATTCTGCGGCGTGCAATCGCCTGGCCATGGGCCGCATTATTCGTACACGATCAACAATCAGAAGCCCGACCATCCGATCATGGCCAGTTTCGGCGAACGCTTCGTGGTGCCGAAGGGTGAACTCTACCACGCGGCAAAAGTGTTCGACACGGCGACTCCGCTGGCCATCGCCAACCGGCAGGACAACAATGAGCCTCAGGTTTGCATCTGGACCAACAACTATCACGGCACGCGAGTCTTCGCAACGACCGTCGGTCACTACAACGAAACGATGGTTGAGCCGACCTATCTGGACATGATGACTCGCGGTCTGCTGTGGGCCGTGGGTCGTGATCCGGAAAAAGACTTCACGCCCATCACGCCTCAGTTCGATGAAGACATCCGAGCCCTCGTCAATGTGAAGCTGGAAAAGAATTCGCCCGTGTTGACTCAGGGCTGCTGCGGCGAAGGCAACCACGTGTTCAACAAACCGGCCAAAGCCAGCAGCGAAGAAACCGGAAAGAACAACTTCGCGAAGAATGCCGTCGACGGACGCTTGGACACTCGCTGGTGCGCCGCGGGTCCGAGTAACGGCGAATCGATCACGGTCGACATGGAGAAGCCTCAGTCCGTCCGCAACGTGCGGCTGCACTGGGAATCGAAGAACACGGCGTATCAGTACACGCTTGAATCGTCCGCCGACGGCAACGACTGGACCATGCTGGCTGATCGCTCGGAGAATAAAGAACGTAACGGCTTGTCCGTTGATGAAGTCAAAACCGACGACGCTCGTTATCTGAAGATCACGTTCAAGGGTTCCAATGGTGGCGGCTGGGGCAGCATTTGGGAAATCGAAGCGTATCCTGGCGACTTGCCGCCTTTGCCAGAAGGTGTGGCCGCGGGAGCCGAAGGAGCGGCGTCAATTGAGGACGTGAAGGCTCCGAAGGGTTTCGATGTCAGTCTGTTCGCCGGTCCGCCGCAGGTGACGTATCCCGTCTGCATCACAACGTCCGTGGACGGCGAAGTTTTCGTCGGCGTCGATGAGCAGGGCTCACTCGGCAAGGATCCCGGTCGAGGCAAAGTCGTTCGTTGCATTGACACCGACGGCGATGGCAAGGCCGACAAGTTCAACGACTTCGCCAAGATGGATCATCCGCGGGGACTCGTGTACGACAATTGTTCGATGTGGGTTCTTCATCCACCGTTCCTGACCGTCTTTCATGACGTCGATGGTGATGGTGCGTCCGACAAAAGCGAAGTGCTGATCGAAGGCATCAGCACGGAAGAAGTCAACCAGCGAGGCGCCGACCACACGACCAACGGAATTCGCATGGGCATCGACGGCTGGATCTACATCGCTGTCGGCGACTTCGGGTTCAACAAAGCCGTTGCCAAGGACGGCACGACACTGAGCAAACGCGGCGACGGTGTGGTTCGCATCCGTCCCGATGGCACCGAGATGGAAGTCTTCTCGTGGGGTCAGCGTAACATCGTTGACATCGCGATTGATCCTTCGATGAACGTGTTTACTCGCGACAACACCAACGACGGCGGCGGCTGGGATATTCGTCTGTCGCATGTGATGCAGACGGCGAATTATGGCTACCCGTCTCAGTACATCAATTTCACCGATGAGATCATGCGGCCGCTGGCGGATTATGGTGGCGGCTCCGGCTGCGGGGCTTTGTACTTTCAGGATGACCGCTGGCCAGCTCCTAATAACGACATTCTGCTGACCTGTGACTGGGGACGCAGCGAAGTCTTCAGCCACAAGCTGCCTTCTCACGGCGCGACGTTTGATGCGCAGCAGGATACATTCCTGACGATTCCTCGCCCGACCGACGCCGACGCGGATTCCATGGGCCGATTGTTCGTGACAAGCTGGAAGAACGGCGGCTTTTCGTTTGAACGCCCGGACGTGGGTTTCGTGGCGATGATCACACCGGAAAACTTTGTGGCGCATCCCATCTCCGCCCCAACGGCGAGCGGCTGGGCGTCAGCCCTCCGTGTCCCTCTGCATGACGTCAACGATTCTGAATTGGTCCAGATGCTACGAAGTCCGTCCGATGCATTACGTTTGGCGAGCGGCAGGGCGTTAGCCCTCCGTGGTTCGCGCGCCGTGACACGGAGGGCTGACGCCCAACCGCTCGCCGATGCGCTTGTGGCACTCGCAAAGGATCGCGCGGCTTCTGTGAACTCTCGCATCGCCGCGGTGTGGACTCTGCGACAAGCCAATTGGGACGCTTTCAAGGCCGCGTTTGGTTCACTGCTGATCGACGCCGATCTCCGCGAACACGTCATCCGAGCGGCGACGGATCGCAAGTCGCAAATCGACAAGGGAATGTCATCGCCGATCGTTTCGAAGCTCGACGACAGCAACCCGCGAGTCGTCGCGGCGGCGGTTGTGGCGATGGGGCGCATGAGTGATGCACGAGCGGCGAAGCAACTGCTATCGCTGACATCGGGGGATTCACAGCCGAAAGTCGTTGGTACTATCACAATTGATGGCAAGGCCGCAAACGGCGTTGTCTTGCAGTTCTCGAACGCCGATGGAACCAGTGCCGCCAAGGCCGTCGCGAATGGATCGTTTGAGCTGAAGGCGGCTCCTGGAAATTATAAAGTGTCAGTCGGCACACCCAAGAAGAACGAACAAGCTAGTTCTGAAGATCAGTGGCGACTTCCTGATCCTGATCGAGTCATCCCGCATCTTGCGGTGAAGGCACTTGTGCAGATCAATGCGATCGAAGCCTGTCTCGATACACTGAATGGTCCTCATCGAGCCGGTGCGATTGCCGCGTTGAAGCACATGCATGATCCTAAGACGGTTGATGGGCTCTTCAAGGTTCTCAGCACCAGTCGTGACGAATCACTGCGACGCGAGATCTGGACGACGCTGATTCGTCTATACCATCGCGAAGGAGAATTCACGGTCGACAGTCCGAAGTGGTGGGGCACTCGTCCGGACACAACCGGTCCGTACTATGATCGCCAGAAGTGGAGCGAATCCGATCGCATCGCCGACGCTGTGAAAGTCGCGATGGCGGAAGCGGACGGATCTCTCAAAGCTCATCTCAACGAACAGTTGAAAAAGCACGTTGTGAATCTCAACGGTTTGTCGGCTGACGTGGGAATGAAGGAAGAAGAAAAAGCCGTCATCCTTCCGAAAGCCGATCCGAACGATCCTAACGCGATCGCGAATCTTACCTTCGACGTGATTGCTCAACGAGCGGCCTCAACGCCAGGCGACCCGGAAAAAGGCAAAGCTCTCTTCAAACAGCAGTCGTGTATCAACTGCCACACGTTCGCCAACGGTCAGCAGCCGAAGGGCCCGCATCTGGTCGACATCGGCAAACGTTACAAACGTGCCGAGGTGATTGAATCGATCGTGCAGCCGAGCAAAAAGATTGCTCAGGGTTTCGATACCTGGGCCTTCGCGATGGCCGATGGCAAGATTCACACCGGCTTCGTCGTCCTCGAAAGCGCAGAAACCGTCACCCTCCGCGACGCCACCGGAATCTCCCGCGACCTGATCCAGGACGATATCGACGATCGAGTGAAACAGGAAATCTCCATGATGCCACTCGGGATCGTGGCCAATTTGTCGCCCGAGCAACTGGCTGATCTGATTGCGTATTTGGAAAGCCTGAGATAGTTCTGCCCGCGGGTTTCTCTGCGGCATAATTGTGCTCAAGTGGCACGTGCCATTTGTTCCGAGAGTATTATCAATTGCAACGGCTGCGGCGGGGCGATGATCCGCACAGTGCCATCGCGTTGCTGGTAAAGATCTCACACAACGTGCGTGTGACCTATGAGGTACAATAGGAAAACCGAGATCGCCTGATGCGTATGATCGTGTTGCGGCTGGATCAGCGTCTTTCGGGACGCGTCGATCCTTCGGATATCATTCAGGAAACTTTTCTTCGGGCCAATGCAGCTTTTGAAGACTATCGTCGGATGAACAATCTACCGATCTACAACTGGCTTCGAATTCAGGCTCAGTTTGCTGTGGGAGACTGTCACCGAACTCATCTTGCGACTCACAAGAGAGCCGCAGGACTCGAACAACGGGAAGCCAGCAGTGCAAGTATGACGGCTCTCGAAGAACTTGCCGAGTCCATGATTTCTCCGGGCTCGCGTTTCGCTAATTAGGATCTGGCGAGTCGCGTTCGCGACATGATCGCCAGCATGGTGGAGATCGATCGAGAGATTCTTGTCCTGCGCCACATCGAAGAACTCAGCATCTCAGAAGCGCCCGCTGAACTGAATATCAGCGTCGACACGGCTAAGAAAAGACATCTGAGAGCGATCCGCAGACTGCAGCAGCTCTGCAGCGGACTCAACGGATTGAGTGTGGGGTAGTTGTTCATGACGAGTATTGCAACTGAATCGGCTGTTGACTTGAGGCTCTACGAGTTGCTCGAAGAGTTCATGATAATGCTGCGCCGCGGTCAGAGTGTTCCTGTGCGAGAATTTGCAAAGCGGTATCCCGAATACTCGTCGCGGATCATTGCCGACTTCCCTGCGATGTTGATGGCAGAAGGTTTGAAGCCTCGACTTTCGATGGTGCCAGGTGACGGAGGCCCCGTTGAGGCAGCCGATGCTTGTGAGTTGTTGGCAGGCTATCGCGTGATCCGGCAGATTGGCCAGGGCGGCACGGGTATCGTCTATGAGGCCGAGCATCCTCGCCTGTCGCGACGGTTGGCTGTGAAAGTGCTGCCCGGTCGAAAGGGCGACACGAATCTGGCAGAACGATTCAAGCGGGAATCGGAATCGGTGGCTCGGTTAGACCATCCGAACATTGTTCCTGTTTTTGACTTCGGTGAGCGGAACGGCGTTCAGTACATCGCCATGCCTTTGATCGACGGGCAGAGTCTGGATCAATTGGTTAAACAGTATCGGGCCAACAGTCGATCAGTCGCCGACACACAATCAACGGCTGGCGTGTTGCCGATGGTGACTGACCAGCCGTGGTCCAAATTATCGACTTGCCGCTGTGATTCACCTTCAACTCAGGTAGACTTGATTGGGCCAACCGCCGATTTCAAGAAGCTGGCGAAGCTGGGGGCGGATGTCGCTTCGGCACTTGTTCATGCTCACGAAAACAAAACGATTCATCGAGATATCAAGCCGGGAAACCTGATCCTCGACAAGACCGGAAAGATCTGGGTCACGAACTTTGGTCTGGCCACGGTTCGAGACGACAAGAGTGACCCAAGCCGTACCGGCGACGTGACCGGAACGCCTCGATTCATCGCTCCTGAGCAAATGCGAGGACTGTGCGACGAACGGTCGGATGTTTATTCGCTTGGTATCACGCTATACGAAATGGCGTCGGGCATTCGCGCCTGAGATACGCTGAATGCGGCTCAGTTATCGAAAGTGCGAGCCCGCGCAGAGCTTCCGGAATTGTCGGAGCACGCTCCGTTTGTACCGAAGCCGCTCGCTGAAATCATCATGAGGGCCAGCAGCTATCGGCCTGAAGATCGCTACCAGACCGCGAGTGAACTGGAGCTTGTTCTCAATCGATTCGCTCATGGCCAAGGGACGGGAGATCGACGTCGACGATCACGAAACGGCAGTTCGATTCTGGATCGCCGCTGGGTCATCGGCGCCTGTTCGCTTGGTGTGCCGACTCTGGCGTTCGCACTCATGTATTGGCTTTCCATGGGACCGTGGGCACCCTCACAGCTGACAACTCCTGAAGCCTTGATTTCGCTGGTGCAGGATGAAAACCAGCAAGAAAAAGTTGTCGAGCAGATGCCCGATCTGATTGAAGCGGCCATCTCGTCCAAAGATGAAAAAGTTCGCGAACAGTCAGCTGATCTGACGATCAGGATCGTCGAAGAAGCGTTGACGAAATCTGATGCCGGCACTTCAACGAAAAAGGAAGTTGTTGATCGCGTGAAGAAGGTCACCGATAAGTTCAAGAAGATCGGTCTTGTCTACGACAAGATGGATCATCCGCTCACAAACGCCATACGCAATCTCGATTTGGCTCACAAGGTTTCCGAGTTGACGATACCGGCCGGCGAAAAACTGGCCGGTCAGGCAATGCTCTTTGGTGTTGGTGAAGGAATTCGCAATAGACTGATTTCGACCTCTCAGGTTAAATCGCT
Source organism: Planctomycetota bacterium (assembly GCA_031377305.1). Classification (GTDB taxonomy): domain Bacteria; phylum Planctomycetota; class Planctomycetia; order Planctomycetales; family Planctomycetaceae; genus SXXK01. The sequence continues at coordinate 3,840 of JANMEV010000549.1, read as the reverse complement.
TCTATCGCTGCTGCCTGTGGAGGCTCAAACCGGAGTCACGACGAATCGCGTTAGCGACGCACAGCTTCTTCAATTCGTGAAGCTTCTGGACAAAGTCTGCGAATCCGCGAGCAGGCAGTTGCCGGAAGCTCAACAGCGAATGCAAAAGGATATCGACGAGGGCCTGGGGAAGAACGGATTCAAGAGTCCAAAGGATGCTTCGAAGTTCAAGCTGCCAAAAGATCTGAAGATACAATTGGATCAAAAGAAACAGCTGCCAGAGGCGCGCAAGTAAGAGAATCGACGCGATACCGCGTGACCATTGCAATCGCAGATCTCCGATCAGTCGCCACAGCCGGCCGATACGACAGCCAGCAGCGGTTGATTTGCCTTTGGCATGTCTTTAGTGCTGCGGGGGTACGTGGCGATGTTCTTCGCGAAGTCGATTCCACTCTGCATATCGACCTGAACTCGAGCTGTCTGATTGCCGAGGTGCATATAGGCCGCCATGTGCGACTGGCAGAATTCAAACTTGGCCATTCCCATGAAGAATGAGCGAATCGTGTTTCCCCAATAGTGCCATCGCAGTTCAGGTTTTTTTGTCATCCACCATGCAATTTGCACGAGTGCAATTGTCATCTTTCTCCATTCGGTGAATGACGGCTTTTGGCGTCGTTCAGGAGCCAGCATGCGCGTGGTTCGCATCACTCGTCGCATGTATCGGCCGGGTTCGTAAAGCGTGGAGACGACGCGGCGATAATCATCGTAGACGTCTGCACGGTCTCTCGTGGTAACGAAGTTCAGGCCGCCCGTGGTGTTGTCGGCATTCTCAACATTCTCCAGTCGATAGACTTCGTCTGAGGGTGGCAGAAGCTGATGTTTCGTGTTGATCAGGCGACCTTCCTTGTTCAGGCGGCGAGTCAACTGAGTGTTCGGCAGAGCGACCAGTAACCCGACCATCGCCACCATGATTCCTGTCTCTTCTACGCACTCGATCATGGCATCCGCGATGCCCGGCTTTTCGTTGTCAAAGCCAAGGATAAAGCCAGCCGAGATTGAGATGCCATGCTTGTAGACTTCGTGCACTCGCTCCACAATCGGCTTCATGGAGTTCATTTTCTTCTGTGTGACGGCAAGAAGATCCGGGTCGGGAGTTTCGATGCCCATGAAGACAAATCGAAAGTCGACCTTCTGCATCATTCGCAGCAGCTCAGAATCGTCAGCCAGATTCATTGACGCTTCTGTAGTGAAATAGAACGGGTAGTTCTTCTTTCGACACCACTCGTCCAAGCCTGCGAGAAAGCTCTTCACGAACTTTTTGTTGCCGATGAAGTTATCGTCGGAAATATCCACCCAGCCGCGATGTCCCAGTTCGGCAAGTCGATCAAGTTCAGCCAGCACTTGCGGCACGGCCTTACTGCGCGGCACCCGACCATACAGTTCAATGATGTCACAGAACTCACAGTTGAACGGGCAGCCTCGCGAGATCTGAATTCCTGCGTGCAGGTAGTTCTTGAATTCCACAAGGTCGAACCGCGGCGTTGGCGAAAGAGTCACATCCGGCTTCGCGCTTGTTTCAAACATCCCGAGCGGCTTTCCCTGTCGCCAGGATTCCAGCCACATTGGAATCGTCATTTCACCTTCACCCAGAACCCTCGCATCTGCGTTGACGTAGACATCCGGCTGACTCGTCGGATCGGGCCCGCCGACAACGACATACTTTCCATCTCGGTTCGCGCGTTCGATCAACGCCAGAATTCCGAGCTGTTGCGGAATCATTCCGCCGGTGCAAATAATATCCGCGTTGTTCCATTCTTCGTCGGTCAATTCGCGCACATTCAGGTCGGCCAGCTTGAAGACCCAGTTCTGAGGAAGCAGCGCGGCAACCGTGAGCAGTCCCAATGGCGGTGCAACGGTCTTTGCGCCGGTCGTGGCGGCCGATTCGGTGAGGTTCCAGAAATTGGATGCCTGAAACAAAGGCTGGATTAACAGGCAATTCAGCGGTTCGTCAGGTTTCTGAGCTGGCGTGGCCATGTGAACAGTCGTGGCTGGGGAACAAGTTGTGAGTTTTGTTGACTCTGCATTGCGAGTTGCTGCGAGTCTGTGACGGTTTGTCCCCTGAGTCAATTCAATTTATAAAGGGCAGTGGTTTTACTGGCCTAAGGAGCTGGTTGAAAAGGTGCCTGGAACTTTGGAGGCGGCACAGAATCCTTGAGCATGACGTGCAGCCAGAGAGTTTCAGACACCTTGCTCAACACGCTGGTGGACGTGCGGAACGATCGAAACGTCCAGGTATTTCCATGTTTTTCCCGCCAAAAGCGATCGTGACAAGGTTCGCCGGATCGGCTCGGCATTGACGCCTACAATCTGTGTAGCAGTTGTTTCTGTCGGACTCGTTGGGGTAGGTCAAGCCACTGACAGAGATTTTCAACGCACGTACATTTGGAAAATAATGCCCAATCCCCTCCATCGAAACGCTGGCCCACAGCCGCTATCACAAGCTGCGGTGAAACGAGCCGTAAAGCGGGTCGAAGGATGGTTCGTCAGTCGTGGCTGGAAAGTGTTTTCGTTTCAGAAGCAGGTTTGGGAAGCATTTCAACGTGGCGAAAGCGGGTTGATTCACGCCACAACAGGAACCGGGAAGACTCTTGCCGCGTGGTTTGGCCCCTTAATCGAAGCGATGGCGGAAGCCGAAAAGAGTCCTGCCGCGATCGCTGATTCGCCAATGCGAGTACTCTGGATCACGCCCCTGCGAGCACTCGCCGTGGATACTCTGCACGCGCTGCAACAGCCGCTGACAGATCTTGGAGTCACATGGTCTGTCGAAAGCCGAACGGGCGACACATCCGCTTCTGTTCGCAATAAACAGCGACAACGGCTTCCCACGGCGCTGGTAACGACGCCGGAGAGCTTGTCGTTGATGTTGACTCGGCCTGATGCTCAACATCAATTCCGCGAGCTGCGAGCCGTCATCTGCGACGAATGGCACGAACTACTTTCCACCAAGCGAGGCGTTCAAGTCGAACTGGCTCTGGCCCGGTTGCGGCGCTGGCGGCCTGAGTTGCGAACGTGGGGGCTATCGGCGACGCTCGGTAATCTGAATGAAGCGATGGAAGTACTGATGGGGCGGGGCGTTGGCGACGGCACAATGAACGCCGAAGTCGTGTTGCTGCCCGACGTCGCGTCGCCAGCAGACACTTCGCCACGAAGCATCATGCCCCAGCAGGGACGCATGATCCGGGGGCGGCAGCGTAAAAAGATCGTGATCGATTCGCTCATTCCTAAAACGATCGAACGATTTCCATGGGCTGGTCACATGGGAATGCGGCAGTTGAAAGATGTCGTCCGCACCGTCGAAGCGGCCAACTCGACGCTGGTTTTCACGAACACGCGTTCTCAGACCGAGGCTTGGTATCGTGCGCTGTTGCAGGCAAAGCCCGACTGGGCCGGGCAGATCGCGCTGCATCATGGTTCCCTGGAACAGAGCACTCGCACTTGGGTTGAAGACGGACTGCGAGCCGGTTCGCTGAAGTGTGTGGTTTGTACAAGCAGCCTCGATCTGGGTGTGGATTTCAGTCCGGTTGACCGAGTTCTTCAGGTCGGCTCTCCCAAGGGCGTCGCTCGTTTGCTGCAGCGAGCGGGCCGCAGCGGGCATCGACCGGGCGCCGTCAGCCGAGTCACCTGCGTGCCGACTCATGCCTTTGAACTTATCGAAGTTGCTGCTGCAAGGGATGCTATCTCCGCCGGTCAATTGGAAGGTCGGCAGCCTCATCGAAATCCGCTGGATGTGCTCTGCCAGCATCTCGTCACCATCGCGCTGGGAACGGGCTTTGTTCCCGGCGAGCTTCTTGAGGAAGTTCG
>JANMEV010000533.1:0-10117 GCA_031377305.1 Planctomycetota bacterium | reverse complement strand
ATCCGGCTGCCGCAAAAGCGGAAATGGAGCGTCTCATTCCGTTCGAACGCCGCTTCACCACCATTGAGGAACTCGCCAACATGGCCGTGTTTCTCGCCTCCCCCTGCTCAAGCCACACCCCCGGCCAAATCATCTTCGTCGACGGCGGCTACACCCACCTCGACCGCAAATGCACCGCCCAAAGCGAAGTAGCCTCTTTCGGCGCAGCGGCGAAATAGGCTGCGTGGAATCAGGGATTTGTGTTTCGAAGAAACCAATCCTGATCAATGACAGTTTTGACTGGCCGATTTCCAACGAACGCGACGGCTGACGAACGCGGCCGCTACAAGAGTTGAAGGTTCAGTCGGACGAGCGTCTGAACGGTTCCAGTGAGTGTGACGTTACCGGTTCCACTCAGCGAGAAGTCTCCACCCGAAAGTGAAGTGGTGCTGGCAAGATCTTCAGCGTAGTCTCCTGTCACACCTCCGAAGACGTAGCCGGATGGGGCGAGGTTCGTCGTAGGGAGAAAGCCAAGCGATCCGTTTGCAACTTTCGCTTGCCAGCGTCACTCAGCCGCTCCGCTGATCGAGAATGCACAGACTTAGCGAAGCCATCCCCTTGGGCCGGACCGATCATCGGGAGTTTCGGCGTTTTAAAGCTCCCGGGACGCGCTCCGCTCGGTCCGGCCTACGGGCTTGGCGTTGTCCAGTTAGTCGTCAAGGAAGCCGAGCATGTAATCCAGCAGCTTCTTGCCCCGTTGCTGAGTTGAGAACAGGCGGTCGGTGCTGTTGACGACTCCGTTGCCGTCGAGGTCACCTTTGAGATTGCTGTCGGTTCGGCCAAGCTGACTGGTGACCAGATTCGTGGCCGCAGTGATCCGATCTTCGAGGCGAGCCACAATATTCCGAGTACATCCCTCGGCCAATCCATGCGACAACTCGGTTTTTACAAATTGCAAATGAGGGTCTGGAATGGACATTCATCCGACAGGGATCATATGAACGTATTGAGTCAATCAGGTGCATCGCTCAGAATTGAAGAACTCTAAGTGAAGCAGACCGATGCAGGCCTACTTTCGGGAACCCAGCTATCGGCGACGCAAATCCGATTACAAGAAATGTCACGCATTGGAGTGCCGGGTGAATGGCGTCGCTATCCGCCTGTGGGACTTGGATTTGCGACGTTCTTGAATGACTCCAGTCGGATATTGCCATCGGTCACCATCATGGCGTCCTCGTCTAGATGCGAATTTTGGAGGCAGACTCGGACCTATTGGCAGTTTGGTTCCAGGTTTGGTGGCGTGTTGTCACCGTTTACCTACAAACGATGACGCCGTGGACGAAGTTCGTTACGTCCACGACGGGGAACAACGTGCTTCTGCAAACGGATGGTGTGGGCACGGTTGACGCGCAATCTACGTACATTCCGCAGGCGCACGCTCAGGTGATCAATGTAGCAATCTTGCGCCGCCGAGATGAGCCTTGTTTCCTGCATGCGATGATGACAAGGCTGTTGGCCAGTCTCGCAAGTTGTTGATGAGTGTCGTTCGAAATGCCACCAGGGTTTGTTGAGCCACAGGCCATCGTGTGGGCGCGTCTCGGCGGAGTGAGACGGCTAATGCGCCTGTGAAGGCTGTTGATCAGGATGGTGTAAGTCCCTTCCGGGCGGACGTTACCAGCCATAAAACTGAAAGTAACTGTGTCCTTTTGAGCGGAGGTAGAGAGCAACTGGAGATGGATGACCAGTCTGTAACATTTGGTGCCCCTGAAACGATCGAATGGCAGGATTCGGCAACGCCTGATTGGGGAGCCTGCTGGCAATGTGCAAACAGCCTCGACAGACTGGCGGTTCGTCCCGGACGCGGATAGCATTTCTGAGGCAACAGGCGATTTGTTGTCGATTAAGCCTCTAGTGCTGGAGTAGATGATGTTGATGCGTCTTCCGATGTTTTTGAAAGTGGGATTGTCAGCTGCACTTGTTCAGTCGGGCTTGCTGGCCACTGACGCACCCGAGAAAGTTGCCTCAGTGGAAGGCGTGACTGAGTATCGCCTCTCCAATGGCGCACGAGTGCTATTGTTTCCGGAAGCGTCGCGGCCCACGATAACGGTCAACATGACAGTGTTGGTTGGTTCGCGACATGAAGGTTATGGCGAAGCCGGGATGGCTCACCTTCTGGAGCACCTTGTTTTCAAAGGCACGCCGACATTTCCTGAAGTTCCAAAAGCTCTCCGAGATCACGGGGCCAGCTTTAACGGTACGACGAATCAGGATCGAACGAACTACTTTGAAACTCTTCCTGCGAAGGATGAGAATCTTGAGTTCGCCATCCACATGGAATCGGATCGTCTGGTCAACAGCTTTATTGCACGGGAAGACCTGCTGTCGGAATTCACGGTTGTTCGCAATGAGTTCGAACGTGGTGAGAATAGCCCGGAAGGAGTTCTTTCGCAGCGAGTTCAGGCGACGGCTTACGAATGGCACAACTATGGCAAGACAACGATCGGCAATCGATCGGACATCGAACGCGTGCCAATCGACAATCTTCAGGCGTTCTACCGCAAGTACTATCAGCCCGATAACGTTGTTTTCATCGTCACCGGGCGCTTTGAAGAAGCAAAGGCTCTTGAGTTTCTGACAAAGTATCTTGGATCCATTCCGAAGCCGGAACGACGGCTCGATCCGACCTACACCGAAGAGCCGCCTCAGGACGGTGAGAGAAACGTCGTCCTTCGCCGCGTTGGAAATCCAGCGGCGGTCATCGCTGTCTATCACATGCCGGCGGCGGCTCACGTTGACTGGGCTCCTTTGTCGATTCTCGGCAGCGTGATTTCGGAATCGAAAATCGGACGCCTCGATCAGGTTCTCGTCGAAACCAAGCTGGCTACAAGTGCGTCGGGCCGCGCGGACAATGCTCACGATCCCGGGTTGTTTTCATTTTCCTCCCAGCCGGCCGATGGCAAGCTGGATGAAGTTCGCGATCTGCTACTCCAGACAATCGAAGAGCTCGGTAATACACCGTTCACGACTGAAGAAATCGACCGAGCGAAGTTGCGTTCAAAGCGAGGCTCTGAGCAACTGATGACGAGCGCCACAGCGATGGCTTCAGCTTTGAGTAGTGCGTCGTCGCTGGGTGACTGGCGTCTGCTGTTTCTGCAGCGAGACCGAATTGCCGCGGTGACTGCGGACGACGTCAACCGAGTGGCCCAGACCTATTTCAAGCCACAGAATCGCACGGTGGGCGTTTTCATTCCGTCGGATAAGCCTCAGCGGTTGTCAATTCCGTCCGTCGAATCCATTGCCGACGTCGTGAAGGACTACAAAGGCGGAACGGCGGTCGCGGCTGGCGAATCGTTCGATCCGACTCCGGAAAATCTGGATGCTCGTACGGAAATTCGCGAGCTCGACGGAATCAAGATCGCGCTGCTGCCCAAGAAGAACACCGGTGAAACGGTATCCATGTCGCTCACGCTGAACTATGGCAACGAAGAATCGCTCGCCGGACAGACAACAGCGGCCGCCATGCTGCCTTCCATGTTGATGGCCGGAACAAAGCGTTTGAACCGTCAGCAGTTGCAGCAGGAAATGGAAGAGATCGACGTCCAGATCGGCAGCGGAGGTGCTGGCGGTGGCCGACGCGGTCGCGGTGGGCGAGGCGGTGGTGGTGGCGGATCAGCCGGGCGACTATCGTTTTCGATTGAGGCGAAGCGAGGCTCTTTGGAGAAGGGTATTCATCTGCTCGGCGAGATCCTGCGTGATCCGGCGTTTCCAGCGGACGAATTTGAACAGATGAAGCTTCGCTCGGCCGCTCGAATGTCGTCCATGGAAAGCGATCCTGCTGCACTTTCGGGCGAGCTACTGTCCCGAGCCTTGTCGCAGTATCCCAAAGGCGATGTTCGCTATGTCTCAACGATGAAGGAGTCACTTGAAGAACTCAACAGCGCGACGCTGGATCAGGTGAAGGCGATCTATCAGGATCAGGTGTCGGCTGGAACCGGCGAAATTGCGATCGTCGGCGACTTCGAACCAGCGGCGGCCATGTCGGCGATTTCCGAAGTCCTTCGAAACTGGAAGTCGGAAACGAAGTTCATACCGATCGAACGCGACGCGAAAAAAGACCTCGCGGGGCGTAAAGAGACGATTGTCACGCCTGACAAAGCGAACGCTGTCTTCATTGCTGGCTTGTCGCTGGAGCTTAACGAAGAGAACCCTGACACCGCCGCGCTGCAGTTGGGGAATTTTATTCTCGGCGGCGGAACGCTGTCGTCTCGCCTGGGAGATCGTATTCGTCAGAAGGAAGGGCTGTCGTACGGAGTGACGTCGTCGGTGAGTATTCCGTCGCGCGGAACCGACGCACGCTTCACCATCAACGCGATCACGAATCCTCAGAACATGGACGCCGTCGAAAAGGCTGCGTTCGAGGAACTCAAACGTTTCATCACTGACGGACCAACCGAAAAGGAACTGTCCGACGCTCAAACGGCGTGGCTGGAATCTCTCAAGGTGTCTCGCACCGGAGACGGAGCCATCGCCGGGCAGTTAAGCAGCAACCTGTATCTCGGACGAACCTTTGCTTACACGGCCGAACAGGAAAAGAAGATCTCCGCGTTGACTGTCAGCGACATCAAGGCCGCGTTTCAAAAGCACATCGACCCTGAAAAGCTGATCGTGATTCGAGCGGGGGATTTGAAGTAGCCGATAAATCCCGGTCAAACATTGATGTTCGAGGAGGCACCGCGGTCTTTCGCGGTGTCTCTTTTTGTTGAGATGCCAGCATAAAGCGATGTGTCTTTAGCAAGCGACAGGGCAAAGGCTAGTGGTTCGTCAAACGATAGTTTTGGGGTGGCTCGTCATTCCCGCGCAGGCGGGAATCCAGTTTTCCACGCTCTGGATTCCCGCCTGCGCCGGAATGACAAACCTTTGTTCCAAGGTCTGACAAAGCCACTGTCGTTGAGCCTCAGGCTGTATCGCTGGCCGATTCGACTTCCACAACAGAAATCGGCTAGCGCCTCAGGCTATTGGTGCAATTGCATGACAGGGTGAAGTTACGTTTTCAGGCTGAGAAGCCGACTTATGTTAGTCCCGTCAGTACGCCGTCCTTGCAGTAGTCGGGATTTCCGAACGATTCGATATGGTGTCCGAACCCATGAGCCAGTGCGATAAGGAGCCGATTGTGAGGAATGTTGTTGAACTTCAATGATCGACCCATGTCAAAATCGAGACCGTTGCCGACCATCACGAATGGGATGTTATCGAGCGTGTGGGAATTGCCCTGACCCAGCTCATTGCCCCAGACAAGCAGAGTATTATCCAGCAATGAACCTTCGCCGCCGGGCTCTGGGGTTTCAGACAAACAACGCACCAAATACGCGAGTTGTTCGCAATACCACGTGTTGATCTTTGTCAGCTTCTCGTGAGCTTCCTTGTTCTCGTTCGGCTCGTGAGACAGTTCATGGTGCCCTTCGTCGATCCCCAGCCAACGCATTTTCGGCTGACCGACTGAGTTCGTGATCTGGAACGTTGCGACTCGGGAAAAATCGTTGACGAAGCTGTTCAGCAACAGATCCATCTGCATCTTTGTGATCTGAGGAATGTTGTCGTTTTCTTCCTTCACGCCCGGTTCAAGTTCCGGGACCGCATGTGAGGTTTCAGAAGACTGCGACTGGCGGAGCTGCTGCTCCATGGCTCGGACGAACGTCGTGTGTTCTTCCAGCAAGCGCCGATCTTCTGAAGACACAATCCGACTGAGCTTTTTCAGGTCATCCTGAACACTGTCCAGAACACTGGCCAGAACTTCGCGATCCTTTACCTGGCCGTACATTTTCTTGAACATCTGATACGGATCATCGATCGGGGCCACCGGCTTGTTGGGACCGGAGTAGCTCATGCGAGTCCACGTATCGGCCCGATCAGGCACCATGACGCCAAACTCAAGAGATCCGAAGCGAGTTCGCGTTTCGTCCTTCGATTGCAGGAAGTTTGCAATTTCCTGATCGATTGAAAGTCCGCTCGCCCAGCCGGCAGGAGTATCAGACCCGCCCTGAATGTTACCAGGATATAGTTCCGATCCCGTCAGCAGGCAACCCATGCCTCGCATGTGATTGTCGCCGTCGCCCCGCACTTTGTCGCAGACCCCATGCATCACCATGGTGCGGCTCTGAAAATCCTTCAACGGTTCGAGAATTCGCTTCAGGGAGAACTTGTCGCCTTCTTCGTCTGGCCAGAAGTCCCAGGGAACAGTTCCATTCGGACTGAACATCACGACAAGCCGTTGTTTGCGAGTCGACGACCTCAACGGTGACGCAAATGATGTAAGGTTGGAGATGAAGGGCAGAGCCGCAGCCCCAATACCCAGCTTTCGGAGAAATTGTCGACGAGTATTCATGGGCGGGAGGCCATTTCGTGGAAATTTCGAAGGATGTTCGATTGAAGAGGGATTATGGACATCAACGCGATTCGGTGGCAACAACAGGTTGTGAAGTCGACGTGGGATCGTGCAATGCCGAGCGACAGGCGACTTCAACCATCAGATGTTTCATATGATACCCATTGCCCTGAAAGAAATCAGAGAGTTCAGAAATCGTCTCCGGGCCGTATGCTAAAATGGGCTGTTGGACCATATGGTGAAACAACTGGCGAGAAAACGAGCGGCGAGTTTCGTCGCTTTTGGCGAGGAAAGTCGCTAGTTCCGGAGCACCCGAGAAACGCACAAATTGGCCATTTCGCTGAAGATAGTGTCCCGTGGAATCGATCGGCTTCTGCTTTTCGGTCTCTCGATATCGACCGACGGAGTCGAAATTCTCGAGAGCAAAACCCAGTGAGTTGATCAGCCCGTGGCAATTTGCACACATTTCCGCCTGAGTTTGCACGGTGACACGTTCGCGCGTCGTTAAGTCCGGTGCGAGTTCAGGAGCCGTTGGTGAAACGGCGATTGGTGGCGGTTTGACGCCGCGTCCAAGTACACCACGTGACAAAAACACGCCTCTATGAATTGGCGAGCTGGTTTCCATGTAGGCAAATCCGCTCAGCAGGAACGGATGAGACACGATGCCCGAACGACGCTCGGGTTCGAACTTCACTTCCTGAAAGTCGGCGTCGGCGGGTAAATCGACGCCGTAAAACCTCGCGAGGCGGCCGTTCATGAAAGTTGAGTCGGTCAAAAGGAACCTTCGGAAGTCGGCGTTGTCCGCATCCAGCGATTGCTCCAGCAGCATCTCAAATGACACTTTCAGATCCGCTGCAATCTGAGGCGTGAAGTCCGGAAACGATGCGGTGTTCTTATTGATTTCCTGCAGCCTTTCAAGGTTCATCCAGCTACGAAGAAACTCCAGCATTCTTGCTCGACTGCGGTAATCGCCAACTAGCCGCCAGGCCTGGTCGCGAATCTGTTTTGCGTCAGCCAGTTCGCCATTCTTAGCCGCTTCAAGCAACTGCTTGTCCGGTATCGAATTCAGCAACGCAAATGAAAGCCGTGCCGCGCGATCGAACTGGTCGTCAGCCACATCCGGCTCTCGATAAAGGAATCGAGGCGACATCAGGGCCAGCAACACGACACGGCGCAGTCCTTCTTCAACCGACTTCGCAGCTTCGAACTGTTTGTCGATGTACGACGCTTTGAGCTCATCCGTCAGTGGACGTCGGAACGCGCGTTCGACATACAGCGCAGCGAACTCACGAATTTTCTGCGGACGCTCGTCGTCGTTTTTGATCTCGACAAGGTCTTTGATACTGGCCACCACTTTGTCGGCAACTTCCAGGGCCGCGTTGGTAGTTGCCTCGTCCCATTCCTTTGAAACACTCGTCCCGCGTTCGTAACCGGAGCTTCGATCGTCGGGCGGAAACGGTGTTTCGACAATCAAAACCGGCGGCGCCCAGTCGGGAGTCAGGTTGGCTGCGGGAATAACCTCTTCCACTCCGTGCGGTGATTTCCACAACAAGGCAATTGAAGACGTTGCCTCTTTGAACTTAAACCACTCCATTCGGACGGGATAGATTCGGCCTTCCAGCAAAAAACGAGATCCGCGAAATTCGGTATCCGGACCGGATCGAACCCAGGCATCGACAAGAGGGGTTTCTGAATCATTGAGAAACAGCCGAGCGCCGTTTTCGGTGCGAATTGTGAATTCGTACCAGCCGGTTTCCCTGGGAATTAACGCACCGCTCCATGTCATCGAAAATTCGTCGTCAGCGATCTTCTCCCCGTCGGGGCTGAACGCGCTGAAGTTGAAGCTGACGCCCGGATCAACGCGTTCGAAGACTCGCCGATCATGCCGTGCGTGTCGGCTGGCAAAATAACTTCCCTGCAAACCTCTTTTGTTTCCTGGTGGGGTGAACCATCGAAAGCTGATCGCAAGGTCGGCGATTGCGTTTCGATACTGTGAGACTGTCAGCCGGCTCAATTCAATTCGAGGCGGATTGATAAGAGCCTGAGCTTCCGGCGAATAGAAAGTTCTCTGCATCCACTCGGCAACGGCCTGCGCGTCGTCACCCACGCAATCTCCTGGCGAACCTTCTGGCATCGTTCGGGAAATCAGATCGGCGAGATCGGATGTGGGTCGATCACCAAAAATGGGTGAAGGAACATCCGGCGTGCCCGCACCATTGACGCCGTGGCAGCTGACGCATTTGCTTTCATAGATCGCTCGTCCACGTTCCAGGGCTGGCTCTAAATCTTTAGGTGCAGCATCCTGGGACCTTGCGATAATGCCAGTTAGGCAAAATGCAATTGAAACGCCAAGGATGCGTATGGAAAGCGAGCCGAAATGCCTCATGGATGGCTCCGAAGTTGTCAACGACTCAAGGCGGGAGATTGCAGGCGGGATGGTACGCGAAGGATCAACACGTTCTTCAAACCGACAGCCACTGAGCCACTCGGTGCTCGACGACTATCATTGTGCTGCCTCCGCGATTGTACCCTGACAGAATCACGCGGAGCAATCAGCCACGATACTGATCAGGGTGGATTTATCAGGAGTGAGGGACCGATTCCGCTCAATCTGTCCAGTACAGCAGCTCAAAAAGCCGCCGCGGTTTTTCAGCGACGGAAGTTGGGCCATGATTCAGCCGCCGATGGAGTACATTGGCCGATCGGGTTGAACAAAACGGGCAGTATTGATTTCATGGCCTTCCCTCTTCGCCGCGATACTTGCCAGCATCGCCTGAGCGATCGCTTCCGTGACTTCTGTACTGCTGGGAGTCTCGGCACGGAGCAGATGTTTGAGATCCGTCTCTTCGTGACTGAAAAGACAGTTGCGCAGTCGTCCGTCGGCCGTCAGGCGGAACCGATTGCAACTCATGCAAAACGGTTGACTGATGCTCGCAATGAGCCCGATCCGACCTCGCCCATCAGCGAACTCAAAATCCTGAGCCGGCGCGTGAGTGTGAGCCGCGAGGATAGGGAGTCCTCCAGCCACGAACGCACTGGCATCCGCGGAAACAAAGTGTGCGGCAGCGTCAACCGGCCGCAGTGGACCAAACTCTGCTTCGAGTGTGGCGATGATCTCATGTGCAAAGAGCACTTTGTCTCGCTGCCATTGACTGTCGGCGTCGAGCGGCATGAATTCAATGAATCGAACCACCGTGTCTGTTTCGCGAGCCAACTGGCCGAACGGCACGATCTGGTTTTCTGTCAGGCCTCGCACAGAAACCGCATTCAATTTGATCGGCGAAAAACCGACGGATCGAGCCGCTTCGATTCCCGCCAGCACTCGTTCATAACCATCCCGCCGAGTCACCTTCTTAAAGACCTCCGGATCCAGCGCGTCTAGGCTGATATTGAGTCGACGGAGTCCGGCATCTCGCAGCGCTTGTGCTTGTTCTTCCAGAAGAATTCCGTTCGTCGTCAGACCGATATCAACGATCCCGGGAACAGCCGCCAGCATGCTCACCAGCACCGGCAGATCGCGGCGAACGAGCGGTTCACCACCGGTCAGTCGAATGCGATCGATTCCCAAAGTTGTGCCAATTCGAACGACGCGTTCGATCTCTTCAAAGCTGAGGAGATTCTCCTTCGGCATGAATTCGACGTTGTCCGCCGGCATGCAATAAAAACAACGAATATTGCAGCGATCTGTCACGCTGATGCGGAGGTTGTTGTGCAGCCGGCCGAAAGAATCGATCAGCCTTCGAGGTGACTCCCGGA
>JANMEV010000473.1:0-14792 GCA_031377305.1 Planctomycetota bacterium | reverse complement strand
GATCGTGTCGATTTTCAGCACTGCGCTTTTACGCGGATGTTTTCTGGCCGGTCCATCCATCAGAATTCTACTTAACTTCAAGGATAGACCCAGATTTGTCGGCACAGTGACTCAGCGAGTTGCTTAAAAAGGCGACGCGAGGTTTGTCACAGTTGCTGCCGAAACTGTGGTCGCGCTTTGTTGTCTGGAGAACCGCCTTTACAATTCGATTCATGATTGTGGGCAGCAGCGGGCGGATGAGTTGACGCAGATTTGTTGCTGAGATGAACATACTTGACTTGATGACCATGCATTGAAAGGTTGCTAGTTCTGCCATGTCGACGCTTGGCCCACTTCTGATTGCATGGATGCTCGTTCTGTCTGTGATTCAGGTGCTGATGCTTTCGAAGTATTTGAAGACACTTCGAAAAGCTGAACAGCCGCTTGGCGACGATTCTCAGTATCCGCCCGCGCTGGCAATTCTGTGCCTGCGCGGCACTGATCCCTTTCTGGGCGAATGCATCAGCCGCCTTTTGAATTCTGATTATCCACGTCTGACAGTTCGCATTGTTGTGGATTCGCCTGAGGATCCGTCTCTGCCTGTCGTCAGCGCATTGCTGGCAGAGCGAAACGATCCGCGAGCCGAGCTCCTGATCCTGCACGCTCGTCAGCCGCACTGCAGCGGAAAGGTCAGCGGGTTGCTGTTTGCGACGGAATCGCTTCCGGCCGATTGTGAGATCGTTGCCTGGATCGACGGCGACTCTTTGTTGCATCGAACGGCATTGAAGGAGCTTGCCGACAGCCTTCGCGATTCGTCCGTTGGCGCGGTATCGGGAAATCGATGGTACTTGCCGCCGGGAGCCAGCCTTTCTGGTCTGACTCGAATGTTTTGGAATGCGTTCGCCGTTCCTGCCATGAATATGGTGGGGATACTCTGGGGTGGCTGCATGGCAACTCGGGCGAGCGACTTCCGAAATCCAAAGCTTCGCGAGTTGCTGGCTCATTCCTTTATCGAAGATTCCACGATTTCGTCGTACGTGCGTTCGACCAGTCGAAAGACTCAAATGGTCGCATCAGCGATGCTGCTCAACCGCGAATCGATCTCGCTGCGGGACTATTATCGTTTCGCCACGCGGCAGTTGTTCACAGTTCGAATCGACAACTCACGCTGGTTTTGGCTCGCGCTTCATATGCTGACGCTGAATGCCACACTTCTGCTGATGCTGATTCCGATGGCGCTGCCCTGGCTGCCCTGGTGGCCTGGAATCACGCTGGGATACACGGTACTTCTGGGGATTACTCTGTCGGCGATCCCAATTGGCCATCAGAGCGTCAAACGCACTCTGACGGTCAGGGGAGAAGACTTTCCTGACATCACGTTGGCTCAATGGCTGCTGTTTCCCCTTGCGGTGCTGATGCCAAATCAGTTGAATCTATTGTCCACGTTCAACACGTTCTTCATTCACAAGCTGACTTGGCGAGGAATTACGTACGAGTTTGGGAGGAATCCCAAGTGCACGATTGTGGATGTGAAACCCCTGGTCGTTCCTCACGATCCCGGCCAGTCGATAGTTTAAAGTTTGTCAATCGGTAGACTGTTGACTTCCCGACGAAAACCCACGTTTAGTCTGCATTGGTCCGGTGCTGAAGGACGCTATCGATGCCCATGTTTGCAATTGCTGTCCGAACAACATTCATCCTCGCGAGCCTCACAATCGTGTCGGCGAATGTTCAGAGCGATGACAAAGCGTCGCCTGAATTCTTTACGGACACAATTTCGCCCCTGCTGCAGAAACACTGCATCTCCTGCCACGGTCCAGAAAAGCAGGAAGGCGATCTGAGACTCGACACGTTCAACGGAATCAGCGCAGGCGGTAAATCAGGTGGGCCTGTTTTGCCAGGTAAACCTGATGAGAGCCTGCTGATCACCGCCGTTCGCCGAACGGATGATTCGCTTCAGATGCCGCCGGATGAAAAGCTTTCGGATGCCGAGGTGCAGTCGCTGACGGACTGGGTTCAGGGCGGGGCGATTCACCCCGATGGCGACATCGTCGTACGGCCTTCTGCGCCGCCGTTCGATGTTGAACGAGCGAGAGAATTCTGGGCGTTCCGCAAACTGCAGGCTCCTATCGTTCCTGCACCAGCTTCAGGCCAGCGTTATGAATCGCCCATTGACTCCTTCATTGTGGCCGCCTTGCAGGACAAGGGCCTCGTGCAAAATTCTGTCGCCGATAAGACCACTCTGATTCGTCGGGCCGCATTCGATCTGACGGGGCTTCCTCCGTCACTCGAACAGCTTCAGGAGTTTCTGGCAGATGAATCGTCGAACGCGTTTTCGAAGCTGGTCGATCGGCTGCTGGCGACACCTCAGTATGGCGAACGCTGGGGCCGGCATTGGCTGGACATCGTTCGATACGCAGATTCGAACGGGCTCGATGAAAACATCGCGCACGGAAATGCCTGGCGATATCGCAACTACGTCATCGAATCCTTCAATTCAGATAAGCCCTACGATCAGTTTGTGCGAGAGCAAATTGCGGGTGACCTTCTGATCGACGAACACACGGACGAAGCGACTCGCATTGCCTGCCTGACCGCCACCGGATTTTTATCTCTCGGGCCAAAAGTGCTTGCCGAGGGTGATGAAACGAAGATGCAGATGGATATCGTCGACGAACAGATCGATACGATCGGGCGAGCGTTTCTCGGTCTGACCGTTGGGTGTGCTCGATGCCACGATCACAAGTTTGATCCGATCGCCCATTCTGACTATTACGCTTTGGCGGGAATCTTCCAGAGCACTAAGACAATGGAGTCCCTGAAACGCATCGCCAAGTGGAACGAGAATTCGATCGCGACTGTCGCCGATAAAGCCAACCTTGATGCCCACATGGCAAAGATTGAGGCGAAGAAGTTCGAGATCAGCAGTCTGATCGCTGCAGCGACAGCGTCCGCCGGGACGTCCACAACGCCGCTGCCCGAAGACCAGTTGCCCGAAGAAACTCGCACGCAGCTGATGGCGTTGCGAGAGACGCTGAAGCAGCTTGAGCAGTCGATTCCAGAACTTCCGACTGCGATGGGCGTCACGGATGGCGATGTGATTAACGCCAGAATCCTGATGCGAGGCAATCACCTGTCTCCCGGTCGATCGGTCGAACGAGGTGTCCCGGTTGTGTTGGCGGCCGATGGCTTCTCCGTCGCCGCAAAGCACAGCGGTCGTCTTGAGTTCGCCAATTGGATGGCAAGCGATAAGAATCCACTGACGGCTCGAGTCATTGCAAATCGTGTTTGGCGTTGGCACTTCGGGAGGGGGCTTGTGGCCACTGCGGACAATTTTGGAAGGCTCGGGGAATCGCCTTCCCATCCGGCGCTTTTGGATTGGCTGGCAAGCGAATTGATTCACAGCGGCTGGTCGCTGAAGTCGCTGCATCGCACGATCATGCTGTCTCAGACGTGGCAGCTAGGCAGCGAAAGTAACGCGGCCGCAGAGATCGCTGACCCCGACAATCATCTGCATTGGCGATGGTCAGTGCAGCGATTGGAAGCCGAATCCGTGCGAGACGCTGTTCTTGCCGCGACCGGTCTGCTGGATCGAACACCCGGACAATCGATGCTGCATGTGAAGAACCGCGAGTTTCTTTTCGACCACACGTCGAAGGATGGTACGTCGTATAAGTCGATGCGTCGGTCTGTCTACCTTCCTGTGATTCGCAACAATCTTTACGACGCGATGTCGCTGTTTGATTGTACGGACGGCACGGTTCCCAATGGCGATCGAGCATCATCAACAGTGGCGTCTCAGGCGTTGTTCCTGATGAACAGCGACCTGGTGATCGAAGCGGCCGATCATCTGGCCAACAAGGGTCTCGTGGAGCATCCCGACGATGCAACGTTGCGAGTGCAGAGCGTCATCATGGAAACGCTTGGTCGAATCGCAACGCAAACAGACATCGACCGCTGGATTGCGGCTGCTGACCGAATTGAGCGTCAACTCACAGCCGACGGCATCCCTGAGCAGGAGCGTCAAAAGGCCGTATGGACCGCATTGTGCCAGGCGGCTCTGATGTCCAACGAGTTCCTTTACATCCGCTGACGATGGCGGGACGATCATCGTGTGAAATGACTCTGGAGTCACGAAAGTGGCCCGCAACTCGCTTCGCGCAGTCCCGATAGGGGAATTCTATGACTGCGCCTCGAGCGTTCAATGAAGAGTGCGTGTCCTTGCAACTGACGTACGCCTCCTTGCAACTGACGTACGCCACTCGTATTGTGCCCAAACGCGAACCTCGTGGCGTCAATTGCTGCAACAGCCAAAGTCTCTCGTAGCGACGCCATCAAGATGTCTGCAACCATTTCGTCAGCACCACAGCGACTCATTTCCCTCGACCAGTTCCGCGGCTACACCGTCGTGGGGATGATTCTGGTGAACTATGCTGGGGGGTTCGGGGTCGTACCTGAAGTTTTGAAGCATCACAACGATTACTGCAGTTTTGCCGACACAATCATGCCGCAGTTCCTGTTCGCTGTCGGATTCGCATTTCGGCTGACTTTCGAACGCCGCGTTCTACGAGAAGGACTGGGTGCTGCATATCGGCGCGTAGTCGCCAGACTATTCGGCCTGGCACTGTTGGCAATCGTTGTCTACGGCTCTTCAGCTCCGGCTGAAACCTGGGCGGAGCTTGTGGAACTTGGTCCTGCTGCTCTCACCAGTTCGTTGAAGCGGAATTGGTTTCAGACACTCATGCATATCGCGGCAACATCGCTTTGGCTGTTGCCGGTCATTCGAAGCAGTGGCAAGGTGCGGTTGTGGTATGCCTTGATTTCTGCGGTGCTGCATGTTGTGTTGTCGTGGCAGTTCAATTTCGTCTGGTGCAATACAGACCCAAATGCGATCGATGGCGGGCCGCTGGCATTTCTGACGTGGGCAACTCCGGCGATACTTGGCACAATCGCCTGCGACAGCCTCTCCACCCCCGAAGCTAAGACACCTTGGCTAAAGCTGACCATCGCTTCACTTGTGTTCATGTTGGCCGGATGGGGAATGTCCTGTGGGACTCGGTTCTACGACGTTCCGCCGGAAAGAGTTGAAGAACTGAAACAACAGCGACTGGCCGACAATCCCGTACTTCCGGCTGGCGACCAGTTGAAATTCCGAGGCCTCGCCGAAGCTCCGTTCGTCCAGCCACCGACAATGGCCGAACGCAAATGGAATTACTGGATGATGAGTCAGCGATCTGGCACGCCTTCGTACCTGACCTTCTGTGCGGGCTACTCATTGATTGTGTATTTGATCTTCCATTTCCTCTGCGACAAGCTGCGTTTCGAACTGCCCGTGTTTCGAGTCTTCGGCAACAACGCGCTGATTTGCTACATCCTGCATTCGATGGTCATGGGAGCCATCAAACCGTTCGTTCCAAAAGATGCGCCGATGTGGTACGTCGTCTCATCGTGGCTTCTTGTGATGGCGATCATGTGGACGTTCGTGCGGTCTCTGGAACGAAACAAAGTATTCCTGCGGCTCTGACAGCCGTCATTCTCGAAATCAGGCGTCGCGGCGATTGCTGTGCAAAGTCGGGTCGATAGTCTTGAGCATTTTAGGCACATCGACCTGATGATCCAGAAACTCTGCGATCATGTTGCATTCGACTTCGGACTGGTTCAGCAAGCGATTGTAGCTGACTGTCAGTACCCGCATTTTCGATTCCCGATTAGAGCGGAACGGTGCGAGCCGTCAGGTGACAGGAAGCCGGACGGCTCGCGCCGTTCCGCTCCCTCTCCAAAACCGGAGAAAGTCTCGGGAATGTACCTGAGTTCTATTCGGCAGAAGGGATCTATCGAAACAACGTCCGCGGTCGCGTCGCATTTTGCACGCAGTGGTCGGGCGTGTTATGCCTTGATGTTACGAACTGAGGTTCGTCGACAAAACTGGTGGCTGCGTGTAGATTCGTCAGCGTCAGCAATTGTGCGAAAGGCCCCGGAGCTTTTTCAGTGTCGAATTCGCTGACAGTTCCTTTTGAATCGTCTCTAACGTCGCCCGATCGTTTGAACGATAATTTCAGCCACTCATCCGCCACTCGTAGGCTCATCGAATCTCCAATGCGCTGGCCGATTCGCAATCAGATCCTTTTGCCGTTTGCGATCCTGCAGGCTGTGGCCGTTGGTGTGATCACAATCAGCGCTGCGTGGATTGCGGTTGATCGAGCCGAGCGTGATGCCATTGCGAGACTGGATCAGGTGGTTGCCACGCTCAGCTCGTCTCGATTTCCCATTCAGGGCGCGGTGCTTGAGCAGATGAAGGGCCTTTCCGGTGCAGAGCTCATTGCGTCAAATGACTCGGGCACGATCACGGCAACAACTCTGCCTCTCGAAGCCTCTCAGACAATCCTGGTATCCGCACAGTCGGTGTCGGCTGGGGCCGGGAGACTTGGTGACTTTCAGCCCGTTTCGGCCGGCGACGAAACCTGGCTGGTTGGTGCGGTCAGCGTTCTGCGGTCGCCCGAACTCAAACAGTTGCTAGTGCTTGTCCCCGAACAGCAATGGCAGGCAGTCCGACGGGACGTCATTGTTCCGCCGCTCGTCATCGGAGGAATCACGGTGCTGGTGATGGGGCTGTTGTCGTGGTTCATTGCGGCCAGGCTCGGCACGCGCCTCGATCGCATGCAGAGACACGTGGGACGATTGGCGACGATGCAATTCGACAACTTGCTTCCGGTCACCGGTGACGATGAACTCACCCGCCTGGCAACGTCGATCAACCGTATGGCTCAGGAACTTCAGCAGGCGACTCAGCAGATTCGCGTCACGGAACGAACCACGTTGATTACTCAGGTTGCCGGGGGATTGGCTCATCAGCTTCGCAATTCGATCACGGGAGCTCGCATGGCTGTGCAGTTGCATCTTCGGCGCACGAACAACGTGGACTCCGAAAGCCTGCTGGTTGCTATTCGTCAACTGAGTCTGACTGAGAATCAAATTCGGGGGCTGCTCAGTCTGACAAAAGATGCTCAGCAAACCCCAGTGGAAGGACGAATCGATGAAGCGCTGGCAACGATTCAATCTCTGTTGACTCCTCAGTTTGAACACTCAGAATCGCGATTTTCAATTGAACTGCCGCCCCAGGAACAGCGAACATTGCTTGTGGCAGCGGATGGTGAACAGACTCAGGTCGCTCTTCTGAATCTCATCCAGAACGGGCTCGAAGCATGCCGACCTGGCGGACAAGTGATGGTTGTCGTTTCTTTGCTAAGCGTTTTGATTCAGGTGGATGTGCTTGATAGTGGCCCCGGAGTTTCGGATGCTTTGTCAGGGAAAGTCTTCGATCCTTTCGTCACCGGAAAGCCAGAAGGCGTCGGACTCGGCCTGACGCTGGCGGCTCAGGTGGCCGAACTGCACGGCGGCAGCTTGAAGTATGATCGAATCACCGGCTGGACTCGTTTTCGTTTTCAGCTTCGCAGAATTCGTTGAAAGAAATGACCGGCTGATGACTCACGTTTTGATCGTCGATGACGAACCATCCATCTGCTGGGCATTTCGAGAATGCCTGACTGATGAAGGCTACTCCGTGGACATCGCGGGAACGGCCGAGCAGGCGCTTCAGCTGGCGACGCGAACGATTCCCGACGTCATCGTAATGGACATTCGCCTGCCGGGGCTCGACGGTCTGCAGGCGATGTCGCAGTTTCGACGAACATCGACTAACGTGCCAATCATCATCATGACCGCGTTCGGAAGCCTGAAGACCGCTGTTAGCGCGATCGACGGCGGTGCGTTTGATTACTTGACCAAGCCCATCGATCTCGAAAAGGCGATCGTTGTCGTTCGACAGGCGACGGTGGCGAGTCAGCGGGCATCAACAACGGAACCTTCGCCCACAATTCACGATGATGATCTAATCGTTGGGAGTTCGCCAGCAATGCAGGAGGTCTTTCGCCGGATTGCATTGGTCGCCGAACGCGATGTGCCAGTACTGATCACGGGCGAAAGTGGAACCGGCAAGGATCTGGTGGCCCGAGCAATTCATCAGCATAGCCATCGCAAGGGTGCGTTCGTACCGATCTGTATTCCCGCTTTGAGCGAAACTGTGGTCGAAAGTGAACTGTTCGGCCACGTTCGCGGTGCTTTTACAGGTGCCGATCAGGAACGTCGCGGCCTTCTGGAAATGGCTGGCGGAGGTACGGCGTTTATTGATGAGATCGGAGACGTTTCGATGAATCTGCAGTCAAAGCTGCTGCGAGTTCTCGAAACCGGCGAGCTGCGTCCAGTGGGCGGTGGCGATTGTCGAACGGCCACATTTCGCCTTGTCGCGGCGACAAATCGACACCTTGAGCAACGAATCGCTGACGGTAACTTCCGAAGCGACCTATTCTATCGGTTGAACGTGTTCCGCATCGAACTCCCAGCGCTACGAGATCGGCTCGATGACGTCCCGGCTCTGGCCGATCGGTTTCTCCAGAATGCGTCTCGCAATGGCCATCATTTTCGATTATCGACTGACGCGTTGGCGGAATTGCAGTCGCGTCCGTGGCACGGAAACGTTCGCGAACTAAGAAACGCGATAGAGTCCGCGAGCGTTGTTTGTCGCGGCGAAGTCATTACTCGTGAACATCTGCCGAAGCCCGTGCAGTCATTGACCAGCGGTTTCGCGTCCCCCGCGCTGGATGTTTCTGCGAGTCTGTCCGAAGCCGTGCGTCACTGGTCGGAAGCTCAGTTGATATCCGAGGCACTTCCCAATGGCGATCTGCATGACCGCTTCCTCAAAATCGCCGAGCCGCCGTTGCTCACCGCCGCGCTTCGGCATGCTCAGGGCCAGCGAGGCGATGCGGCTAAACTGCTGGGAATTCACAGAGAAACGCTTCGTGAGAAACTGCGCCGGTTGGAGGAAGATTCGTCGTCCCCAAATTGAACTCGCCCCACCATTCCCTATTCCCTATTCATCAAACCACTCATCCTCCGGATCAAACTCAGGAAGCACGACAATCAGAACTGTCATCCTGCCGATTGCTCGATGCCGCACCCCCGGCGGAATGACGACGCTCATGTGTTCATGAACGTCGATGATTTCACCGTCCAATTCCATCATTGCATTCGATTCGCATTTTAAAAACACGTAGGTTTCGGTGAGCGACTTGTGGTAGTGCCGCCGAGCATCCTCGCTGATCTCAGTGATGTGCAGCGATCCCGGGAATTCGTCCACGCCATGGAACGCACGTCGAGCCTTCCCGCAAGGACACGGAACCGGCTCGATCGAAGCGAAGTCGGCGGTCTTCCATCGACGCGATTCAGGAGTTGATTTCATCTTTGCAATTCGCCTTCAATTCAACGACGGAATCCCAGATCCAAACAGCGAGCGGAGCCGCAAGCAGTACTGTCGCGGCATCGGTGAAGCGTCCCAGGGGCGGGCAAACGGGAATCACAACCGCAAGATTCATCGCTCCGTAAACTACGGCAAACAGCGTTAGAATTCTGAACGTGTCCGAATTCGCGAGGACCAACCGATTGCCATGCTTCCAGTAGCACGACTTCACCAGCAACACGCCAAGCCCCATGATCAACAGTCCGAATGCATAGCCATTGTCCGCGAAATCCCACAGGACTTTCCGTACAGCCTGACGAGTCGCTTTGATCAGCCACAGAAGGTATTCGCGAGGATGCAGCCGGATGAGTTCAACCGCCAGTCTTCGAGATTGCGAATTCCATTTGACCGGGTCTCGTTCCACTTCACCAGATTCAGCGTCGGAAAAGATGTGCCAAATGGTGAGGTCATATCGATCTTCCATCCGCATATAATTCGATGTCGGCAAGTCGTCGAACGCACCGACCTTCAGTTCTCCGGAGTCTCGCCGCTCAATCGCTCTGGACGCGATGCCCTGAAATTCCTGAGACAGACGAGGGATATCTTCGGGTTGAAGAAATTGGCCAGCGATTCCAAGAATGTTGCCACCTCCGAATGACACAATTCCGAATCGGCCAACAACGGCCAGTCGCAGGCTGGAATACAAAATCAACGGCGTGATGACCAACAGGAACACCGTCAGTACATGCCATCGACGACTTCTTGTTGCATGAGCCCGACCGGGATGAATCATCCACGTCATCACGGGCGCAAGGGGAATCAAAAACAAATATGCCGGTCGAATCAGCCAGCCCGTCATCACTGCCAGCGAAAGCAGCAAACTCATCATAGCGCTGGGTGAGCTCAAACGAATCATGATCAACGCACAGACAACGATTCCAATAGCCGATGCCAGTGTGTCGGTCGCCACTGTATTGACGTAACCGTAAAGGATCCGCGTATAGATCAGCGAACTCGCACCGATGAATGCCCGCACGGAGTCATGCCCAAGTCGCTGCAGACCGAAGTAGAACAGCCAAACCGCGAACGAATTGACTATAAAGTGCATAGTCGGCACGGTTCGTTCGTCTGATGAGACCGCTCGCAGTACAGCCAGGAACGCAGGATAAGCCGGAGTCCGAAGTCCTCCGAGAACTTCCTCCGCTGAGCCCCACTTTTGGAGAACATATCCGGCTGTATCGTGCGTCTCGACAGCCTTGAAGCGTCCGGAAACGGCCAACACACCACCGAGAATCCCAAGCTGGACAACGATGGCGATGACAGGCCATCGTCTCCCCCTTCGTCTCTCTTGAACAGACTCGTTCGACTCACCCAAAGCCATGCGTTTTTCCGTAATCCAGATCGCGATGAAGTACTATGCGGCGGGATCTTGAAGGAATGACCGCTAACATTCCAGCGTAGCGACGTGCCGGCGAAGTACTTCACAGTGCCTTTCTGGCGAGCGAGGGACGTCAGTCGCCTGATTCTTCGCAGAGCCCACACTCAGGGGATTAAGACCTCCCGCTCATCAAAGAGGGACCTGAGTTTCTACGGCTCGACAAAGACTTCGCACAAGTCGCTTGTGTTCAATCACAACTCCCTCGTGCCAAATCGCGGCAAGACTCCGCGGACAACGCTTTATTGTTGAGCAATCCGTTCACAATGTGCAAGCCGACAACGAGCCGCAAACCAATCGCGAACGGCTGGCAGGATTCGCGAGTTCGGTCATACTACTTCACTATTTGGTATTCGTAGAAGTGAGAGTTGCTGCAGGGAAAAGAATCGATGAGCGATGCATCGCCGTCAAATCAAAAGATCATTGAACCGCCGACATCCGTTGCTGGTGCTTCATCCGAACGGAAAACTCGTTCGATTGCGTCACGCCTCAGCATCCTGATCCGCCGGGTACATTTGTATTCGGGATTGTTCCTTCTGCCGTGGGTCATCATGTACGGCGTGACGGGGGCAATGTTCAATCATCTCGGGCTGTTTCCGCGAGTCGCCATTCAACCGGTGGATCCCAGCGTCGTGGCGAGTTCCGCAATGGCAGCGTTTCCGGGACCCAATGAACTGGCAAAGCAAGTTGTGGAATCCCTCAGGACGGCTTCCGGAAATACCACGATCGAACTGGCTTCAAAGCATGGCGCGGAGTTCACAAATGAATTGATGTTTGAGATGAAGGATGCGGATGGGCAGCATGTCGTCTATATGGATACGGTGTCGAAGTCGTCATGGATTGTGACGCAGCCAAAACTCAACCTGGAGCCTCCACGCCTGCTTGGCGACATCAAGACCATCCGCCTGACTCCTGATCCACGGAACACGGCTCAGGAAGCGGCCGAGCAGATATTGAAGGACGCAGGAAAGAAGCCCAGCGGTCATCCTCAACAATTCGGATGGACGAAGTTGAACTTTCTGGCCAACGTTGACGGCAAGCCGGCTCGAGTCACCTACGTGCTGAATGACGGCCATGTCGATGTGAATCAATTCACCGGCAACCACGACATGCCGCTGCGGCAGTTTTTGCTTCGAATGCATACGTCACACGGACAACCGCCTCACTGGAATGCTCGCATGGTGTGGTCAATCGCAGTCGACACAATGGCGATTGCGATGGTTGGCTGGGGCCTGTCGGGCCTCTTCATGTGGTGGCAACTCAAGCGCACCAGAATGATCGGTTCCGTCGTGATCGCGTTCAGCCTGCTCACCGCAACCGCGATGTGGTTCGGACTCCATTCGTTCTACGCAACGACGAGACTTTGAATTCCCGTCAATGCTGCACCTTTGCGTTTAGATATGCGGCAGACTGAAGAGTGGCTGTTGAGCCTGAGGCGCTAGCCGATTTGAAGGCCGGACATCGGCTAGCGCATCAGGCTCATGTGGTGGGCGTTCGGTAGACCTGATTCTGCCGCCGACTCTAGCTCGAATCGCTTCTCAGAAGTTGCGGTTTCTTCGTTCAACCCAGATCAGGATGGGAAGAAGCCCGGCGAGGAGTGACATGCCAGCCAATGCCAGATAGCCCTGACGATAGTCCGTGAAAGAACCGACAAGATAAGGTCCGACCGAACCGACTCCGAAGGTCATCATCTGACTGACTCCGAACCAGGTACTGCGAGTCTTCACGGGGACGTAGTCAGGAAGCAAACTGTTGTAGACTGGCTGGTTCATAAAGTGGACGAATGCCAGCAGGCAGCAGGGAACCAGACTGACCCAACCACTTGCGATCGACATCCACCACAACAAAGGCACGTTGGTCAGATAGACCATGCTGAGCATCATGGGCAAACGACGAGGCGTTGCAAGATGGCCGGACAGCCATTGACCGCCGACTCCGCAAAACAGCACCATCGCAGTTTGGCCTCGAGCGAGTTCATCGCGACCAATAGACCACGAATCGAACGCGTCGCTTTCGCTAAGGTAGCGAGTCAGAAAGTGCAGGAAGCCGCCGTAGACGATTCCCGAAAAAGCCGACGACAGCATCAACACACTGAACGGCCAGACGATTAATTTCGCAGGAGCTGTTTCCAAAGTCGCCGCAACCGAGCCTGCTGTCCCATCAACAGTTCGCATAGCAGCGGAGTTTGACGGCGCGTTCGAATCGCCGAAACGCGCCATTCCGGCTCGAAACAAAAACACAAGCACGCCCGTGACAGCGGCCAGCACAAGAAAGAAAGTTCTCCAGTTCGATCCCGGAAACCACAAAATTCCCAGTGCCAAAAATGGAGCCGCGGCGAGCCCCAGCGATCCGAAGACGCCGTGAAGTCCAAGAGCTTTGGCTCGATCGTTCGGCGTCGTGACGGACGACAGCAGCGACAATCCCGCCGGATGATACATGCTGGCAAAGATGCCCAGCAGAAACATCTGAGCCCACAGGATCGACGAACTGTTCGTCGCGACAAACGATGCACACACCAAAGCAATGCCACCAAGGTACAGCGACAGCACTCGAGACGCACCCATTCGGTCGGCCAGAATTCCTGTCAGAACGGCGCCGAACCCAAACGGTATTCTTAGCGCCGATCCCAACGCTCCCGATTGCTGAGTCGTCAATGCGAACTCGGCCGAAACGACCTGTTCGACACTGGCGAATGACTGCTCAATCAAATGCACCATCGCATGTGCGCACGAGACGACGAGGACAATGGGCAGATTGGACGTGCGTTTTGACAATGGGGCTTCTCTTTCACTAACTCATCAAGGACTATGCCAACTTCAGCCGCAGTACGCCGTTGATTTTCGGAGTTGCAAAACGCCATCTACGAGTAAATCTCCGAATAATCAAACCAGAAACACCCGCGGCTAGCAGGCTGTTGATTCAATCATAACCCCAAGCGTCAGCGAGGAACTACTGTTGAGAAACGTGGCAAAGCTTATCCCTCACTGACGTTTCGGGTGATGAGAACCCATGAGTTCAAAAATCCGCCAGCGTCCTGTAGCTAGACATTCAAGGGGACTTTCTCAGCGCGGCGACGTTTTGCTGCATTCCCTGAACGATGGCTCCCGAGTCTGAACCGAGCGCGACGAAGCGAAAGCCCAGCGATCGATGTTGGGCCACGAGTTCCGGGCGGGAAAGAATGCCGGCCGTTTTTCCATGTTGCTCGCAGGCGGCGACGACAGTCTGCAAGTGGTCGATGAATCCCGGTTGAGTGAAATCTCCTGGATGGCCGAGATTGACCGACAGATCCATCGGCCCCACAAAGAGCACATCAACGCCGGCCACAGCCGCCATCGATTCGGACTCGATGACGGCTTCCGGCGTTTCGATTTGAACAACAACCAGCGAACGATCGTTGGCGTCGTTCAGATAGCTCTTCCAGTCTCGTCCAAAATTGGTGGCTCGAATGACCTGAGCCACGCCGCGGCTGCCCATCGGAGGATACTTCATCGCCGCCACCGCGCGAGCTGCTTCTGACGCATTCGCGACGTACGGAAACATCACTCCCGCCGCGCCGCTGTCCATAACGAATTTGACCATGTCCGCATCGATCGACGGAAGCCGCACGATTGGGGCCGCGGCTGATCCTCGAGTCGCCAACAACTGAGCTCGCAGATCTGCAGCCGCTCCCGATCCGTGCTCCAGATCAATCAGCAGCCAATCAAATCCAGCATCCGCCGCGATCTCAACCGCCGACGCAGATCCCAGATTCAAAAACGTCCCCGCGAGGACTTCGTTCTTCAAACGTGATCGATCGATCCATTGCATGGGATTGACTACTTTCCATTAATCAACGCCATCGCCTCTGCGCGGCTGCCGAGGTTGTTGCGGAACATGCCGCGGACGGCACTCGTGACCGTTAGTGCGCCTGGCTTCTTGACGCCTCGAATAGTCATGCAGGTGTGTTCAGCTTCGATGACGACGATCACGCCTTTAGCGCCCAGTTCATTTTCGATCAAGTCGGCTACCATGTGAGTCATGCGTTCCTGCACCTGCGGTCGGCGAGCCACCTCGTCGACAACGCGAGCCAGTTTGCTCAGGCCGGTG
>JANMEV010000471.1:0-11509 GCA_031377305.1 Planctomycetota bacterium | reverse complement strand
GTAGAACCACCTGGCTTCCGGTACGTGGAGGTAAATGATTCGTGCCCCGCCCCGTTTGCCCTTTCCCCGTTTAGGGTCGGCAATTCGCACTTTTCGAAGTCCGCCACAGCCTTTGATGACATCACCCTTTTCCGGATCGGCCATCAATTCCTGCTGAAGCGCTGAATAGAGGTCATCGGTCAGGTGCTCCCGCACCCATTCCGTGAATTCTGAAGTTTCGATAAAGACGGCTTTCATGCGCCCACCGATTCTATCCCACTCAGTGGGACACGGCAAGGTTTCATTGGCTCGCGGCGTTAGAGTCCAGTTGCAAGGGAAGGAATCGCAACATGCCGCGTCGATCTGGTACCGCAATCATTCGCCAGGATTCCACGATCGCAGCCAGCTCAGGGAACTCGGCAAGCACTTGCAGCGCATTTGCAGCGCGGTCTGCCGAGAGCCCATTTTCGCCGTGTTTCCGCAGAGTATTGGCGTCCAATATCGTCCACGAGACGGGGTTTCCGGGTTCTGCTCGGGCATCCAGTTTTTTGTTGTGTCGTCGTCGTGTTTCCTGCTTTTTATGCTGTCGGCACCGTTTGCAGTGTCCAGTTCTGTCCGTTTGAGGACGTTCGTGGACTGCTCCGAATCGGCCACAATTGCACCGCAATTTGCACCGGGTTGAATCGCCAAATCGAAGTGCTCGCCAGTGACCTTCAAATACCGTTGATACGCGATCGAACTTCACCGTTTTCCAGAGTTTCTTTGATCGATCGATGACGACGGATCGCATAGACTTCGTCGTTCGACGGTGTCTCAAGAATGGCAGTGAAGCGTGCATCGGTGAGCCGTCCCCAAGTGACGTTTACCGGCCCATGTGCCACCGTAACTTCGCTTGGAGAAAACCAGCTTTTCCCAGCCGAAACGCCGCCGTACGCCGTACGCCGTGCAGCATTGCCGAAAGTAGTCGAACACCAGTTCGATCGACGAACGCACTTGCACATCGGGGTCTTTGATCTCAATCTGGGAAAGTTTGACGATCGAGTCAATCATGACATTCTGATCAGTCGGATAGCGAGACGCATTCGCGATGTCCGTGTACGCACGGTGATGTGGGAGGGGAAAAGCCGAGAGGCTTTCCCCCATCCCGATTCTCGATCGCTTCTGCTTTGCAATGAAGCGAGGTGCTGGGTGCGTAGCGGCCGGAGTTGGAAATCCAGTCGGTTTACTTTTTCGGCATCATGAAGCCGAAGAGGTCTCGCACCTGGTCTTCGGAGAGTGAGTCCAGCATGCCATCGGGCATCAGCGACTTGCCGGTGTTCTTTGTTTCGTCCACGTCGGCTCGTGCAATGGTTAGTTGCTCTTTATCAGTCTGGACAACAAGAGTTTGCTCGGTCTCGGAAACGACCACACCGGTGATGACTCGTCCATCGTTGAGAGCAATAACCGATGTTGTGAATTGTTTTGGCACGACGGAACTTGGATCGACAATGTTCATCAGCAGGTACTCAAGGTTGCTGCGGTTGGCTCCGGTGAGGTCGGGAGCGATCGCTTTTCCTTCACCGTATAATTTGTGACACGCAGCACAGGACTTTTTGAAGAGTGCAGCACCGTTGTCGCGGTCCGCTTTGGCGATGGTTTCCGGGGTGAGGACGGCTTGCCACTTCTTAATCGCAGCAACTCGTGCTTCCGGAGTTTCCTGAATCACGCCCCATTTAGATTCGAGAACGCTCCTGATGTGTGCGTTGCCAAACGCCGTCATCTGGCGGACTTGCGAGGCGGTTAGTTCACGTGCGTCGATGCGCCCTTCTTCGATGGCTTTGGTCAGGTCGAGCGAATACGACTCACGGCTGGCCATTGTGTCGATCGCGAGCCCGCGATTGCCGTCTTTGAAGGCGCCCATTTTCTGAAGCAACTGCTTCGCAGTATCAGGATGATCAAATCCCGCAAGGGCCGTGATCACGGTCGAATAGACGGCTCGATCACCAAGCAAGTTAAAGAACATCGGAATTGATTCTGCATCCTTCGCCTGAGCCAGGGCGACAATCGCTTTGTCTCGAGTGATGTAGTCTGCAGATGAGTCACCCGCCAGTTTGCGAAGTCCGCCCATCGAAGCTCCGTCACCAAACAAAACACCCAAAGTTTCGCCGGCAACCTGCAGATCCTTGTTGGCGCTGGCTCGAAGCTGCTTTTCGACTGTCGCCCACGAGGCAGGAGGCTGGACCTTTGATCGTCCCGCAAGCCCCATCATCACTCCCTGCAACATTCCACCAGCATGCTTGTCGTTCTTTGCTTCCACCTGTTTTCCAATGTACGTCAAAAGCTTAGATGCTGCCGTGGAATCACGATCAATGTCACTGGCGATGCGACGAGCGGCGAATTGCTGCAGCTTTGGAATGCCTGCCAGAAGTTCGACAAATCCTTCATGGAATACGACGGGTTCTATTCCGTACCATGTCATGAGAGTCAATTGGTTCTCTGCTGCGATTGTCGTGGCGTTCTCTCCGCACTCAAGAATCGCGGAACTCAAAGCCGAGCGATCAGCGGAATCCAACTTCTGCAGAACTGAGACCAGCGACAGCACCACATTGGCTGGCTGAGGTTTGCTCGCAAGATCCTTGACATTCGCAAAGTGTGCATTCAAACGGGATGTCTGTCCGGCCACAAACTGAATTGTCTGAGCAACGACGAGAGGATCGTTTGACTGAAGGGCTTCTTCAAGTTGCGCTTTGTTGTTGCCCCCAAAGGCCTCCGTGTAGAGCAATCGACTCACGGTTTCGCAACTGACGGTAGATGCCAAGGCTCGGCCAGAAAGTTCGCCGTCGGCGATCAGTTCCTGACGGACTCGACGTGCGTGTCGCCCGAACCAGTCTCCTTTGTTAATCCAGTCATTGTTGAGGAACGCAAGTTTGTTCTTACCCCGGAGCACTGAAGTCTGCAGCGGCGAAAGTTTAGGTGTGCCATACGCGATCCGATAAATTCGTCCGCTTGTTCGGTGCACTCCGTCATGGTCGTGGCATTCGCCGTTGTCAGACCAGTCTGAAACATACATCGCACCTTCCGGCCCCATTTTAATGTCGATGCCTCGAAACCACGGTGACTTCACGATCATGAAGTCCGGCTCGCGGCGACCGACGTAGCCGCTGCCTTCGCGGTCGAGTCGATTCACATTCATGCGACGACCATGCGTATTGCACATGAAGATCTTGCCACGATATTCTATTGGAAAGTTGTCGCCCTGGTAGATCAACGCTCCAACGTGTGAGTGGCCGCCGCCAAGATCATTAGCGACTCCATCGCGGCTTTCGTTCCACTTTGTTTTTGTGTCCCAGTGATAGTGGTCCGCCGTCATGTCCATCAACTCGTACGCGTGAGGATTGAAATCCTGGCCGTACATTCGCTGATAGCGGGCTCCGGGAATCACGTGCCAGAGATGTCCCTGCACGTTGTTGGTCATGAACCACTGGCCGTCTTCGTCGTAATCCAGCCCCCACGGATTCGTCGTGCCGTTGCAGACGACTTCGACCGTGTGCTTCCTCGGATGGTATCGCCAAACGCCGCAGTTCATGAAGACTCGCTCTTCCCTGGGAGTCCCCGGAACGCCTGGATACGACGTATCGACAATGCCGTGACGACCGTAGAGCCAACCGTCCGGTCCCCAGATCAGGCCGCTCACGAAGTTGTGGCCACAGTCTTTGCTCCAGCCGTCGAGCATCACAACCGGTTCGCTGTCCGGAATATCGTCGCCGTTCTTATCTGGAATGAATGACAGCGTTCCATCATGCAGAACCCACAAGCCGCCGAATCCCCAGGTAAGACTGGTCAGCATGAAGCCTTTGTCCCAGAACACCTTCCTCGAATCGTGTTTTCCGTCGCCGTCGGTGTCTTCCAGAATGATGACGCGATCGCGGAGCTTCGTTTCGTAAGGTCCACCGCTGTACGAGTAGCATTCGGCGACCCACAGGCGTCCCTTGTCGTCGAAATCCATGCAGATCGGCTGCTGCACGTCGGGCTCGCCAGCGAAAAGAGTGACATTAAATCCCGCCGGCAATTCGATCAGCTTGACCATCTCTTCCGGAGTCGGCGGGTGCGAATCCGGCGGATCGGTGTTGAAGGCTTTTGGA
Source organism: Planctomycetota bacterium (assembly GCA_031377305.1). Taxonomy (GTDB): domain Bacteria; phylum Planctomycetota; class Planctomycetia; order Planctomycetales; family Planctomycetaceae; genus SXXK01. The sequence goes on along the minus strand of JANMEV010000471.1, from coordinate 7,409 downwards.
AAATCGTGTTCTCCCGCTGAGGCTGCTGAGGAAATCACCATCGTGGCCAGCGTTAGAAAAATGCTTGCAGTTGTTTTGAAAGAGGCTTGCAGAGAATTGTAACGTGAACGATCGACAGACATCTGCGCGGTGTCCTTTGGCGGTGGGGAAAACGGACGGCAGGAAATTGGGTCACTGAATGCGTTGAATGGCTTCGCGGTAGGAATCGGAAGCTTCTCAGCATCCAGTTGTATCGGTACCGCAACAGTCTGACTCACAACGCCCCTTGAGACAAGTTCCACGATAGCGTCAACATCGCCAGTCGATGGATTCGCATGGCTGGACCGACGAGCTCGAATCATGCAGGATAATGGCCCTCACCGTTGAGCCAGTTGCAGCAGGCGATGCAGTTGTGGAAGCACCGTTGGAAATCTCTGCGTGAGTCATCGAAATGCACGCATGTCCCAGTCAGCAGTATTCGCTTGAACAAATCAGCTCTGTCGTTCAGCACCTGATTCTCAACACACGGACCGAGTTTCAACTCGCGTTTAGGAACAGTCCCCAGGTGATTTCCCGATTTGGGCGGAACAGCGCGAGCCGTCCGGCGACGCGAAACCGGACGGCTTACGCCGATCCGCTCCCGCCAAAAAACCGGAGACTATCTCGGGACTGTTTCTTAGCCGTGATTTGAAGGGCCGCGTAATGCTGTCTCTGAGTCACCTTTCCGCGACAACGTCGCTACTTACCATGTTTTGCGGCCCGTTTCAGAAACTTGAGCGTCGTCGCAAGAATCAGTTTCTCGCCCAGTCGCGGAAACAAGTCTCGAAACAGGAACACAGGGCGAAAGGCCGGCACGTTCAGCAACATTTCGGGAGGCGATGTGCGAATGGCTTTCTCGATCGCCGCCGCAACGGCCTCAGCTGTTGTGCCGCCAAGCAGCAGCGGAGTTTTCTTGCCAGTCTCCTTGACGATCTCATCATAGATTCCCCCACTGGTTGCAAAGCCGGGGCAAATCACCGTCGACAGGATCCCATCTGGAGACAGTTCGCCTCGTAGCGATTGAGTGAACGCAATCAGCCCCGCTTTGGTGGCACCATAAACAGCGCCGTATGCTGGACCGTGTTTGCCTGCCATCGATGAGATATTGATGATTCGTCCGTAACCCTGCTTTCGCATCACCGGAACAACATGACGAGTCAACAGAATCGCGCCGGTCAAATTCGTTTCGATGGTCTGAAGAATCTGCTCGACCGGCAGTTCATCCAGCGGAGAAAAACATTCGATCCCGGCATTATTGACTAGCACGTCAATTCGACCAAACCGATCCACAGCAGCTTTGACGAGCGTCTCCAGAGCATTCGGATCTGCCACGTCCGTCGGCACGGAGATGCTTTCAACGCCCATGGCGGTCAATTCGGATTGCAACTGGGTCAGCTTGTCAACCGACCTGGCCGCCAGCACGATCCGGTGCTTCTGTTTCGCGAGTCTGATACAGGCGATACGACCAATTCCAGCGGAAGCTCCCGTGATAAGAATGGTTTGAGGACCAGCAGGAGGATTTGACGGGGCCATTGATGCGAAAGCTCCGGATGCGATTCAATTCGATTAAAGACATTGGGGTTTGGCGCAAGTACAGACCCCGGATGCAGACTCAAGTTCCTACTGCCCACTCGACGGCGACAAAGCTTTGCAGATAGCTACACAGATGTCGACCTCAGAATGACCGTGTTTTTCGAAGAGTTTCTTCTCTGCCGAACGGACGATTTGCACCGACAGCAGCCAGTCAAGTTTCAGACAGTCGCTATCAGGCCAGCCAGAATCTATTTTCGAAAACGAAAATGGCCATTCCGATCATTGCGAACCAGACACTCGCTGCGGCCTCGTATTCGTCAATCTGAGGCAGTCATTCCGCGACCGTTCGAAAATTCGCAGTTGGCGGCATACAATGCGTGGCGTGCGAGTGCGATCCACTTTGTGACGTCCGCATTTGCAGAATTATCAGTTTTCATGAACGTCAGACTGGGCAAGGACGATCAGTCCTTGTGAGGATTCAAACATGTCAGAGCCTTTGGATGTGCTGCATCACGTCGCCATTTCCGTGGACAACATTGCGACAGCCGTGTCGTGGTATACGACATCCTTCAAATGCGAGATTTCGTACCAGGACGAGACCTGGGCATTTCTCAAGTTTGCCAACATGAGCCTCGCTTTGGTGCTTCCGAATCAGCATCCGCCGCACATTGCATTTGTTTCTGATAAAGCTACTGTGCATCCAGCTCTGAAGTCGCACCGCGATGGGACTAGATCAGTCTATATCAGCGATTCCGCAGGCAACGCGGTTGAGCTGATGGATCCGACAAGCCTGTAACACTGGTTCGGATATGCCGTCATGGATCAAGTCGGCGAGGCTCGACTGAGCGAAGCGAAAAATGAGAGGGGTTTGAGTTTGCTGATCTCAAGCCCTGGCCCACACTCCACCATCGCTGATATTAGACAAGTTCACTAGAGCGACCCCTTCGGGACGGCCGTCGATGTCGCTGCTGACAATTCGTAGCACGCGGCTTCTTCACCGTTTCGCATGTAAAGTTTGTTCCCAACAAGCACGGGATGATTCCACGTTTTGCCTTCAATTGCCGAAAGTTTTCCAACTTCAATCAGCTTTGCCGGATCGGCCTTTACCAGAATCAATTCGCCCTTTTCGGAAGCAATCAGCAATTGCCCAGCATCCGGCAAGAGAAGAACCTGTCCGTTCCCGTATCGGCCCTTCTTCCAGAGTCTCTTCCCTGTCGCCAAATCAATACACGCGAAAATGTTGCCATCGAATCCGTAGACATGACCCTTGTATTCGACGAAGTCGTTGAAGTCCGGCTTCATATCCATCGACGTCCAGTCCTCTGAGATTTTCCAGGACTCTGATTCCTTTTTAACCGTTATCCTGCGAGTTCCCTCGCCGAGGCTGGTACCAATCAGAAGGAGATCGTCGACCACAAGTGGCTGGATCGCTCGATAGTTCTGCACGGGCCACTCATGCTGCCAAATTGTCGACCCGTCAGCGATGCTCAGAAACTGCAGCCCTTGATTTGTCTGCATCAGAATTCCTTCGACCCCTGCAAATGTTCCCAACTGAGCCGAACAGTAACTGTGATCGCCAGATGCCACTGACCATCGAGGTTCACCTGTCACAGCGTCGTAGGCCAAAATGCCCTTATCCTTTGCACCGCCGGCGTGCACGAAGACAAGGCCTGAATGAACAAGTGGCGATGCTGAAAAGCCCCATTGCGGCGGCTTTCGATCGGAATCGATATCGATGTTTCGCTTCCACTTCACCGCCCCCGTGGCTGGATTCAGACACGCCAAATGTCCATTCGCGCCTAAAGCGAAAAGCCCCTCGTCGGCAAGCGTTGGAGTGGCTCGAGGCCCTGCACCCGCGATCGATTCCCAGAAGCGTCCTTCGTACTCATAGACCCAAAGCGAGTTTCCAGTATCGGCGCTCAGACACACAACAGCTTCGTTGTCGCCTCGTTGTTCCTGCGTGAACAAGCGGTTTCCTGCAACGGCGAACGATGACCATCCTGGCCCGACTTTCGACTTCCAGATGAGTTTTGGGGGACTCGCTTTCCAGTCTTCATTCAACGTTATGCCGGGCAGTTTTCCGTCTCGCAGAGGCCCACGAAACTCCGACCATGCCGAGCTCGCCCGCGTTACGACTTCCGCGCTTTCAGCTGAGCGGCTCGCCGACGAATCAGCCGTTGATGTGTCACTCGATGAACCAGCGTTCGGCGACATGTTCTTACGATTCGCCAGACTTCGGAGATATTCCTGTTCGGCTGTGGGTGACCATCGCCAGGCGAATTCAGCATCAAATTTTCCGGTTACACCTTTCAGTTGCAGAAGATCCCAGAACCCCATCATCAACGCTGCGCAGGTCAACGCGACAATAAGGCGACTTGCCTTTTGGCGAGCAAAAACGATCAGCACCAGACCAAAGACAGCTGTACCCGACGGAACAAGGTAGAGAATTGTGCTCATCCCCTGCATTGATAGGTGCAGCAGCATTGATGTCGCAACAACCAGCGACACGAACCCCACAAAGCCCGCGATCTTTTCTTTTACCGATGCCCGACTCGCAAATAGCCACCAAAGAACGACCAGAAGCCCAACTACCGCCGGCCCCATGAATCCCGCCATCATCACTGGAAGCGACGGCGACTCCATCATAGTGGGAACTGCCTTCACGGTGCCCATTACTGCAAGCAAAACAGCGGCTGGCCACCAGCGGAGAGAGTTCTGGAGCGGTCCCTGAACGGCGATGTCTTTCTTCTCTGGTGACATTTCATTTGCGAATGGATTCTGGGACACACTCATGACTCATACCTTCTGGAATCACCGGGAATTGCTCTCAAGGACGTTTCGACAAAAGTCATTATCCCCAGATAGAGTTGCCACAACAAGGGGAACAAAACTTCACGCAGTGACTCAGTCTGCCGGCCAGGGGCGACGGTTTTCGGGAGGTACGCGACGATAGCAACTCCTGAATTTGAATCATCAAGTATCGCATGAGTTTCGTTTACGCCGTTGGGGCGTTCCGAGGCAATGCCGTTCGTAAGTCCGTTGAATTGCCATGCTCCCGACAACTTCAATCAACAATCCATCCACAAAAAAATCCGTGGCAGGGTTCTCAAAACGAGAATACCTCCCACGGATTGTGATTTAACCGTCAGTGTTGGAAAGTCGAAAAGTCCGTTTGACGTCTGTGCTCCCGCATGCAGGCCGTGCAGAAAGATCGGCCTGCAAACATCCTCGACGCAATACTACATCCCGCCGCTTGAAGAACCTTTGCCGGACGATCGCCCCCGCGACTTTCCTCGTCCACCACCACTTCCGCTGAGAGCGCTGCCGCGTCCCATTCCACCGCCCATTCCGCCCATACCCATCCCCATTCCACTCAATCCCATTCCAGAACCTTCTCCGCCTTCACCACCATAAGGACTTGCTCCGGCCGCTGCTTCTGCGGCTTGTGGACGAAGGTGCTCATACAGGCCAAGAATTCCCTTTGCCATTTCGCGGTCTTTTGCTTCAGTGACTGGCTTATCGCCATCACTGGCGGTGTCACCCGAAAAGCGATTTACGATCGCACCATTAGCATCAACGATGGTGAGTCGGTCAGGAATGATCTTCGTTCCGGCCGGAATTGATTTAAACAACTGTTTCAATTCCGGAAAGTCAGCCTGCGGCACTCGAGGCATCTCCGACACGGCTGTCAGGAAGTCCTGTGTCTTTACGTTGACGTCCTGATTCTCGAGTTTGTTTTTCCCAAGGTCCACGACTTCCAGAAGTTGTTTACCTCCGATCCGTGTTCCCACAGGAACTCGAAGCGTTGCCATAACAGGTGTTCCTGCAGTGTCGTTTTCATAGAAGACTGACATATGAGCCTGCTCGGTGGCTCGTGGCTTTGAATCAACTTTCTGAGAGTAATAGCGGTACGGTGCTGCCACGTAAACGGGCGGCGTAGGTTCGCTCCAGTCGGAAAAGATAGATTTCTGTTCAGCCAATTCCGGCTGCTCCAGGCTGTCCACTGGTGCGTCGAAGTTTGGATTGATCATCTCAAGCCGAACTCGGTAGATGTAAGAAGTTCCTCGATCGCAGGTAAAATCCATAAAGCGAACCAGCAACAGGCGACCCGATGCCAGCGTCGACTTCAGGAGTTTCTCCATTTTCTCTTTTTCTTCCTTCGACATCTTTGCCGCGTTCGGGTCAGGAGCACCGGTTTCGGCGGTTGATGATCCAGGGCCACTCAACATCGAAGAATAGACGCCCATGGATCCGCTTTCACCAAGCGCTGCATTAACGTCGTTTGAAGCAAGCTGATACGAACGGAAGCCCTTTGTCTGCGCTTTTTCAGGCGGAAGCATTGCCTTTCGCTTCTCCGCTTCTTCAAGGAGCTTGCGATTACTTTCGTCAATCAATTCCTGCTCTTCTGGTGAAAGCTCAAACTCTGCCAGTCGCTTGTGAGATGCATTTGCAACAACCCACCGCCCGGCAGCTCGACGCGGCAAAGGCATGGTAATCGCGCTTCGCACGACCTGTGGGTTCACGATCTCAAGGTCGAAAGCTGCTGACTCTTCGAGGATTTCTGCAATATCCTGCAGGGGTAGAGTCTCCCATTGACCAGCCCACGGCTCAGCGCCAGGAACCTGTCGTTTGCGTTCAATCTGGTACTCTACAAACTCAACGTACTTCCCAGCTTCAACCGGGGAAATATGAAGTGCCTCCGCCAATAGTTCTGTCTGTCGTCGCATGTCAAAGACCATTCGAACGGAAACACCAGAGCGATAGCTGACTTTTTTCTCAACAGCGGTGGTCAGGCCCATTCCATAAGCGTCGTCACCATAGCCTGAAAGCCCCATGCCCATTCCCATGCCGCCGGAGCCCATGCCCATACCGCCAGGTCCCATTCCCATTCCTCCCGGGCCCATTCCCATACCGCCAGGTCCCATTCCCATACCGCCGGAACCGGGAGGCGAATAGCCGCCCGACGTTCCGCCAGCACCCGGAGGCGCGTTGCCGTAGGCGAGATCAGTATCCGCTCCGTTTAATCCCGGATCTCCAATTCCAATTCCGGCCCCGGGAGCTGCTCCACCATTGGCCTGACCAAAGAGGTCTGCCAATTCCTGATCCGGCTCGGATTTCTCGGGAGTTTTTCCAGGTTCGGTAGTCTCTTCGGTTACGGTATCGACCGCTTCGTCATCTTTCATCACAAGCGGGAAGCTTACGGACGTCGCTTCCGGAGACTCTGGAGGAAGCACGACAACCGCCTTCATCTTTTCCTGAACTCTGATGAGAGGTTCATTCCAATGCCGAGTCGCATAGAGTTCAATGTCCTCATTTGCGGACGCCATTCGCTGCGCCATTTTCACAACGTCTGGAGTCTCTGCAAAGATCGCCTGCTTGTCCTGAGGCCATGCATTTGAAGCAGGAGACTTCCACGTTTCCTGAGTATTCTGAGCCTTTGACGACAACTCAATCTCTGTAAATTTGCATCCAGACCAGTTGGCCGTCGCAAGCCCTGTAAGTGCGAGAACAGCAACGAAGCCCGCTCCAAATTTTTCGCCATGATTCAAAAGCAAAGCTTTGAAATCCATGCCCTTCATCTTTGCCATGACTGATCTCCCAATCAACTCTTGAAAGCTAAACTCAAATCACAAAGGGAAAGACTCGACCAAAACTACTTTGGTTCTGAACCGGGAACTGGCTCTGCCGGTGTCGATGGAGTGCCTTCGCCAGAGGGAGTAGATCCCGGTTCTGCAGGCACTGTTGGATCCGCGGATGCAGGCTTGGTGACACCCGGAGTTGTTGATTCTCCCACCGCAGCACCAGATTCTGTGGTTGTTGGTTCTGAGACTGTTGGCTCAGATGCCGCTGGTTCTACA
>JANMEV010000426.1:0-5028 GCA_031377305.1 Planctomycetota bacterium | reverse complement strand
GGGCGTGCTCTGCAGCCATCCGTGCCACGTCCTGTGTGACAGCTTCCCAATCCTTGCCTGAAACCGTCCCGCTCACGGACCAAGGTTACTGCGAATTTTGCTTGAGCAACTCTGAGAGGGCGTGCTCTGCAGCCATTCGTGCCACGTCCTGTGTGACAGCTTCCCAGTCCTTGCTTGAATAGCCGCCGCTAACTTCCCAAGGTTTGCTTGAATACGTCCCGCTCACGGACCAAGGTTTGTAAGAAGTACTCGCACTCAGCTCAAAACTCTTGCCACCGGACTTGAAATTGGCGTTCGGTCCTCCGAACAGTGGAAGCTGAGTCATCTTGCTCGGCGTGCCACTTAAAACTGGAGTCTGCTCGAAGCTCAAATTCTTCAATATCGACGAAGCGCCTTCAAATACTGCTTGAGCACCCTCTAACGCCAGTTCTGTTTTCAAGACTTCTTTCAGCGAGTAGGTAAATGCCGAAAGCCCGAATGTTCGCGGCCCCCCCGCCGAAGCTGTTTCGTCGGAGCGACACGCCGCAATCATTAATCCGTTAAACTCCGGCTGTCCTGATTCGTCATCTCGAAACGACTTCGTAGGTTGCATTAAACCTGTGGTAATTGGTTTGCAACCAAAGGGCTTGACTGTGACAACCGAGCGAATTTCACGAACTGCCTCAACAAATTCTTTTGAAGAATCGGGCAGGAATACTTTTGCGCGATATATATAGTCATCTTCCAACTTGAAGAGCTTTGACATTCCTCCTGCGTGGCACGCATCAATCACCATCGTGAGTACGCCCTGCGGAACACTTTCGGCTAGCTTGACAATTTCGTCGTCGAACAAGAACTTGTCATGAAGGCACAAACACTCTTCGTAGTTCCCGTTCACTAATTTATAATAACCGTGTCCGGAGAAGAAGAAGCACAATTGATCACTGACAGTCGCTCCTTTGACAAGCTCGGCAAACTTTTTCTTGACTTCATCTAACTTCGCGTCAGCGTTGACTAGTTTGACAACCTCCTTAAATCCAAACTGATCGACTAGAATCGTTTCAATGGTATTTGAATCCGCAACGCAACTGTTGAGGTCATTGGAATCCCCAGGATAGTCGTCGACTGCAACGATTAGACATTTCTTGGCCATGTGCTTTTCCTTCTTGATTGAGTGTCGTAATGTGTTTCATGGGAAGCTCCCATAGTTGCACGCTGTAAAGTCCAAAGCTAAAGTTGATCGAGGGGATAGCGGAAATTGATTTCCTAATCGGCTTCGCCAACTACTCAGGCTGCCGAATAACTGCCTCGCCCAGCCGAACGGCCAAGTCGTCGCTGGTAATCACCAACGATATCGCACACCAGCGATGGCGTTGGCCAACTGGTAGCAGCATTGCGGAGATATTACCGGGTGTAGTGAGGGACGATATCATTCAGCCCGAAGAGAACGGTGCGTGTGTTCAACCGCGATTGATTGTATTGCTGAGATTTGCGACGCCTACGGAATGACACAGGATCAAAGTTTGAACAGAATCGCTGAGAGGGGAAAGGAAACGGAACCCCAGCTAAAAGCGATCAAGTTCTCTTTTTCACCGGTCGTTCAAGCGTTTCGACAATCGAAGGCATCAGCAATTCTCCGGAATCCAGCCAGTCTTCGCTAACGATACTCCAGAAATCGCGAGCAATTTGCTTGCGGATAAAGCCAACCGGAAGCCAACCATTCCCATTGTCTCCCCATTGGCTTCCCCATGAACATCGAACGAGCAGTCCATCTAGCCCACGCCCGAACTTGTTGACCTTATATCCGACCGCCACAGCCGCTTGGCCGCCTCGAGGGATGTCGAAGTCTGGTCGATAGGGAATACTCGCGTCCGAAGTCAGCGTGGACGGAACTGTGAAGCCGAATGCAACAGGGAATCCGGCGGCGAGAAAAGACTTCAGCGTCGACCAGGTCGCGTCGCCGCCAGAGTTTGGTTCGTCGAGACGAAAGTAGCGGAGATCGGAAAGTGGCTTCGCAAGGCCGTATACAAATGCGTTCGGCTCCTCGTGGCCTCGCTGGGTGTCGTAAGGAAAATACTCCTCGGAGGGTACACCGAACTGTTTTAATACCTTTAGAGTTGTACGAAGATCTGCTCCGTTGTCAGCAATCTTGTCCACACTCTTTGCGATGCGATTCCGTGTGACTTTGTAGAGAAATCGTTTTGAGCCCTCGAAGGTACGCCCATGTATGCGACGCTCAAAGTATTCGACGAGACTCAGAACAGCAAAAGCTGACGAGGAATTCAGTGCACCCTGATCGCCAGGTGGCGAAAAGTATTCGCCTTCGCCGTCACTCCGCAGGTCAACGGCGTCCGGTAGAGTCTTTCGCGGATACGGACTGAGCCGCCGCAAGAGTGAAAGTACTTCGGGATGGCGGAAAGTGTAATCCCTCGCGTCGGGTAAATCCGGCTGCCAACCCAATCCTTGTGGCACAAATGGAGACACGGTGACCTCGCAGCTCAAAAATCCAGTCTGGACGCGGTGAAGCTGCTTAACAGCAAATTAATGAGCACACCGTGTTGGTGTAGTAGACAAATGGAGACAGTTCTGGCAACGGGCGCAAACGGGAAACGGCAACGGCGGTCCATTTTTTGCCGCGAGGCTGGTATGCATAGCCCGACGTATAAGGCAGAGATTTGCTTGAATCCAGCCGCAGCCACATCACGCACCGAGGGAACTCATTGAAAATAGGACGTATTCGCCTATGCGCATTTGGGACCAGTCCCGAATGACAACCTTAGGCGTCAGCGAGGGATCGGAGTCATCTTGTGAAATCCCTCACTGACGTTTCGGGTTGTGATTTCTCGCCGCAGGAGAAACCGGCTGCTATTTCGGGACTGTGCCTTAGCACTGCGCGTCGTTGTTGGCTTGGTGCATGTCGACGAGTTCCCAGATGATTCCTTCGCCCGTGCCATCACCTCTGAAATGCAGGATTGGGTTGGCCTGTTTGCGATTAAGGCACTTGATGGTGTCACTCAATCGACGTTTGGAATCCTGCTCAGCCTGAGGGGGCAATGGATCATCAATGCGAGCTGGCCAACCTTCTTCCTCAAACACACAGAGAATGGCTTCCTGATTCTCGGCAGTCCACTTGAATTGCTTAACGAGCGTCCCGTTGACCCGCAGTACACGCCGCTCAGGATCCCATGACGGCAGGATTGGTAACGATTTTGGATTTCCATTTCCAGTAGAGACATTACCAAGGCCTCCGGACACAGCCGCATCGCCGTTTCTATGCTCCGCTGTTTGTAATGAGCTACTCGATGCTTTGGGCCCGGTTCCTTGCTCATTGTGTTCCCGAGCCAGAAGAATTCCCTTGGCTGTCAGCACAACACAGGTTTGCTCCGGAAACGCAAGGTCACCTGTGGGCCGGAATGATCGGCCATTGTCACTTTCAAGCGTCACTTCTCGCAGATGGTCCACCAGTCCAGCACGGACAAGCCAGCGAAAATCGTTGAGGGTCAGGCCCAAGGAAACCAAGTTTGCGACTTCAACTGCAAACTCCCAATGGTCTCCACTTGTCTGCTCGGCGTAATCAATTGCTTCCAAAAGAAGAACGAGTGCGGGTCTAATACGATCCGGCACGTCATCTATTGAAAATGTTTCGCGGCTACTACCCACTGAAAGCCACTCCGCACTTGGAGTTCAACGCAACTACGAGGCGAGTTCAATTGTTTTAGAACCGAGGTCAAATCCACGTCTGGGTATTCAGACTACTTGGGAATGCGGTCCGATGGCCGATGAACGGGCTTTTTGATAGTCGGCCACCGCGTTTTGCGATGGATTTGGAAGTGGCCCAGTTGTTTTGGGGGGCAATGGGGCAGCGGGGGCCTTGACCGTCCCGTAGAACTCCTCAGCAATCCCTTGCGAGCCGCCACCGAGCCGTGAGTTCCGCACATCGTCCTTTGTGATTGGCTTCGGGACGAGATCCGGAGGAAACGGCAGCGGCGCCGTCCATCGATCGAGATCGGCCTCTGTCAGCTTTTCATGAAGCTGCTCGAATTGCCGAAAGCCCTCTGCCTGCACCGATTCAGTAGCCACCAGCACAGCAGACATCGCTGCTGCGGTTCCTGTGGCCCTCAGGAACGCCCTACGATCCATTTCGATCTCCGAAGATCAGCTGGTTTGAGTTGAAAGTGCTATCGAATAAATGAATATTACGGGAGTGCCGTTACAGTACTGAAGGGTATCTTGTGAATTCAACCCGTCCTTCAGAAAATTACTCATATTGTTACGAGTTGTTTTCCGCTCCCCTGCGGGAAGGTTGCCGAGCTGGCGTGCGTCGCGACTGAATCAGGCGTCCCCATTGTTCTGAGGCTAGTGAATTTTGAGTGAAGATTCTGTTCTTCTCGCCTCCATACCGCGCCCGAAATTCGGGAGAGGTCACGCTCGCGGAGCGCTCGTGCTTTCTTCAGTATGACACCCGCTGGTCAAGTCCATGATCTGCTCAGGTGCGTCGGTCACGTTGTAGATCGACCGACGAATCTTCTGCTTGTGGGGATGAATTGGTCGGTTGTCGCCAGCGGAGAACGCCGGAAGCTTCGGGAAGGCATAAGTCCTGAAACATTCGTTTGAAACAACGATCTTCAGAGACGAGCGAGGCTCCAACATCCGAACCCCGTCATTCAGCAAAACGCACACTTCTTCGTGCAGCGAATACTTGAAGAATCTTAGTGTTGTGGCAGTCGTAATTTGAGGAGTCTGTGGTTGGGCTCAACTCATGACGGACACAGCACTAATTGGAACCAGACTGCGTGCGTCGCGGCTTTTGTTTGCGGCGATCTGGGAATTGGCAGTGTTCTGTTTGGTTGATGCAGAAAACCCGCGTCGGAGACACGGGCCACATTGTTGCCCGACACTCCGTGACGGGTTCGAGCCCAAAGATATCACTAGGAAACGACTCATGCCGTGGCTGTGGGGAATCAAGGTGTCCGTCACACAACTCAATTCATGCCTGACAAAGCACTATCGCCAACGTCTTAACCGAAAAATCGCGGGCGATTGTTTTCT
>JANMEV010000423.1:0-1896 GCA_031377305.1 Planctomycetota bacterium | reverse complement strand
GTCGAAGGCCTCGCGATGCCGCGCGAAGAGGATGAGTTCCATCTGTCGTGGTACAACTCGCTGACCACATGGATCGACATTGATCGTCTGTTGAAGATTTTTGGACTCGATCGAGCAGCCTTGTCAAATCAAAAGACCGTCGACGCCGCCATCCGCGAGCTCGGCCGTCGCATGCCGACGTATATCACTCTGAAGGACGTGAAGAAACGCTGGGGCCACGGTCAGGAGGACGTGTTCCCAGTCTCGCAGTTCGAAAAACTCTGGGGCGACATGACGGCCTTGTCGGATGTAAATTGCTCGTTCCTCGTCGTGTCTACTCTCAGAGGTCAGCAACTCAAAGACCCCGCCCAACTCGACGGCTGGTTGCGTGACGGCTCGGCAGGGTTTGTAGAAAGTCTTTGTGCCTGGTAGGAACAATGTGGCATCGCGAGTCAACGGAGCGACGTGGCAATACGTAGTTCAGCACGGGGGGACTTGCGGGAGTTTCGGTACAACAGTAGCGTCTCAGCGCATAGCGTCAGCCCGAAGGCAGGAGGTGAATGTGAAGAAATTGCACTTGCCAGCAATGGACATTCGCGGAGCATAAGGCAATCGCAATGCTTTAGGGGGTCAGTCTCGTTCAGTGTTTCCGGTCTTATCGTTTGGGTTTCATTGGTTGGTTCTACTTGTGTCCAGAATTCCGATGGGTTGCCTGGGACGTTTTCTGCCGTTGCAGAAAAGTACGGCGTCGAAGTTGTCTTGTCGTCGCCCAAGTTTTCGCAGAATACACATTGGAGTTTGATCGAAGGCGTTGCTGCAGCGCAGGTCGACCTCAAGCGATACGAAGCGTTGTTCTGCCAGGAGTTCAGCCTCTACCCGAAACCGTTCGTCGAAAAATCCAAACTTCGGCAAATCGTGTTGTGTCACGGCTTAGAGTTTGCGGGACAGCGAAGATACACAATCCCCGACTTCGAACATGATGTCTACTATTTGGACATCGGCACGAAAGATCAGCCCGACAGCTACCTGCGAAAAGTCATCCACCATGATTTCTTCCATCTGGTCGACTTTCGCGATGATGGACTGCTGTATGAAGATGAGCGATGGAAGAGTCTTAATCCGCCTGATTTCAAGTACAGCACAGGTGGTCCGTCAGCTTTGGGCGATGCGACGACGGGAGAGTTGACGGAGAGATTCCCGGGCTTCCTGAACCACTATTCGACCACCGGCGTCGAGGACGACAAAGCTGAAATCTTTCCGCATCTATTTGTGAGTTCGAAGATCGTCGCCATGCGGATCGAACGGGATCGAGTGCTGGCCGATAAGCCAGATCAGATGCGTTCCCTGGTCCAATCCTTCTGCCCTGAGATGGACAGGGAATTCTGGACGGCCGCACAGAAATTGTTTCGACCGGTTGATTAGCTGGACAGCGCCAGGTTCAGTTTTCTGCCTGTGCGTAAGTTGTTTGGCGGTTGGGATTTAGTTGGTGTGGACCTGAGGAGCAAAAAGAGACGACCTTCCGTGTGCAAAAAACGTCTCACGAGGAAACCTCGGAAGGTCGCTCCATGACGCTGCAAGATATCGCAACGCCTGGCAAATTGCTCGCTCCGTTTTTGATCCGGTTTGCAGATTGTTTTGCTCGACCCGCTGGTCGGGCGTTGCTGCAAGTTTATGTGCGGAGACTCCTCTCTGACGTCCAGCGAAAGAATGCGGAAGCCATCGCTCTGGACCAGAATATCGCACCGAGGACACTGCAGCGTTTTCTCGAATCCCCTAGTCTGGGATGAGCAGATGCTGCGAGATTGCTGCCAGCAAATTGTCGCCACGGAACACGCTCACCCGGAGGCCGTCGGCACTATTGATGAAACCGGAACCGCCAAAAGCGGAAGCGAAACGGCTGGCGTCAAACGGCAGTAC
>JANMEV010000380.1:0-5771 GCA_031377305.1 Planctomycetota bacterium | reverse complement strand
CGCCAAAGTGTTTAGCTCGTTCGGCCGCTAGTCGTGCCTTAATCGCTTCGACTTCGCGCTGAGCCGTAATCTGCTTTGCTTCTGCGAGCTTCACGTGATTCATTGCTGTGAACTGACGCTGCCTGAGATCGTTCAGGTCCGGAATGAGTTCGCGGACATCGACTTCCAGAAACTCGGCCGAGCCGCTGTGAACCCACAACGCGAATTTTCCGTCACGGCGAGCCACCGGCATTGTGTAGTCCAGCTTACGTTCATCGTTGAGCATAATCGTCAATTGCTGATCACGAGCCGTGATCTCAACCGTTGACACTTCGCCCACTGACAGTTTTGTTTTGACGATGCCTGGCTGTGGATAAGCATTGTGTCCTTTTTCGCGGTGGAATGCCTGAATCGACTGCGCGGCATCGCCAGTGGATGTGTAGATATCCTGCGAATTGCCGTTATCAACGTAATCAAAGCTGAACCCAACCGAGCGAAATGTTCCCGGCTGCAGCGTTCGATATCGGACGCGAGCCTGAAAATTTCGAGGATGAATGACGTCCGCAACGACTGTGGCAAAATCACCCACAGAGGATTCGATCAACTTACCGTCCTGCCAGGACCAATTGCCCGAGACCACTTTCCATTTATCTGATCGGGACTGAAAATCATCATGCAGCACCGGCTCAACTGCGGTGGCTTCCGTTCCCGCAGCCTGCTGTTGTTCAAGCGTGGCCTGACGTTCTTCGACAGCCTTAGCGACCTGGGTTGCGTCTTCGCGTGCCTTTGCGATCTGCTGTTCTGCCAGTGCGAGTTTCGAATCGGCGGCGACAATCAGTCCCTCGGCCACGGCAGGACGCAATTGTGGATACCACGCATCCGCAGAAAGTTGCACTGGCTGGATTTCGCCATCCAGTTTGCCCAATGCTTTGGGCACCGCCGGCGACATCGGTTTCGATTCATCCGGATAGCGGTTGTCGCCGCGTTGAAAGACAAACGTCTTCGCATCGATTACTTTGTCGAATGTGCGAGCCACGCCTTCCTTCAGCACTAGGCCCAGCGTCGCATCTTTCTCCGTATCTGCGTTTCCGCTGATGGGGTCTGTGCGAACATCGTGCGGTTCAAAGAACGCGCGGAAGTGGTAATAGTCTTCATGTGTGATCGGATCAAACTTGTGATCATGGCATCGCGCGCATTTGAGTGTCAGACCCAGAAATGCCTGGCTCGTGTGTTCAACAGTATCAAACATCCAGACATTGCGGTCGAACTTGTACCAGTTGCGTCCAAGAAATCCCGTGGCACGCAAGACGTCAGGATTTGCAGGGGCAAGCTCATCTCCTGCCAGCATTTCAACAACCATCTGGTCATAAGGCTTGTCATCATTGAGCGATTCGACGATCCAGTCACGCCATCGCCAGATGTGTCGCTGGCTGTAGCGGATCTCATTGATGCCTCGACTTCCATACCAGTCGCTGTAACGCCAGACATCCATCCAGTGGCGTCCCCAGCGTTCGCCGTATACGGGGCGACCAAGCAATTCGTCAACGACTTTTTCAAAGGCATCGCCAGACTGATCCTGCAGGAATGCGTGCAGTTCCGCGCGAGTTGGTGGAAGTCCCGTGAGATCTATGAAGACTCGCCGCAACCAGACTTCTCGGGACGCTTCTGCGGCTGGAGTCAAACCTCGCTTTTCATGTTCAATGGCGACGAATGCATCAATCGGATTGCGAACCCAGGCTTGACCTTTGACCGCCGGGACTGCGGGTTTTACAGGACTCTGATAGGACCAATACAGTGCGGGATCATCGGGGATCTTTTCATCCGCCGGTGAGGCTGCTCCTTCGTCAATCCAGCGACGCAGCAGACCGACCTGAGACTCCGACAGTTTCTCACCCTGACCTTCCGGCGGCATGCGAACGCTGTGGTCCTGAACGGCTACTCGTTCGATGAGCAAGCTGCGAGTGCTTTGGCCAGGCACGACAGTCGGGCCACTTTCACCTCCCTTTCGGATCAATTCACCAGCGTCCAGTCTCAGTCCTGAATTCTGTTTCAGCGCGCCATGGCAGGCAGCACATTTTTGAAACAGAAGAGGCTTGATCTCGCGTTCGTAATCGACCGCTCGCGTTGGTTCGTTCCCATCTTCTGCGGCACATTGCGACCACGCATCGGTCGCGATGTGCAGCGCAGCCAGCCGAAGAATTGTAGTCAACACGTTGCGATTCATGTGAGAAGCTCACTTGTTTCGAGCTGCCGAGAACGGATCAAAATGCCGATTCGTTACTTTCCGGGGCTGACAGTGTAACGACTCAGCAGAACTCAGGCGACCATTTCGTTTGGGTGAGCGGCAGGTAAAAAGATACCAGCACGCAGCGCCAGCAGGTGAATTTGTTTGCTCACTTACTCACTCACTCACTCACTCACTCACTCACTCACTCGCGCGTCAAGATGGTAAACAAGTAAATTCTCATCTGCCGCTCGCCTTATTGCCTGACAGCGATCGCTGCGTTGAATAGTCACTCCTTTGACCAGACTCCAGACTGACGTGTCGCTGCTCGCAATCACGGCTCGAACCCAGAATCGGAGGTTTGATGCGGATAAGGCGTGATGCAGTATGAACGAGGTCGTGATCAGACGGGTCTCGTGAATGACTCTGATACCATGTGCGGCATCGGTCACCCAGAGTTCGTATCAGACAGCGCCGTCCACTGGGTCCACCTAAACTCCGGTATCGTACTGTCTACCGTATCGACCGGCGAAATCACGTTTGGACGTCCGCCCACGTAGACGTCACTTCTATTCGACCACACTGCAGCTCTGACCGAGTTGTCTATGCCACGCACCCAGACGCGATGGAGTCCAATTTCCAAGGGCTGTTCCGGCACAAACGAAGTCCTTTCCACAGTTCCTCGAACCGGGTAAACGGCGCCGGTCGTTGAACTTCCGATCCACTCACTACGTGTTTGGGAATGTGGACATGTAGAACGAGAAGTCACCCGGTCTCAGGGATGCCGCTTTTGCAGATTTGCCGAAGTGCCGAACAAATCGGCGAGAGGCCTTCAAATTATCACTAAAATTCCGGCGAGTGACTCTACCAGATTCAGCGCGCCACTGTTGCCGTTGAGCGCGCCGCTGTCGCCGTTGGAAGTACGGATCGCAGACGTCGGCTACAGAGATCGTGTCCGAGTATACCTCCACTACACCGATTCAACACGGGTCTCGACCGGCCTGGTCCTCATAGACTTCATTCAGAGAGTTCTTCATCGCCGCCTCCGAATCCTCCCACGTCACAAAATACCACAGTTTTCCTTTAATTTTCTTTGCCCATTAGCCGACAGCATGAGGCAATAGTGGTTATTCTTGATACGGCTTCCTCGTTGGTTCCCTTTTCTCAGCCTCTGTAGGTAACGCCTGGCAGGTGTAGTCGCGGGTGTAGTCAGCTCAAAAAACACGCTGCCCCATCGTGCTAACACCAGCATTTTTTCTACAAGTCTCGGTAGCTCAATTGGATAGAGCGTCGCCCTCCGAAGGCGAAGGTTGCAGGTTCGACCCCCGCCCGAGACATTTTTCTAAACCCAGCGAAAGGCGAGACTCGGCTTACCTGTCAGTGCATGACAGAGTGGCCGGAATCTTACCGCTCACCGGTCTGGCAATCGAAAGCGGCAAACGGATCACAACGAAGATCACAGCGCCGGGCGTTGTGGGACTGATGAAGTTTGCCATCACGAAGGACGACGATTCACCATGACTTGGCGAACATCACAGGGAGAGAGGATTCTTGCGGGAGCCGAGGCCACGCTGTTTCGGACGGCGGTTCTGTCGCTTGCGAGCATTACGGATAATGATGTTCGGAGTGGCGATGAGCCCTGGGATTTCGGGGTGCCTGTATTTGATCGTCTCACGCCAGAGCCGCGGCTGGCGATGCTCGCTACGGTGGGGTTTGCGCTGCTCCGTGAAACGCCCGAGTGCCCTCCACTGACCGCGGTCAACGAAGCCACTATTGCCACGATCTTTCGGCACATCGAAGAATCCATCCATGAAGAAGTCGATTCTGGCGAGGACACGGAAGATCCGTTCTATTGGCGACGGCTTGTCAGGCTTGCCGGTGCGGAAACAGTTGCCGACCTGGAACTCTTGGCTGAATCAAGCAGTGAACTTGATGAGTGGACGTTTGTCGTTGAAACGCTGTCGGACTACATCCTGTGGGACAATGACTTCAACTCGGAAGGTGTTTTTGCAGACGCTGAGCCCGAATACGCTCAGGCGAATTACGAAGGCATGGGCATCGATGAAGACTATTTTCTCGCAGTCCCTCCTGATCCCCGAGCCTCAAATCTGGATCAGATTCGAAAAGTGCTGCGAGAACTCGAACGGGGATAACACCTCTCGCGTCACCGCAACAGGCTGACAACCGACGACTCGGCCGCGCTACAATCCGTCAGCCGGGCTTTTGACGGCAAGTCCGGGCTTGTTCAGCACATGAGTATAGATCATCGTCGTCTTCACATCCGCATGACCAAGAAGTTCCTGCACCGTGCGAATGTCGTAACCATCCTCCAAAAGATGCGTTGCAAAACTGTGGCGAAGAGTATGTGGAGTCGCCGGCTGATTCACACCGGCCTCTATCAGCGCACGCTTCATGATTGGAGGAAAATTGTTCTCATGAATGTGATGCCTGCGAACCTCGCCGCTTCGAGGATCACGCGACTTCTGGCGTGACGGAAAAACAAACTGCCAGCAAAACTCACGATCGGCATTTGGATATTTTTTTGCCAAAGCATATGGCAGATAGACGTGACCATCACCCACTTCAAGATCCTTGTCGTGGAGTTTCTTTACGCCCTTCAATTGCCGTTGAAGCAATTCGACCGCGGCTTTCGGAAGCATCGTAATTCGATCCTTCTCGCCCTTTCCGTCGCGAATGGTGATCTGCATTGTGTCAAAGTGAATATCCTTCACCCGTAGTCGCAGCACTTCTTTGTGGCGCATCCCTGCCCCGTACAACAGTAGCCCCAGCAGTAAGTCACGCCCTTCCAGCTGCCGCAGCATTCGACTCACTTCCTGACGACTCATCACCAGCGGCAAATGCTGAGGACGCTTCGCCTTCACCGCATCAATGAACTCCAGCTCGCGACCGAGAACCCGTTGATAGAAGAACATCACACCGCTCAATGCTTGATTCTG
This sequence comes from Planctomycetota bacterium, assembly GCA_031377305.1. GTDB lineage: Bacteria > Planctomycetota > Planctomycetia > Planctomycetales > Planctomycetaceae > SXXK01. The sequence continues at coordinate 611 of JANMEV010000380.1, read as the reverse complement.
AGTGCTCGCCGCCACTTCTCCTTTCACGGCCAGATCTGTCAGAAATTCCTTCAGTTCCGGAGCACCGAATTTCTCGAGTTCTTCGCTGCCCACGTGTTTCATGAATCGCTCAACCCAGCCAATGTACGCCGTCTCGGTGCTCAAGGCGTAATGGATCAGCCGCAGCTCAGCCCGCATCTCTTGAATCCACCGCGGTTCATTGGTATTCACCACACCAATCAGTTGGGCTTCGTCTGCCTGTGATAACGCCTGGACGGAGTGACGTTCGCCGTCAGCAGTACGCCCCAGGATTTGCCGGATCTCCAGGAGATCAGGCTCAGCGGTCGCGAGCACTTGATTGCGATAAAACTCGATCGCCCGTACCGCCTGCAGCCGCTGCCATGCGGGAACTTCTCGTGCCAAAAGCGTCCGGCAGAACTGCTTGACGCTGTCCTGCGAAATCAACAGCGATACACTATCCTGCTGATGCAGAAAAACGGCATAGCGACGCAGCCAGCGCCCGAACCAGACTCGATCGTTGTCTTCAATCTTCGCCAGTTTCAACACAACTTCAAAACGCTCAACACTCATCAATTTCTCCCAATACGGACACGATACTCGTTGGCGAGCGG
>JANMEV010000369.1:0-6644 GCA_031377305.1 Planctomycetota bacterium | reverse complement strand
AATCTGAGCACTGCGATGTTCTCGCAGTTCGGCTAGAGATTTCTGTGACTGATTTTGCTCGCTGACCAACTGTTCGCGACTTCGCAGCAACCGGTCGGCGTCATTTTCAACGGCCTGCAGTTCCTGCTGAGCCTGCAGCATGAGCTGTTCAACGTCTGGCGCGGCTTCGGTCAGTTTCAGAACTTCTGTGTCGAGCGTTTCTGCTTGTGTCTCAAGACCTTTTCGTCGCTGGACCGCCGACTGATGCTGAGATTTCAGATTTGCCAGTGTTGACGCCGCTTCGGAATTGAGTCGCACCTGCGACATCAGCTCCTGCCGTGACGCTTCAATACCGTCACGCGACGTCGACAACACCTGATGCAGTCCAGTGACTTGATCATCGCCCGACAGCAGTGTCGTCTTCCGTCGTTCAAAGGCGGCTCGTTCCAACGAAAGCACAGATTCCAGATGGGTCTCTTCCGCCTGAGCCTCGGCAACGCGATTCTTCATCAGGTTTTGCTGACGAACCAGCCGCTGCAGATCCGACTGCAGCTCGGCTTCGCGGGCCGCCTGATGACGGACGGTTGTGTCGAGACTCGCGATGCGACTGCGAAGATCGCTGCGTCGGCGTTCCACTTCGCGCAACTGATCATCGACTTCCGCCAGAGCCGCGTCAGCCGCGACCACCTGAGCTTCCGCTTCCGACTGTCGAGCTCGCAAGTCATGAACGACGTCAGCCGATTCATGCATCTGGGCGACAAGCGTATCGCGATGCGTCGACTCACGACGAAAATCGTCTGCCGCAAGTCCGACCCAGAGCTGTTCCAGCTCCGTCGAAACTGCTCTGTAGCGTGTCGCGCGCTGAGCCTGCGTTCGAACGGTGCTGACCTGAGTTTCCACTTCATCAACGAGATCTGACAGGCGGACAAGGTTCGTTTCAACTCGCTCCAGACGCTTAAGAGCTTCGGTGCGCTTTTGTTTGAAGCGACTGATCCCCGCCGCTTCTTCAAAGATCAGGCGGCGATTGGCGGCGTTCGACTGCAGAATCTGGTCGACTCGACCCTGCTCGATAATGCAGTAAGTTGCGGCACCGGCTCCAGTGCCAACAAACAACTCACGGACATCCTTCAATCGAGCCGTGTTGCGATTAACGAGGTACTCGGAGTCACCGGACTGCCAGATTCGGCGTCCAACCGAGACTTCATCAAGATCGACTGGAATGAATCGGCTGCGATTGTCGAAGACCAGCGTCGCTTCCGCAAACTGTGACCCGGTGCGGCTGGTCGAGCCATTGAAAATCACGTCGGTCATGTCTTTGCCGCGAAGACTCTTGGCACTCTGGTCACCCAGAATCCACTTAATTGAGTCCACGACGTTGCTCTTGCCACTCCCATTCGGCCCCACGACACCGGTAATCCCGGCAGCGAAGTCAAAAACGGTGCGGTCGGCGAAACTCTTGAATCCAAAGAGTTCGAGCGACTTGAGCATTCAACCAGTCCTTGGTCAGCATGTCGCTGCAATAGCGACGAACTCAATTCAATCAGCCTGCGGTTCGATTTCCAGAAGTTGATTCTGGTGTTCACGGCAGCAAAACCTTCAATGCTGCCCTGTTATAGAACAATCAACGAAGGTTAGCTTGCTCATCGGCTAAGGTTCGGGTTCAGAGAGTCCTCCGAACGGTCTTCGCATTCTTTCCAGCCAACGACTTCCGAAGCTGGCTTTGGGTTCGCTGGCCGACTCTTCGACACTTTCTGAGCCATCGGGCTCCGTCAACGCTGACTTTTCGCCTGTCTCGTGCTTGAGTTTTGCGGTTGTCTGAAGGTCATCATCTGAAGAGTCTTCATCTTGTGAGTCGGCTGAAGCAGATTTGTCAGCAGTGGACTTGTCAGTCTCCAGGGCGGCCTTCGAACCTGCTTCTGGTTCACCGGGAACGTCAAGGTCCTCTTCGTTCTTATTGCCGTCCGTGGATGACTTGTTCGTGTCCCCCAGCACTGACGACTTCATCTTTGCTGCTGTCTTTGCATCCTGCTTGGCAACGTTTTCAAAGTTGATGGACATCAGCTTTTCATTGGATTCGTTCTCTTTCATTTCCTCTTCGTCAAGCTCATCAAAGAGCTCCGGAAGCATCTTGGAGTTACCAATTCGCTTGGTTTTTGATTCCGCATCAAGGTCTTCATCAACAGCAGTTGCCTCATCCTTCTTCAGATAAAGACGTCCTGCCTGAGGCAGTCGATCGATTCCAAACTGCCCCACAAAGTTGTGTTGCTGCTCAGCTTCAATCATGAGCTGAACCATGTCCGGATACGTAGCCCCCAGTTGACCGCAAGCGCGAATAATGTCGATTAGTCGGTTGGGAACCTTTTGACGTTGTGGCTCCTCGTTCAGCTTGTAGAGGGTAACTTCCACCTCATGCTGTCCTTTTTCACCCTTAACGAGAATGTTATGGCCAGCATACACAGCGACAGGAAGTTGAAGTGACTGATCAGCTCCAAAGACAACGATCTCCGGGGCTCGACGACGAGTCACGTGAACCATCGGCTCACCCTTCGAATCGATCACATACAACACAAAGCGGTTTTCAAAGGCCAGCGGATTCAGCCATGGATCGTGTGGGTCAAGCTCCTTGAGAGAGCGAAATGCTCCGTAGCGTGTCTCAAGAGTTGGTTCGCTCATCAATTCGCGAAGGGCCAGCACCGCATCAGCGTCGTCGATCACCGACAATGCAACCAGTGCATAGATTCGGAATGCGGGCTGTTCGCTGACAGCTTCTTGCAGAACGGACACACCCGACGCGTTCCCAAGATAAGCCAACGTCTGAGCCGCCTGGAAACGAACTTCGAAACTGTCGGATTCGAGTGCGTCTTTCAGGAACGGAATTGAATCGTCGCCGATTGCTTCCAACTGCAGTGAGGTGGACTGACATTTGTCCGGGTCGAGAATGTCTCTGGCAAGCATTTCCAGCCGAATGCGGCGAGCAACCTCGGACTCGTTCAACGCGAGGCTGCGAATGACGGCCTGATATCTCGGAAAATTGTTGATGTACTGTTCATGAGTCTTCAGTGTCACCAGCGCGTCCGTCTTCGCTTCAGCACAGGCGATCCTCTGGCCATAGTTGTTGTACCGATGGAATCGGCCGGAAACGGCGTTTGCAACTCGTTCGCTGTTCCTGCTGCCACGCTTGTCTGTCCGCAAAACGATACTCAGGTCGCGATCAGTCTTTGACAGCGCACCGCCGGGAATGGTGCCCGACATCAACTCCGCCTGACGTTCGTCGCGATTGTCTTTGACTCCCAAACTCGTCAGGATCGCTCCTCCGGCGACAGCGTATTCATGGCCCTTCAGAGTTCCACGACCTTCGACCGTCTGCTCTTCAAACAGGCGGGTATCCAGCAGCCATCCACCCTTCAAGCTTGTCGCGTTGCTGTTCTTTGGCAGTGCCACTCGCACATCGAATCGCTGATTCTTGCGAACCATCGCGGGCAGATAGGCAGTGACAATCACCATCGCGGTGTCGCGCGACGCAAGAATCTGCTTGATGTTCTTCACGTTTCGGCGAGTCATCTCATTCTGCAGCTGCGTTCGCAGTGCCGATGGAGAAGGGTCGCCACCGGTGCCATTCAATCCGGTCACAAGGCCCACCCCTCGCAATACGATTACCGTATTGCCCTGCACGCTCATGTACTCCGACAACAGCGGCGTTTCGACTCGATTTCCGAAGTCGTTGTCTTCTTCCTTCTCGCGCTTGGACGATTTCTTTTCCTTGGCGGACTTCTCTTCAGACTTCTTTTCTTTGTCGTCATCGCGGGAGAACCGTTCGGCCAGCATTGCCGCACCCGGCATACTCATCATGCCCGATGCGCAGCCGCACAGGAGACTGGACATCAGCAGGCAACAGAGTGCTTTTCGCAGCGAAGTGCTCGACGAAGTCGCAGAATCTGGAGGGGAATCAACACTCAGACGACCGTGGCTGATAACCATGTGTGTGCACTTCGACATTTGCGAACTCCGTCGGCAAAGCGGCTGAGATTCACGAAAAAGCAGGCTGGGAATAGTCGTACGGCCACCGTTCCACTGCGTTTTTGCTTTTTCAAAGCGCAGCGAAAAATGATGAACAGACGAAATAGGAAAGGACATGCGCAATCATCGAACCGCGTGACCTGTCACGCTCGTTCAAATTGCGAATGAATAGTCTGAAGGGGCAGCGCACCTGTTTTGAATCAACCTGGCAGAGTGCCATGAGGATGCACGGTGAACTGTGTTTTGACAGGGAAGGAAAAACGACAGGATTGGTTCACCTTCAACACGACATGTTCGTTGAGGTGTTCGAGTTGCGAAGAACGACTCTCGCCGCATTCACTGCTGCGGATTTGGTAAATTTGCTCGGGGTGGTCAGTCCCCGGGCAAATTGTGTCGCCAAACGCTCAACTGAGAAGCCGATTGAGCACCGTCGCTCATATTCTCATCCGGGATTGCAAAGGGTGGACGCCCCAACAAGCAATGCGATTGGAAGCATTGATCATCGTTTAATCTGCAGATCCCTTAAAGCACTGACATGTGTTGGGATGGAACACGGCGTCAGTGGCCGAGAGAACAGGAGCGGCAGTGCCGCAAAATCACTCTTTCGCATCACACATTACTGTGGGGTGATTTTCGCCGTCAACACGATTTGATTACGTCCTGTTGGGCATAAAGCAAGACAATGTGCACATCGCCAGTCGTTCGGCAGGAAGTGCAACGATACTTAGTCGTGCAGCATAGAGCCGCAGAAAGTCAGGCCTGTCCCAGCAAAAACTGCGCTGATCATTTCCAAAGGATCGGCGAAAACAGCCGAATGTCCCGTCGGGACTGAGTCACCGAGCTTCGCCAACGATATGCTCGACACCGAGCGAACTTTCACTAACGGACTCAACAAAAAAAGGCAGAGCCAATGGCCCTGCCCTTCAGAAGCGGAAACGATCTCTCGACCATCGTGTCGCTGGATACGAGTCCTTACTTCCTCACTTCGCCATTGTCGTTGCACAGGATGGCCATGTTCTGATCGCAGTCGCACATATCAGCAAGGTCGTTGTACTGAGCGCCATAAGTGCGAGCCTTGGTATTGCCAGCTGATTTGTAGCTGGCGAAGCCGGACACCTGATAAGACTGGTCCAGATTTCCGAAAGCACTCGACAGGTCACTGAGTTCAGCAACGATTGAACACTGCAGTTCAACCAGACCCACAACCATTCCAAGAACCAGAATGGTCGCGATCAGGACCAGTTCTGCAGACAGAATCACACCACACTCGTCATTCCATAGGGACTTCAACATGATTTCTTCTTCCTCTTTTTAGTGCTTGCCGAGCAACTTAGAAACATGCGATCTCGACAAATGAGATCGCAACTTTTGTTCTGGCTCACCTGCCTTCTTCCACCACTCGATCGAACAGGCTATTGGCCGCAGGACGAGACTCGTGAATGATTCAGGAACTGAGAAACAGGAAGGCAGACTTCGTGCCAGAACCTGAATTCGGGACGACGATGCTGAGCGGCAACATGTCGTAAGAGAGGCCAAAACAACGGCTTGCAGTGAATCAGACTGCTCGGTAGTTTTTGGCAAGTTCAGAGAGTGTTGCGGCAATGCAACAGTTCACACACTCAGGCTTTACAGTTGTCAATGACAACGTGTTCGATGGCCTGATGGTTCGCGTCATGGCGACGTTGCAAAAATGCAGCGGAACGGGGCTCTCGTGAATTGGGAGCCTCATTTTGCCGGAATCCGGGATTGAGTCGATACAAAGGAGGCCGCCAACAGTTTCAAGCGGCGCAATAAAAAAAGGCAGGGCCAAACGACCCTGCCTTTATTGAGCTCGGCAGCTCAGAACATCCGAAAGAGGCTTCGGAGGTCAATCATTACTTCGCAATTTCACCAGGATCTGTGCAAACGATGCTCAGGTTCTGGTCGCAGTCGCAAGTGTCAGCAAGGTCGGTGTACTTTGCACCGTAGGTGCGGGCTTTGAACTGGTTTCCACCCTTTGAGCTACCAAAACCGCTGATCGTGTATGACTGGTTCAGGTTACCGAATGCGCTTGAAAGGTCGCTGAGTTCAGCAACGATTGAGCACTGCAGTTCAACCAAACCGACGATCATACCGAGAACCAGGATTGTCATGATCAGAACGAGTTCTGCAGACAGGATCACACCAGCTTCATCATTCCAGAGAGTCTTCAACATTGTAAACGCTTTCATTTTTTTGAGAGAGAGACGAGAAAAATTAGAAAACGGCCCTGTGCGTCAATCCATTAGAGATGCTTTCAGTCGTTCAGTCGTGGTCTTCAGCAAACGAGCGGACCACTCGCCGAGAGCTGAAAGAACTGAACACCATGTGCCGTCAACGCGATGCATCGCAGCAACTCGCAGACAGACGATTCCGAAAACACCTTGCCTTGACCGGTTCCGTCTAAATCCACAATGCGATCCGCGCGCCGGTCGTTGTTTTTTTGCAGCGCAGCGGTTCAATCCGGCGCAGAGAAAAGACGCTAAGTCTCTATGGCGAAGCTTTTAAAGCGCTTTCGGGAGGCCTGCCTGCTCTAACCCACTACATAGACGCTGGCGAACCTCATTGGTCGCAATAACAACCACTTTGGGGCGGAATTCCAGGATCTGGGGCAGCAAAACCTCGAGATT
>JANMEV010000299.1:0-9807 GCA_031377305.1 Planctomycetota bacterium | reverse complement strand
TCTCGTCCTTCCACGTTGAATTGTTCCGGTGACCCGAGTGCAGAAATCGTGACTTCCTGAAGAATGTCCTCCGCCTCAAGCCGAGATCGCAGAGCTGGACCGATGTTCCGATCGATATATGCCAGCAGTTGATTGCGGTGCGATTCAATGAACTCACCCAGCTCGTAGGAGCTTGAGAAACGGGACGCCTGATCAGGATTTGACATCGAAACCTCATCAACTGGCATGTTTATTGGGGTGCAGAGCGCAAGCGAGACGGCGACGTGTGCACAATGATAACGACTTCCCCCGCTGGACTCCTGCGGAACCAGCAGTTAGTTTGAACGCAGCCGAAGCTTCTTTCCTGTACGGAACTCTCCCTCACTGTGGCCTCAACACCGGAACTTAACGACAGCGACTGGTCGCGACTGACGGAAACGCTGGAAGCGTTCTCGGAGGCATGGAGTTCTGCGTCTTATCCGCCGTCGATTACCGACTTTCTTCCGGAAACGGATTCCACTCTTCGCGGCCAGCTTGTCCCGGAGCTCATCAAGCTGGATCTCGAACAGCGATGGCAAATGGGTTTGCAGCGGCTGGTCGAAGACTATTCCATTGACATCCCCGAACTGGATTCGCTGTTGTCGGTCGAACTCGTTTTCGAAGAGTACCACATTCGGAAAACGGCTGGCGATCGAGTTTCACCCACGGAGTACTTCAAGCGTTTTCCGGCGATGGCGAGGGATCTCGACGGGCTGTTCCGAATGGACCCTGCGCTGAGATCGACTTTCGCGCAAGGGGAGCAACACAAGACGACAATCGAACTGGCTCCCGGTGACACCATCGACGACTTCGACATTTTGCTCAGACTGGGCCACGGCACTTTCGCCACCGTCTTCCTCGCGCGGCAGAAGTCGATGCAGCGAATGGTCGCGTTGAAAGTTTCGGCCGATCACGGTTCCGAGCCGCAGACGCTGGCGAAGCTGGACCACGACAACATCATTCGAGTCTACGACCAGAGATTGATTCCCTCAGAATCCGCGAGGCTGCTGTATATGCAGTACGCCGCGGGCGGCACGTTGAGCGACGTGATTCACCGCATAAAGGATTCAAAGGCGACGGGATGGAATGGGCGAACTTATCTCAAGGCTATCGATTCGATTCTGGACGACCGAGGCGAAACGCGGCCCGCGGAATCTGAAACTCGCCGCAGGATCGCAGCGATGACGTGGCCTCAGCTTGTCTGCTGGGTCGGCGTGCAGCTCGCGAAAGCGCTGGACTATGCTCATCGCGAGGGCGTGCTGCATCGAGACATCAAGCCGGCCAACGTGCTGATCACGGCCGAAGGAATCCCAAAGTTCGCCGACTTCAACATCAGCTTTGGGGCGACGGTTGAAGGAGCCACCGCCGAAGCGAGCCTCGGAGGCAGTCTCGCCTACATGTCGCCCGAGCAATTGGAAGCCTGCAATCCGCGACATCCACGAACGGCACCAGAACTCGACGGTCGCAGTGATCTGTTCTCCCTAGGAGTTGTGATTTGTGAACTGTTGATTGGTCAGCGGCCCTTTGCTGAAGATGGGCGGAAGTCCTGGTCGACGTGGCTGGAGTCAATGACTGAACGACGACGCAGCGGACTCAGCGATGCAAACATGATGGCTCTGCGTGAAACAGAAAAGAGCGGTCTGGGCGATGTGATCTGTCGCTGTCTCAAGCCGAATCCGGACGAACGATTCTCCTCCGGTGCCGCGCTGGCCAATTCGATCGATCTGTGTCTGCATCCGGAAGCCCGGCTTCTGTTGTGCGACACAACGACTCGCTGGAAGAGAATGGCCGCTCGCTGGCCGCTGGCGAGCATCGTCATTGCAACGTTGATTCCGAACATTGTTGGAGCGATCTTCAACTTCCTCTACAACCGAGGTGAAATTCAGAGTCTGATTCCTGATGCTGACCCCGCGTTTATGCGAATTCAAACGCTCATCAACATGATCACGTTCCCGACGGGAATTCTGAGTGCTCGCTGGCTGGTCGGTTCCGTCACCCGAGCGACTCGAGTCGACGTGCAGGCTCGTTTGTCGGCGGAAGAACTGGCCGAGCAGCGGCGACGCTGCATGGAACTCGGCAATGTCGCTTCCATCGTCGGACTGACACTCTGGCTTGTCGCCGCGCCGGCCTATCCAATCCTGCTGCACATGATGTACGGCAGTGTTCCCGCTGCTATTTATGGGCACTTCCTGGCTTCGCTGGCGTTGTGTGGATTGATTGCGGCGGCGTATCCTTTTTTTGCCGTTTCGCTTATGGCCGTGCGATGTTTCTACCCAGCACTGGTGAGATGGGAATCGATCTCGGTCGATGAGTTGCCAGCGTTAAGAAATCTCGCCCGAGCGACCTGGTTTCATCTGATCCTGGCCGCTTCCGTTCCCATGCTTTCAATAGCGATTCTGGCCTCCAGCGGGCTCGATCGCCGCGATGCACTCATTGAACTGGCCGCTGGCGGAGTCCTTGGCTTTGGGCTCGCCGTGACCGCGTTTCGACTGATCCAGCAGGACCTTCAGTTGCTGATTAAGGTGATTGAACGCAGCTCGCGGTGAACCAGTCGCACGGATTTCATCCATTCGATATTCTCCCGCCATGTCCGAGCCACTTCCTGCCGCCGCATCCCACATGAATCAGTCCTCAGCCGACCGGCTGATGACTCCGGTTCAGTTCGTGCGCGGAGTTGGGCCACAGCGAGCGGAACTGCTGAAGAATCTGGGGATCATTACCGCGAAGGATCTTCTCTTCCATGTTCCGCACAGCGTCAACGACTTCAGCGACATGCGACCGGTGCCAAAGCTGGAGGCCGACCTCGAGCAGTCCGTCCATGGCTTTGTTGTCGACCGCGACGTGCGGCAACTGACCAAAGGGCGGACGATGGTCGGCATCCTTTTGGACTGCGACGGCCACTTTGTTCGAGGACTCTGGTTCAATCAACCGTGGATGTTCAAGAAATTCGCCGACAACGAACACGTGATCTTCAGCGGTAAGCCACAACGCAAAGCCGGTCGATGGGAATTCAACGGCCCGCGAATTCATATCCTCGCGCCGGATGACGACATTGAAACAGCTGCTGGTGTTCTTCCGCGTTACGCACTTACCGACGGCATCAAGATGGACTCCATGCGCCGCATGGTGAGATCGGTGACGGAAGACTTCGCGGGCCTGGTCACCGATCCCGTTCCCGAATCATTTCGAAGTCATCACCGTCTGCCCGATCTTCCGACCGCGCTGCGATGGCTGCATCTGCCGAATTCCGTCAAGCAATGGGAAGCTGGACGCTACCGAATTCTGCTGGACGATCTTTTCGAATTTCAACTGGGACTCGCGCTGCGTCGACGAACGTGGGGCCGAACTCTGAAAGCCGATCCGATCGAAGTGACGGCAAAAGTCGACGCCCGTATTCGACGGCTGTTTGACTTTCGATTCACCGAAGGACAGGATCGATCGGTTCGGGAAATTGCCGGCGACATCCTTCAGCCGCATCCCATGCATCGTCTTCTGCAGGCCGACGTCGGTGCCGGCAAAACGGCGGTCGCGGTCTACGCGATGCTGTCCGCGATTGCGGCCGGGCATCAGGCCGTGCTGATGGCTCCCACGGAAGTCCTGGCGACTCAGCACTGGGAGACGTTTGAAGAATTGCTGGCAGAAAGCCGTGTTCAGCGAGGCCTGCTGCTCGGCGGTTTGCCCGCCGCGAAACGGCGTGAACTTCTGGAAGGCATTTCTTCCGGCGGCATACAGTTGATCATTGGAACTCAGGCCGTGATTCAGGACAGCGTGAAGTTTCGCAACCTTTCAATGGTGGTGATTGACGAACAGCATCGCTTCGGAGTGCGTCAGCGAGCCAGCTTCACCAGCCAGAATCGCAGTCCTCATGTACTGGTGATGACCGCCACACCGATCCCGCGAAGTCTGTGTTTGACGCAATTCGGCGATCTGGATGTGTCTGTCATTCGCGAACTTCCGCCAGGGCGGCAAAAGGTCGTGACGGCTCGCATCATGGATCAGCCCGAGCGGGTTCGTATGTGGCACTTCGTCAAACAGCAGATTGCGAAAGGTCGCCAGGCCTATGTGGTTTGCCCGCGAGTCGAAGAGAAGGCCGACGACGATGCTGCCTCCGCCGAAGCTGTGTTCCGACAACTCGGCCAGAACGAACTCGCTGGGATGCGAATCGATCTGCTTCACGGCCGCATGGATCGCGAACAACGGCACGCGGTGATGGATCGGTATCGCAATCATGAAACCGACGTGCTGGTGTCGACGACGGTGATCGAAGTGGGCGTGAATGTTCCCAACGCGACGATCATGATCATCCAGCAGGCCGATCGTTTCGGACTGGCTCAGTTGCATCAGCTACGTGGCCGCATTTGCCGAGGCAGCTATCAGGGCTATTGTTTTCTGCTGTCGACGACCGAGATGCCAGATGCCATCGAGCGTCTGACGGCGCTGGAGAAATCGTCGGACGGTTTTGAGCTCGCGGAGAAAGACGCCGAACTCCGCGGCCCGGGCGATATTCTCGGCCTGCGTCAAAGCGGCGCCATGCCACTGCGAGTCGCCGATCCCGTGCGAGACGTGAGCATTTTGCAAGTTGCTCGCCGCATGGCTCAGGACCTGGTCGACGACGGCCGCTTTGATTCGCCCGAGTTCAGCGAACTCAAATCGATCGTTCTGGACCGATTCGCAAACCTGCTCGATCTGCCGCAAACGGGTTAATTGTCTCGAAGCCCCCAGCGGTCGTTTCCAACGATGCGCGTACTACGTTTTCAAGTGGTCTTCATACCGCTGGCCTGCAGAACGGCGGTCTGAACTGCCAGATCGTGAGCGGCCGGAAAATCGGATTCCTTTTCGCCGCGGATGATCTTTGCCATGTCGGCCGCGTCGTCGACGTAGCGATCGTACTTCGGAAAGGTCAGAGTCTGATAGCCCTTTGAGTAGTCACCGTGCGGCTTTGACAGGGTGACTCGGGCCGACGGATTATCGAGCGGCTGAATGTGGACCGTCCCTTCGGTTCCGCAGACGACCAGGTGTCGCCGTTCACCACCGTCGATTTCGATGGCACTGGCTTTCACAGTCGCCGCCGCGCGAGGATACTCGAAGACGGACAGCATGTTGTCGACGAGCTGATCGTCCTGAGTTCCCACGCGTCGCGGAAACGCGGTCACTTTTTGAGGCTGCCCGAGAATTCCCACGACCAAATCAATAACGTGACACCCGAGCTCAAACATAATGCCGCCAGGAAACTTCGCCAGTTCGATGCGGCTCTTCGGATCCACCACCTTGCTCATGACAGTGTGAACTTCAAAGATCTCGCCGAGCCAACCCTGCTTCAGAAATTCGCGAAGCAGCAAGACGCCTGGGTTGTAGCGGTACATGTAGCCCATCTGCAGCAGCAGATTCTGCTTCGTGACGGAATCCAGCAGACGAGCAAACAGCGGCAGCGAATCTCCAGCGGGCTTGTCGACATGAACATGCTTGCCCGCGGCGACGCAGACCTCAGCCACATTCAACAAATCACGAACAGGAGTTTCCACCAGCACCGCCTGAAGACCCGGCTCATTCAGCAACTGTTCCTGAGTCAGCCACTTCAGATCGCGAAACGGTTCCTGAGCTTCCGCTTTCTTTCGCAATTCCTCATTCGGTTCGACGATCCCAATCACTTCGTAGTCCGGCGAATTGCGATACACGCCCAACTTACTCGCATGTGCGTGTCCGACGCCGATCTGACCGATTCGGATCTTTGGTGTCGTCTTTTCACTTTGTCCAAGTGCTCGACCCGCGCTGAGAAACAGCGAGACGCTCAAAGCACCGCCGATTCCCTGAATCATCCGACGTCGATTTTGTGGCATGACGAGCATCTTTGAAGGTAGAAAAGGAGTCGCGGAATTGTCATCTTCGCGGCCGGAAATGAGACAAGCGATCGGAGTGGCGTGAGGCGTCCGGCACTCGTGTTCGGAACCGGCAGGCTGACGCATGCCGCTCGCCAGTATTCTCACTTATGACCGCGCGGAGGACAATCAATGACATCAACCGTTGCGTGAGTGCAAAAGCCAGTTTGTCGGCATACCGACCGGTGTTCAAGCGACGATCCTCCATTGAGCGGCCCAACAATCGTCCCAGGGTTCCTGCAAAGGGCTTCGGCAGGGGATTTCTTCGACGGACTCATTGAAAGCGATCGACAGCGGCCGTATACCTATCCTGACTCGAATGAACGGCTTAGTAAGTCAATTCCCGCCTGCAAAGCTTCCTCCCCCACTTTTAATGGCCACAACATGACGCGGATTTGCGCGTTGACAATCTGTTGTTTTGCCGTCGTCCTGACCACGACAGGCTGCCGGCAGGAGCAAAAGAAGGCGAAGCCTCCAGCACCGATGACGGTGTACTTCGTTGCCCCGAAGTTTGAAATGGTCACCGAATTCGAAGAGTTCACCGGACGAACAGCCGCCACCGAAACCATCGAGCTTCGCGCGCGAGTCAGCGGCTATCTGGCGGAGGTCAATTTTGAAGACGGCACGCAGGTCTCAAAGGATCAGGTACTGTTCAAGATTGATGATCGTTCGTTCGTTGCTGAAGAACAGCGGACGGCTGCGACCATCAGCCAGATTGAAGCTCGTATCAAACGACTGACCAGTCAGCTTCGTCGTGCGCAGGAGTTGATTGAGAAGAAGGCGATGTCGCCGGATGAGTACGATACGGCTCGATATGATCTCGACGAAGCCAACGCAACGCTGGCCGAAGCGACGGCGTCTCATGAACTTGCGAAGCTTAATCTTCAATTCACAACGATTAAAGCGCCGCTCAGCGGGCGGATCGGTCGTCACATGCTGGACGTCGGCAACCTTGTTGCGGCCGACCAGACGTCGCTGGCGACGATCGTGCCGCTGGATAAGGTCCACGTCTATTTCGATATGGACGAACGCACGGTGCTGAAGCTTCGACGGCAGCAGAATCGTGAACCAAACGCCTCGACCGCCGAGGAGCCGGTTGAGGTGGAGATCTCTCTGGCGGATTCGTACGAGTTCGCGCTTCGAGGCAATGTGGATTTTCGTGACAACCAGATTGACCCAGCAACCGGAACATTGCGAGTTCGAGCAACCGTTGACAACGCTGACGGACTTTTGTCCCCCGGACTTTTTGTGCGTTTGAAGTATCCGATCGGCAAGTCTGAGCAATCGCTGTTGATCCCTGAAGAAGCCATGGCTTCCGATCAGGGCCGGCCGTTCGTCTTTGTGGTGGGCGGAAAGGAACCGAAGGCGATCGCAGAAGCTCGATCGGTCGAACTCGGGCCGCTCCTCGGCGGTCAGCGAGTCATTCGGTCAGGAATCAAGGAAGGCGATCAAGTGATCGTGACCGGCCTTCAGCGACTGCGACCGTCGATGGAGATTACTTCCAAACCGCAGGTGTCCGCCGAGTAAACCGTTTAGCGGCAAGCCGCCTGCGATCGCGTTTAAGCACGCCTCGGACATCCAATGCCATTGCAGTGCGACAGAAAGATGATGGACAGAAAAACGGGCCCCCCGGAATTGTAGCTTTCTTGGCGTTCATCTTCTTGTCCACAATTTTTCTGTCGCAATAATCAACCACTAATTCTTCCAGCGAGCCCCGGTGTTCTCACGCTTCTTCATAGACCGGCCAATCTTTGCCTCAGTGATCTCGATTGTGATCACGATGGTCGGAGCGATTGCGCTTTATCAGTTGCCGCTGGCTCAGTATCCACCGATTGCACCGCCGACCGTGGAAGTGGGCTGCAACTATCCTGGCGCGAGTGCTCAGACGGTTGCCGAAACAGTCGCCGCGCCGATTGAGCAGCAGGTCAACGGCGTGGAAGACATGCTGTACATGAATTCGTCGAGCACCAACGATGGATCTTACGCGTTGACCGTCACGTTCAAGCCGGGAGTTGACCTGAATCTGGCTCAGGTGCTGGTGCAGAATCGAGTCAGCCTCGCGCTGCCGTCGCTTCCGGAAGTCGTGCGGCGAACCGGTGTGACGACTCGCAAACGATCGCCCGACATTCTGCTCACGGTCAGCATCAACTCGCCGGATGGGCGCTACAACCAATTGTATCTGAGTAACTATGCTCGCCTGCATTTGCAGGACGAGCTTTCGCGTCTGACCGGCGTTAGCGAAGTGCGAGTCTTCGGCCAGCGAGACTACAGCATGCGAGTCTGGCTGGATCCCGACAAACTGGCTGCACGCGATCTGGCGGTTTCGGATGTCCTTGCGGCCGTTCGCGAACAGAATGCCGAAGTCGCGCTGGGCCAAATGGGTCAGCCGCCAGTGACCTCCGGGCAGCTGTCGCAGTTTCCGCTGACGGTGAAGGGACGACTGGAGACACCAGAAGAGTTTGAAGACATCGTCGTTCGAGCCTCAGCCGATGGGCGGATGCTGCGAATTCGTGATATCGGTCGAGTCGAAGTGGCGGCTCGTATTGAAGAAACCAACAATCGGTTTGACCAGAAGCCAACGGTTGGCCTGGCGATTTTTCAGCTTCCCGATGCCAATGCGCTGGAGACGGCCGATCTGATCAAGGCGAAGATGAATGAGCTGTCGGTCGACTTTCCGGAAGGCGTAATCCACGAAGCGGGCTACGACACGACTCCGTTCATTCGTGAATCCATCAACGAAGTCTTCAAGTCGCTGCGAGACGCGATCATCCTTGTGGCTCTGGTCGTGCTGGTGTTTCTGCAGGGTTGGCGACCGGCGATTATTCCGCTGATCGCGGTGCCAGTCGCGATCGTCGGAACGTTTGCGGCGATGTATGCGGTTGGGTTCAGTCTGAACAATCTCACGCTCTTTGGACTGGTGCTGGCCATCGGGATTGTTGTTGACGATGCCATCGTGGTCGTGGAAGCCGTTGAGCAATACATCGAGCGAGGTTTCTCGCCACGCGACGCTGCGATTCATGCGATGGAAGAAGTCGCCGGGCCAGTGATCGCCGTCGGGCTTGTGTTGTCGGCTGTCTTTATCCCCTGCGCGTTTGTTTCGGGGATCGTGGGCCAGTTCTTTCGCCAATTCGCGCTGACGATCGCGATCTCGACGGTAATCTCGACGATCAACTCACTGACGCTCAGCCCTGCCCTTGCCGCTTTGCTGCTGCGACCTCGCGACGCAAAGAAGGACTGGCTGACTCGGCTGCTGGATCTGGCCTTCGGCTGGTTCTTTCGGTTCTTCAACTTTTGTGTCCTGAAATCGATCAACGGTTACACCTTCGCCACCGCGCGGCTGCTGCGAGTGCCACTGCTCGTGTTAACGATTTACGCCGGACTGCTGGGGCTGACGTGGTTTGGCTTCAACGCGCTGCCGACTGGATTTATTCCGTCGCAGGACAAGGGCTATCTTGTCTGTGGAGTTCAACTGCCGGACGCGACGGCCGCAGAGAGAACTCTCGCCACGCTGGCGAGGGTTGAACGCATCACGCTGGATATGCCCGGAGTTCGCAGTGTCAATTCCATCGCGGGAAACTCGTTCCAGCTTGGAGCGCGAGCGTCGAATTTCTGTTCGATGTTCGTCATCCTCGACGATTTCTCTCGGCGGCAAACCCCAGAAACGACAGCGAACGCGATTCAGGAAAGTCTGTTGAAGGCGTTTGCAGAGAAAATCCCTGAGGCGACCGTCACGATCTCGCCGCCGCCAGCGGTGTCGGGGTTAGGACGCGCAGGCGGAATCAAGCTGATGGTCGAAGACCGAGGCGATGCGGGTCTGAAGGCACTTCAGGAACAGACCGACATTCTGGTGGCGAAAGGCAACGGGCAGCCTCAATTGAAGGGATTGTTCAGCGTCTTCAACGTGAATGCACCG
>JANMEV010000245.1:0-2310 GCA_031377305.1 Planctomycetota bacterium | reverse complement strand
TGAGGCCGCGCCCTATTCCGGATTTCAAACGATCTTGTCCACTGTATATGCGGTCTCTCCGTTTGCCGTTTCACCGCTCGCCTTCCGGGATTCCTGCGCGTCGCTGCGAGCAACGTCTCGCCAGCCTGGGTTGCAGGCTGTCACGCCGTTGCACCCGCTGCGCGTCTTCGCTTGCTCCCGAACACCGAGGCTCGCTCTCCTCATTTGAAGGTTGTTTGTTTTCCATCGGCTGCGCCATTGAGTGAATGAAAAACAAACAACCTTCAATAAGGAGAAAACATCATGGCAATACTTCGAGTTCACAAAAAGAAACAAAACAAGACGGTTGAGACGCCGAGTACACCGAACGCCACGACACAAAGCGGGACTTCGCAACGATTGACGCACCTTCTCGACATTTTTCGGACACATCTCACGACGGCCGAGGAAGTCGACGAACTGGTCCGGGCCATCATTAGCGAGCAAACCACAAAACACCTCGCCGTCTTTTATCTTGATGAAGAGCACCGTCTGCTGGCCTATACGATTCAGGCGGCCGGGCCATTGAAAATGCCATCAATTCCACAACGTGAGCTCTTTCAACGAGCTGTCGAGACAGGAGCATCAGCAATCATAATGGCTCAACATCATCCAGAAGGAACAGCGAATTCGATTCCGGACGATATTGCTTCACTGAGACAATTGCGAGAGGCAGGCCGAGTCCTCGATATCCCCGTTCTTGACGTCGTGATTGTCACAGAGCAAGATTTCGTGTCCTTGAAGGATCACTTGAGCCGGTCTTTCACGGAGCCGCAGTGGTAAGTGATCGCCGCCGAATCAAGAAAGGACGATGGTTGGTCAAGCCATTGTCCCATAGATTCAGGAAGCAGCGTGACAAATCGCTGAACGGCCACTGGCTGGAATGTTGCAACGTCGAAAATCTGCGTGACAAACAGAGACCGACGATGTTACACTTGTCGCATGAGCACCACTAACTATCTCGACCGAATGCTGCAACCCGTTACTGAAGCCATGAGTCCCGAATTCGCCAACAAGCTGGTTGAATTGCGGGCTGATGATGAATTGCTGTCGCACATCGAGATCCTTCGCGGGAAGGCAAACCAGGGAACGATGACAGCTGAGGAAGAAGCCGAGTATCGGGAATTCGTGGAGGCCGTTGATGTGATTTCCATTCTTCAGTCGAAAGCACGTCGGGTTCTTTCAAAGCTTTCGCGATAGTCATGGACGCGACCACCCGAACGATTGTACGCGAGCGAGCTGAATGGCGGTGCGAATACTGCGGAATTCCTGAAGCCGCAACGCCGTTTGTTCCCTTCCATGTGGAACACGTAATCGCTCAGCAGCATCGTGTCGATGACAGCCTCGACAACCTAGCCCTTGCCTGTGACCGATGCAACGCATTCAAAGGTCCAAATCTTTCGAGCGTGGACTCCGTATCAAACACCGTCGTGCATTTGTTTCATCCGAGAATTGATGTTTGGGCAGAACACTTCGAACTTGACGAAGGAATCGATGTGGGGCTCACACCAAAGGGGCGTGCAACAGTGCGATTGCTTTGCATGAACGCTCCTCGGCGAGTTCAGCTCCGCGAGGAATGGGCGAAGGAAGACAGCGGTTAGTAATGGCTTTCATTGTCGGAGCCAGCCCAGCCTCCATGTGATGCTCAGCAACCACAATGCCAGCATCAGATCGCCGGCGTCAGGGGTTGACATGGCAAGGTCCGCGATCGGAAGTGCCAGTAGAAAATACGGTAAGGCAGTCATGAATCAGGTGGCCTCCGCCAGTGCTGTACTCTGTTGATCTCCCGGTTCCGGTCGCACATACACCGGCACCGGCGTTCGCTTGAGTTTCAGGACGCTGTGCGGCAGCAACTCGAAGCTGTGCTGTTTTCGGCGTTCATTGACAGCTCGAAGAATATTCAATAGCTGACGACGGATTGGTGCGTACCGAGCGAACGGGATGCGGCCAAATTCGTAGCCGAGGGTGTCGGCGGCGCGGTGAGTTGCCAGATCCACGAAGCGACTCTTGAGCATGCGATAAGTGTTGTCGTCGATGCGGACATGGGCATGCCACTTTACTGTTGGTCCGCCGGACGGAGTGACTCCGGCTCGGCGATAGGAAATCGAATAGCCTTGAAACCGGATCGGTGTGCGGCGGCAGTCTCGCAAGTGCTCACCTTCGCCACCTTTCCCAGTCGGTTGCTTCAGAGCATGATGTCCTTCACTGACCAGCAGGATGAACCACTGTTGGTATCGCAGGTAGTGCGCGTTGGCGATGCCTCGCTGCTTGCGGCGCTGCTGACGTCAGCAG
>JANMEV010000230.1:0-26440 GCA_031377305.1 Planctomycetota bacterium | reverse complement strand
GCGAGGAAATGAGACTCAGATTTATTCGGTCGCCAACAGCGATTTGAGTCTGGTCGCCACAGCCGAGATCACTCTGGGTGGAATTCAGAAAGATCAAACGCTCGACGTTGCCAGCCTGCCACTCAAGTATGCTGGTCTGTCGCATTGTTTTCGAACCGAAGCAGGGGCTGCCGGTCGAGCTGGTCGCGGCATTTACCGAGTTCATCAGTTCACAAAAGTCGAAATGTTCGGCTACACTGGCCCTGATCTGGCAGACTCGGACACTCTGCACAAAGACATCCTCCGAATTGAAGAAGAAGTCTTTCAGGGACTTGGGATTCCGTACCGAGTCATTGACACCGCATCGGGCGATCTCGGCGGTCCCGCGTATCGCAAGTACGACATCGAAGCCTGGATGCCCGGTCGAGGCGACGGCGGCGAATACGGCGAAGTCACCAGCGCGTCGAATTGCACGGACTATCAGGCTCGCCGTCTGAACATCCGCTGCAAGAGCCCCGACAAAAAGGGCACTCAGTTCGTGCAGACGCTGAACGGTACGGCCATTTCCTGCGCTCGCGCGATCATCGCCGTTCTCGAAAACTACCAACAAGCCGACGGCAGCGTCGTTGTGCCACAAGTTCTGCGACCGTGGGTTGGCAAGGATGTGATTGTTCGTGGATGATTCAACTGACGTTGCAAATCCGTTTGCGCCTCCTGCGATTGAAGCGGCAGATTCTGTTTCGATCAACCGTGTCGTACTCAAAACCTGGCCGTTGGTCGTCTTCTCGATCTGTACCGGTGCAATGGCGATCTTTTGCTTTTGGATGTTCTGTTATCAGGGATTTTGGGTCCACACGCTGAATGGCGATCGATACATTCAAACGATCGATGGATTCGCATACCTTCTCGTACATCTCATGAAGGCCATTGCTCTGGGTGCCACAACATCCACAATTTGGCGGCACTGTCGCCTAATGAAGGCATTCGTCAACCACAGTTGGCAGGATCCCATCACTGCACTTATCCCGATCTGGAATCAGTTTTGGGTTCGGCTTGCCATAATCCCTATTGCTTACTTTGCCTACCTCGCGATCTACTTTTTGTTTGTCATTGTGCGTGCGAGAATGGCCGTTTACTAACCTTTTGCAACGTTGAGGAACCAGAACAACGCTTTGCGCAAAGTGTTCTGCCTTCACATCGGTCGTAACTACGAACGCCTTTTATGCTGCGCCTTCTTCTCGCCATCGAATCTTCCTGCGACGAAACCGCAGCGGCCGTTGTGCGGGAAGACGGTGAGGTCCTTTCCAGCATCATCGCGTCGCAGTTTGAGCTGCATCAGGAATTCGGCGGCGTTGTTCCTGAGATTGCGTCGCGTGCTCACGTGCGTCGAATCCTGCCCGTCATCCAGGCGGCGTTGCGTGAAGCAAATTGTCGACCAGAAGACTTGCATGCGATCGCCGTAACGACCGAGCCGGGCCTTGTCGGTTCACTGCTGGTGGGCATCACGGCCGCGAAGACGATGGCCATGAGTCTCCGGATTCCGCTGGTCACCGTGAATCATGTCGAAGCTCACATCTACGCGTGCGGCATGGGCAAAGAAGCGTCGATCTATCCAACGGTTGGCTTCGTCGTCAGCGGTGGCCACACGAACCTCTACGACTGCCGATCAGCCACAGAATGCAAACTCATCGGCGGCACTATCGATGACGCCGCCGGTGAAGCCTTCGACAAAGTGGCCAGAATCCTCGGGCTGCCTTATCCCGGAGGCCCTTCGATACAGAAGGCCGCGTTGCTGGGGAATCCGAAAAAGTTCTCGATGCCGCGTCCGTTGATCAACAGCGGTCGGCTGGACTTTAGCTTCTCGGGATTAAAGACCGCCGCCCTGTACGCTGCGCGAGGAATACCAGGGCCGGATCAACTAACTGAAACACCCGCCGATCGAGTCAACGACCTTGCAGCCGCGTTTCAGGAAGCCTCGGTGGACGTTCTTGTCGCAAAGTGCAAACAGGCGGTGCGGCAGCTCGGATATTCTCGTCTTTGCGTCGGAGGCGGCGTCGCAGCCAACCAGATGCTCCGCGATCAGCTTCAGCAAATGGCAAAACGAGAACGCATTGAACTGCTGATTGCTCCAATGTCTCTGTGCACCGACAACGCCGCGATGGCCGCCATCGCCTGGGACCTGCTTGCCGCTGGTCGAATTGCATCGCTGGATGCCGATGTTCTGCCAGGACTGGTTCGACACGACTTTCAGAACCGTCGCAAGAGCTCACCTGCTTAGCAAAGCTTGTGGTCAACTTCTCCTTGCGAGTCGTCACTCTTTGATGTGCGTTTGCAGATACCAACAGCTCAACGGCCAATAGATCAGCCGCGTAACGCCGGAACTCCCTTCGTTGGATCCTCCCGAATTGGGCAACTGCACCCGGGCAGACCACTTCCTCACGCACGCTCACACTTTCCTGATGCATTTGTTAGGATCATCCAATGTGAGTTTTCCCGATCATAATTTGGAGATGGATAATGAACCGAACACAATTCTGGTGCGGTCTTGGATGTGGAATAGTACTAACGCTGTTGGTAACTCAGTTTGAGATTTCGCATCCTGTTGCTGCGTCTGACCAAACAAAGAAGAAAACTGTGGAGCCACAATCCGCTGCGGAACCAAAAGCATCTGAGGAGACTTCAGGCATGTTGTACGAACTGCGAACCTACTACACGCCAGACGGAAAGTTGGATGACCTTAACGCTCGCTTCAGAAACTACACGATGAAGCTGTTTGAAAAGCACGGCATGACCAATATCATGTATTGGACGCCCGTCGACAAACCCAATACGCTGATCTATGTGATCGCGCACAAGAACAAAGCGGCTGCCGACGCATCGTGGGCCGCATTCCGTGACGATCCGGAATGGAAGAAAGTTGCCGAGGAGACTCAAAAGAATGGCAAGCTTGTGGATAAAGTTGAGTCAGTTTACATGACCGCAACAGACTACTCGCCTCAGAAGTAGACGACGAGGCTGTGAACTCATCTCATGTCTTAGTAAAGGCCCGGACAAGTTCGGGCCTTCTTCATTGATAACGCGATAGAGGCCCACGTGGCTTCAATAGTATCACGCACCCGATGAATCGTGAGCCACATCCTTCTGATCCAGCCAGTTTGGTCCCTGAGTCACATCGACTTCCAGCGGAACATCCAGCTTCATAGCGTTTTGCATCTTATCACGAATTAGCGGAATCAATGCAGCCGCGTCGTCCGGATGGCATTCGAAAACGAGTTCATCGTGGATCTGCAGCAGCATCGCGGCTCGCAGAGAGCTTTCCTGAAGTGCCTGGTCTACGTCGAGCATCGCCTTCTTGATCAGGTCGGCTGCCGAGCCCTGAATGACGGTGTTGATCGCCGTACGTTCCGCCATGTTGCGATTGATCCCGGTCGTGCGGCGGATGCCGGAGATTGCTCGCCGACGATTCATAATCGTGCGAGCAAAACCGGTGCGAACCGTGTCCGTGAGAACCTGTTCACAGAACGTCGCCACTCCGGAATACTTTTGAAAGTAGTTGTCGATAAACTTGGCGGCGTCGTTCTTGTCGATTCCCAACGCCGCTGCAAGGCCCCACGGAGTTTGTCCGTAGATCACTCCAAAGTTCACAGCCTTGGCGACTCGGCGAAGTTCAGAAGTCACAGCATCGGCAGGAACTTCGAACACTTCGCTTGCCACTGCCGCGTGAATGTCGATGCCTTTGCGAAACGCGTCCATCATCGCTTCGTCGCGACTGAAGTGAGCGAGGACTCGCAATTCAATCTGTGAATAGTCTGCGCAGATCATAGTCCAGCCGGCCGGCCCCGGCTGAAACGCCCGGCGCACCTGTTCGCCGTCGGGCGTGCGAATGGGAATGTTCTGCAGATTTGGATCGCTGGAACTCAGGCGGCCTGTCGCTGCAACCGTCTGATGAAACGTCGCGTGGATTCGCCCGGTCTGATCGTTCACAAGAGCCGGCAACGCATCCAGATAGGTGCCTCGAAGCTTCATCAGATGACGGCGCTCGATGATTTTTGCTGGCAACGGATGCTGCAGGGCGAGTTCTTCAAGAACCTCCTGATCCGTGCTGGCTCCTGTTTGAGTCTTGCGAATAACCGGAAGTTTGAGGTCGGTGAAAAGGACCGTCGCCAATTGTTTTGGAGAATCGATATTGAACGACTTCCCGGCTTGTGTGTGAATCTCCTCCGTGAGTCGGTCAATTTTTTCTGTGGCGATAATGCTCTGACGTTTGAGTTCGTCGACGGCGACAGCGATGCCAGTGAACTCCATTTGGGCCAGTACTCGGATCAAAGGTGCTTCAATGGTGTGAAAGAGATCTGCCAATCGATCTTCTTCCAATCCCGAACGAAGTCCTTCTGCCACTGCCGACAGGAGACGCAACTGTTGCTCGCATCGATTAGACGTTTCACGCGCTGGATCAATGTCAGCCGCCGACGCTTCAGATTCGTCTTCATCAAACATAGTCCGCTGACGGCCCTTGCGTGCGTCCGCCATTGCCGCCTTCCTGACAGCTTCGGTCGCATGTCGGTCAACAATTTCCGACAGGTCGTGTGATCGGGCACCAGCATCAAGCAGGTAGTCGGCGATCGACGCATCAAACAGTCTGCCGGGCATCGGCTTGCCAGCCGATAGCAGGAGATGACAGAGTGCCTTTGCACTGGATGTCGTTAGCTGACCCGGAAAAGTTGAGATCCAATTCAGAAGAAGGTCATGAACACCATCGTTCGACTGCTGAGACACACTCACCTGAATCGTGGTCGTGCCGTCTGAGATCGCAGCGCCAGTCAGCTGCTTTTGTCGCACTCCATGGCCGGTTGTCACAATTTCGATGAAAACGTTTTCCTTGTCGTTGAATGACGACAAGGCCAACTGCACCGAGGGCTCGTCATGAACATGAACAGAAGGACTTACTGCCGCGAGTGCAGTTGTTGTTGCGGCTGTTGCGATTGAGCCAGCCAGCGATCTGTTTGATGAGGTTTCTTCCAGGGGACCAGCAAGATGTTCTCGCATGTCCGAAGCGTAGCGGCGAAAACCGAGTAGGCTGAACAGATCGAACAGCGCGTTATGATCGGGTGGTTTGATTCTGGCTGCTTCAAAATCGACAACGATTGGCAGGTCCGTTCGAAGACGAACGAGCTCCCGACTGATGCGAGCCTGGTCAGCGTAAGTCACCAGATTCTCGGCCAGCTTTTTTCCCGGAGCTTTGTCTGCGTTGGCGAGCACATTGTCGAGTGTTCCGAATTGCTCAAGTAACGTCCGCGCGGTTTTGGGACCGACTTTGGGAACGCCCGGAACGTTGTCGACGGAATCACCGACGAGCGATTGAAAATCAACAACCTGATCGGGACGAACACCCCAGTCTTCCATCACGCCGGCTTCATCCAGGAACGTGTTCTTGCGACAATTCAACATTCGTACCTGAGGGCCAAGCAACTGGCGAGCATCCTTGTCTGTGGAAACAATGACCACATCCAAACCGTGAGCAACGGCCTGAGCAGTTACCGTCGCAATGACGTCGTCCGCTTCCCAGGCCGGGAATTCGATCACTGGGATCCGAAATCCTTCAAGAAGTTGCTTGATGAGAGGAATTTGAGGCCGCAGATCCTCAGGCATTTCTGAACGATTGGCTTTGTAAGCGGCGTAGATTTCGTCCCGTTTGCCCGGTCCCGGTGAGTCAAACGCACAGACGAGATAGGTGGGTTTTCGATCGCAAATCGCGAAAATATCTCTTGTGAACCCAAAGACGGCGTTTGTGGGCTGCCCTTGAGTTCCAGTCATTGGGGGAATGGCGTGAAAGACCTGAAACATCAGGGAAAATGTGTCGATGATGTAGATACTGTCGCGGGTCATGAGTCAAAATTGCCGATAAATTCGGATCAGGAAGAAAAAACCAGCCAGTGAGTCGAGGGCTCAGAGCCACGATAACTCCAGCATTGCAGTCAGAATTCTGGCTGGATTGGGCTATGTCGAGGCTGACAGGTTTCCTCGCTGATGGCAAATGCAGGTTGTTCGCAATTTGCATTTCGTCGGGGGTTTGGTACATTCTTCTTCCGTCCCAATTCAATAACTGCGCGTTTGTTCAGGTGCCCTAGAGGAGGGTTTTTGTGGTTAAGTTGCGTTTGCGTGATAATGAAAGTGTGAATGAGGCAGTACGCCGGTTCCGTAAATTGGTTGAACATGCTGGCGTAAAGAAGGAAATGCGCAAACGTGAGTTCTACGAAAAGCCAAGTGACATTCGTCGTCGCGACCGACGCCGCGCAGAGATGCGAGCACGCCGCGCTAATCAGCCATCTGAACTTGAAGCGACATAGTCATTCCATGAATTCGGTTTCATGTGATTGAAGTAATCGCGGGCGAGCCTCAATTTGGCTCGCCCTTTTTTTTAGCAGTATTTCCAGTCCGCGGATGACTCATCACGATGCACAACGTTGTTATTGATGAGCCCTACAAGTTCATACCGCCGTATCGCGGTCGCTGGTTTTCATGGATGTTTCGGCTATGGCTTCGGCCGTATCTTCGAAAAACGTATGGTATCGTAAAATGCGACTACACGGGCCTGGAGCATGTTCGGGATAGTTTGAAGGCCGGGCATGGGATTCTGCTGTGTCCAAACCACTGTCGTGATTCTGATCCGATGCTGATCGGTATGCTGTGTCGGAAGATTCCAAGCCATGTGTTTTCCATGGCAAGCTGGCACATATTCAAGCAGAGCCGACTTGAGGCATTTGTCGTTCGACGACTGGGTGGCTTTAGCGTCTACCGTGAAGGCCTTGATCGGCAGGCGCTTGATACTTCGGTTCAGATCGTCGCAAATGCTGAACGTCCTCTGGTCATTTTCCCTGAGGGAGTGATTTCGCGAGCCAACGACCGACTGAATCCTCTGATGGATGGTGTCTCGTTCATCGCTCGTGTCGCAGCCAGGAAGCGAGCTGAACAGGACGCGAGCAAGAAGGTTGTTATTCACCCAGTGGCACTTCGATATCGCCTTGTTGGTGAATTGATGGATTGCATCGGGCCAACACTACTGAAACTCGAGCAACGCACTTTTTGGAAGACTCAGGAAACGCTGCCTCTGGAACAAAGAATTCGCCATCTGGCCCGCGCGCTGCTGGCGAGTCGCGAGATTGAAATTCTGGGAGACAGCCAGCAAGGCAGCATCCGTTCGCGGCTGGTTCGACTCATCAACGGACTCCTTCAGCCGCTGGAACGTCAGTGGCACGGGAAGGCTCGCACAGGCGACGTTGTCTCGCGCGTCAAAGATCTTCGCACCTCAATCGTTCTCGAACTGCTCAAGGGACAACTGTCCGAGACTGAAAGGAAAGATCGGTGGCGTCAGCTAACGGACTGCTACTATGCTCAGACACTGTCCATGTATCCCGAAGCCTATCTTGATGACGGGATCCGGGGTCCATTGACGCCTGAGCGTATCGCTGAAACCGTGCATCGCCTGGAAGAAGACCTAACCGATCGAGTGACCCCTTTCCCCGCGTGGAAAGTGGAATTCCGTATCGGCAAAGCGATCGAAGTCGATACTGGGCGCAAACCGCGAGGCGTTGATCCGCTGATGCAGACGCTCAGGGCTGAGATGCTCAATTTGTTGCAGGTGGAAGACTGGTGGCCTCCGGAACCCGTTAGCATCGTGGAAGAGTAGCAGTTCTGTAACCGAACGATGATGACCTTTCCGCTGACCATTGAATGTATCGTCGAGCCGTATTTGTCGGGCGTTCGTATCGATTCGTTTCTGGCGAAACATCTCCGCAACTATACGCCATGGCGTTTGAATCGCATGGTGAGTGCCGGACTGGCGAAAATCGACGACCAGCCAGCGGAAGCTTCGGACCGCGTTTTTTGTGGGCAACGAATTGCCGTCAGGCTGCTTGAGCCCCCCGACAAACTACTGGAGCCTGATCCGTCACCCGTTTCAGTCGTGTACGAAGATCCGTGGATTGTTGTGGTCGACAAACCTGCTGGACTTGTGGCACATCCTGTGGGAGATTTTCAAGTGGGCACGCTTTCCAATGTGTTGCAGCATCACCTCGATCAGCAGACGTGCGTTCGCGGGTTGCTAAGACCAGGTGTCGTTCATCGGCTCGACCGAATGACAAGCGGGCTCATCGTCACCGCCAAAGAGCACATGGCTCATCGTTTGCTATCGATTGATTTTCAACAGGGGAAACTTTCGAAATCGTATGTCGCACTGGTGGAAGGGTTGCCGGACTTTGAAACGCGAATGATTGATTATTCCATCGGCCAGCGTCCCGGCGGCAACTCCGTGCTAATGTCCGCGCGACCAGACGCGAAGAACTCTCGACCGGCAAAGACGCGCGTGACTGTGGTTGAGCGGTTCGCCACGTGCACTTTGGTCGAATGCGTGTTGTTTACGGGGCGGAACCATCAGATCCGAGTTCACATGTCCCATGTCGGCTATCCAATTGTGGGCGATGAATACTACGGCCCGAATGGAACGATTCGCAACTCGCCGCGATTTGACGGCGATGAACCCACGGAAGAGCGTCATGCTCTACACGCTGCGTCGCTCGGTTTTCTACATCCCATTCTTCGCGAGTGGATGCAGTTCAGAACCAATCCTCCCGGTGATTTCTGGGGACTTGTGCAAGGTCGTAAGTAGACTCGCTACCCTTCAGATGGCTGATAACTGGGCTACCGACGTGCCTTCAATTTCGTCGGCGAATCACACGAGTTCTCTCTCGCAGCTCTTTCGGATTTCAAATCGACTGGACATCGAGTGGCAACTCCGACAACAACCGCTGAGGTTCTCGTTCAGAGTCAGCCGGTGTCATCAAGTCGGCTGTGGTGATCAGCGGCAGGCTGGTCGACGACCGCGATTCAAGGGCTGGCTCATCTGGTTCTGTTCTTTTTTCTGGAGTTCGCACGGGCAGCCTCACGACAAAAAGACTTCCTTTGCCGAATTCACTGCGGAGTGAAACATCGCCACCGAGAAGTCGGGCAAGTTCGCGGACGATCGAAAGCCCAAGGCCGGTGCCCTCGTATTCTCTCTTCACATGATCTCGCCCACCTGGCACGGTCGACCCCTGTCGAAACTTTTCGAAGATATGTTCCTGCTCCTGAAGAGGAATGCCGATTCCCGAATCTTCCACACTGAACTCAACGGTTTCTGCGTCGATGATTCGTGAGGCCACTCGAACTCTTCCGCCTTCAGGCGTGAATTTGATCGCGTTGGAAAGAAGGTTCGTCAGGATCTGTCGAATTTTACTGTGGTCCTGGAACAGCATTGGCAACGGCCCAGACGCAGCCTCGATTCTCAGATCGATGTTCTTTCGATCAGCAAGAGGCATGATCTGCTGGACCTGAAGTTCAAGAATATCGTTGAGAAAAACGTCACCGGAGTGGAGCTCCATCTTCCCGCTTTCGATCTTGGCAAGATCCAGCAGATCGTTGATCTGCACCATCAGGGACTGACCGGATGATTGAATGTTGTGGACATATCGCTTCTGGCGATCATCCAGATTCACCGCACTTTGCAGAATATCACTAAACCCAAGGATGCTGTTCAATGGTGTTCTAAGCTCATGACTGATCGTGGCGAGAAAGTCGTCCTTTAGCTTGTTGTTGTTGAACAACTCCATGTTCGCCTGAGCCAACTGGTCAATCTTGCCATCAAGGCTGTCGTTCAAAGACCGTAGTTCGTCGTTCACGGTCATCATGTGACGGAGCATGCGATTGAACGCATGGCTCAGTTCTTCGAACTCATCACCCGTGCTGATATCGGCTCGCAGATTCAGGTTGCCGCGAGCAATCTCATCACTAACGTCTTTTAAGTGCTGCACGGGCTTCACAATGATGTATCGTACAATCGCATACGCAGCCAGCATCGCTAGAAAGGAAGTCACAATGGCCGTAGCCAGTAGAATGGCTCGATTGCGACTCAATTGCGCGTCCACTGATTCCAGCGAGATCTTGATCCTGACGATCCCCAACAACGGAACTGGTGGCTTTTCAGGAGTGATACCTGTCGACTCAGTAATCGGCGGTGGACCGGGTGTTGGCGAATCCGCAGGTTCGGTATCAGTCGCACTGTGTTGAATGATCTCTGCGGCATCCTCGATCAAAGCTGCCCTCGCACCATTCTCCTTATGGCATCGCCTGCAGCCGTCTTCCAGGCGGATGGCAGCAAAGTAAATAAACTTTCGCGATCCGTCAGCTTCATCCTGAATCGACTGGAGTTCATCCTGAGGATCAGACTCGTCAAGAAAGAGCTGCAGGGCCTTGAAGCCATCGTCGCTCTCGGGGAACTCCTTCGTGGCCGACGTGAAACTCCACTCGATCCGGTCCGCGTTGGACGAAAGGCTATTGTGAACCTCGTCAAAAACCTCGACGTACCGTTCGAGCGTGGAGACCGAATCGGCAGGCTGTGTCTCCAGCTTCTTCAGTGATGCCGCAGGAGGAGCCGAAGCATTCACGTTGGATTCGACTACCTGTTTTTTACCGTCTTTGGCCGATTCCGTTTCGCTCGCTGAAGAGCTGACGGATTCCGGTTTGATAAACACACTGTAATGCCTTTTGTCCAACAGTTGTTTGACCAGCATGCGAGCCGCCAGAAGTTGCTGGGTTTCAACAAGTTTGCGGGTTCTGGATTCATAAAGCCAGAAGCTGGCAGTGATCAAAAACAACAAAGCGAACCCAAAGAGAAATCGACATTTTCTCTCCAGGCTGCTTTCGCCGATCAGCTTCTTGAGTGCTCGATAAGAAATCACAAATCCATCCCTTCACGGCAGACATCGCGTCCCGCAGGGATCATCCCAGAATGCTGCCGGAGATCAATGTTGCAATCAGCACATTCAACCACAGCCAAAAGCGGCAGCCACGCACGCTGAATTCGAAGTAATTCACGCAGTTCGCTGACCCGGATAGCGAACGCGGCCGTGATGTGCTGCCAGGAGGGACTTGATCAGTGACTCTTCAATCATCCGAATCTCGTTCATCTTCAAATTGCAGTCATCGAACTGGCCGTCCAGCAAACGCTTCATGCTGATTTCGTGGACCAGTGACTGAATGCGTTTTGGTGTGGGCTCTTTCAGCGTTCGGCTTGCACTCTCCACGGCATCGGCCAACATCAACACGGCCGTTTCACGAGACTGAGGCTTAGGGCCAGGATAGCGGAAACTGGATTCATCCGCGTCTGTGCGATGGTCTCCGTCCGCCTTGCGAGTCGCTTCGTGATAAAAATACTCAACCAACGTTGTTCCGTGATGCTGTTCGATGAACTCACGCAGGGGTTCCGGAAGATTGTGCTCTTCTGCCAGCTCCAGGCCATCCTTCACGTGTCCGATGATGATCAGCGTACTCATCGCCGGGGCGAGCGATTTGTGGTGGTTCTCTGATCCCTCAGTCATGTTCTCGATGAAGTACTCAGGCTTCATCATCTTTCCGATGTCATGAAAATAAGCACCCACTCGGGCAAGGAGTCCATTTGCGCCAATGGATTCAGCGGCAGCTTCGGAGAGCGACGCCACCGTCATGGAGTGGTTGTAAGTTCCCGGCGCTCGACGCGCGAGTTCCTGAAGCAGAGGGTGAGATACTCCCGTGAGCTCAAGGAGGCTAATGTCGGTCACAACACCGAACGCCTGTTCGATAAATGGAAGACTTCCTGCGACAAGATAGCAGCAGACCAGTGACCATCCAGCAAACTTCAACGCGATCACAATGATACCGATGTTGCGCCAGGCATTGTCGGTGCCATGCGCTTCAAGAACGCCGATGCCCCAGACTGCGTAGAAGGAGACGGCCGCCACCATGAAGCCAACCTTGATCATGACCAGTCGCGACTTGATTCGTCGCAGTGGAATAATCGACGTGACGCAAATTGTCATCATAGAAACAAAGTGGCCAAGCTCATTCAGCGTCGCCATGGAGATCATCAAGGCCAGGCAGAACGCTGTGAGTATTGCCACGACCTGGCTGTAAGCAATCGCGGTGATCATAACGGCGGCAAGCAATGGAATAATCTCCGCTCGCCAGGGATCGCGGCTCATCACGCATCCCAGAAACACAGTGATGGAACACATTCCCACGAAGATCAGGAGGCGTGACGTGTCTTCCAGCATTTCCGGAGCCGCGAATTTTAAAAATGCTCCAAACAACGCAACAAGAAGAACGGTCAGCATTCCCGTGCCCCAAACGCGGCTGAATCTTTGAAACGCGGTAATCTTTGACTCATGAGCTTCATACTCAAGCCACAAAAGTCCCAGCTGTTCGTCGGTTTCGCCAAGTTGAGTTCCAACCGGCACCACGTTCGCTCCCACAGGGTACTTGTCATACTTTCGCTGAGCTGACTCCCCGGCCA
This sequence comes from Planctomycetota bacterium, assembly GCA_031377305.1. Taxonomy (GTDB): domain Bacteria; phylum Planctomycetota; class Planctomycetia; order Planctomycetales; family Planctomycetaceae; genus SXXK01. The sequence goes on along the minus strand of JANMEV010000230.1, from coordinate 14,100 downwards.
GCTTGCGTTCTGCGTCGGTTGCTTCGGAGTCCAGTCGAAGCTGGTTCTTCAGGTTGATCAGCAGCCATGAATCGACAGCATTTCTGATCGTCGAAAGGTTCGAAAGCTGCGGCCAGGCTTTTCCAAGTCGCCCCGTTTCTCTGAGCTGTTCCTGCAACAGAATATCGGCCAGAACACCATTGTGAACGACGGCACCGCCAGACGTCACCACTTTGATCGCACGACTACGATTAATGGCGGTTGCGACATTCGCATTTTCACCCAGCATTCGGCCGGCACGTTCGTTATCAATAACGCCGAAGTTGCGAGCATCTTTCAGAAGTTGCTCCACATCCAGCATGAGATCATCGAGCCGCTTCCCCTTCGATTCGTCGGCATCTCGCAATTGATTCTTGAGCAGTACGAAACTGGTTTCCCGAGCGACGTCGGCTCCATCATTCAACCCAAACGCAACCAGAGTTGGAATGGTCACATCACGGATCGACTCCGCGTTTGCGATCTCGCTTAGCTGATCGCGAAGCTGAGACTGCAGACGATCGATAACCGCCGTTTCCTGCACCAGCACGATGGGCGCGGCTTTGACGGCTTCATCAAACAACCGTTGAGTCTCGCGAACGTTTTCGACTTCGAACTCAACGCGGGCCTGCACGCCAACGCGAGCATACTGACCGGCTCGATAGACAAATCGCGAACGCCAGGCTTGAACCGCCAGGAGCATGCTCACGACAGTCAGCATGCCAATGAAAAAGTGCGTGAGCACTTTGTAGTCACGAAAGGCCGAGAGAAAGCGATCCCAAAACGAGGGCGTCGGCCTGAACACGCGAGCCTGTCGCGAGCGCCGAGTTCCAAAGAACGACATGGCGACTATCCTGCGACAAACTGAGAATCGGCATTGATCGACTGCTTTGTCGACGAGAGCCGGCGGAAGAATTCAAAACGAAAGTAGTCTGGCGGACCGGCCGACAGAGGCTCAATCAGGGCAGTAGTCATGACAGCAACGACCGACGGATGTGCGTCCGTCGCGCTGGATGGAACCGGAAAACCAGCGATCAGGAGCGATCCGCATCCTGAACGTTGTCTGCTTCGTACGCCGAAACGATTTCGCGGACCAGCCGATGTCGGACAATATCCTGCCCATTTAGCTGCACGATGGCAACCCCAGGGATGGAAGAAAGACGTCGGATCCCGTCACGAAGACCACTTTCAACGCCTTTTTCGAGGTCAATTTGGGTTGAATCGCCTGTAACGACGATCCGAGAGTTAAGGCCCATTCGGGTCAGAAACATCTTCATTTGAGTACAGGTTGTGTTTTGAGCCTCATCCAGAATCATGAATGTGTCATTCAGTGTGCGACCTCGCATAAACGCCAACGGCACGATTTCGATCACATCGTTGGCCATGTAGCGACGGACCTGTTCCTGGTCCAGCATGTCATGAATCGCGTCCAGAAGCGGCCGCAGAAATGGATTGACCTTGGCAAACATATCGCCTGGAAGAAAACCCAACTTCTCACCCGCCTCGACAGCGGGACGGACCAAAACGATCTTTCGCACATGCTCGGCTCTTAGCGCCTCCAAAGCCATCGCAACAGCCAGATAGGTCTTTCCGGATCCAGCGGGGCCATCGCACAGAACCAATTCGTTTTTGCGAATGGAGTCCATGTAGACTTTTTGACCATCCGTCTTCGGACGGATCTGGCCAACTCGATCCTTGCCGCCGGACCGCAGTTCCTGCGTGACACGACTTGGCCAGGAGTCACTGCCCGTATGATTCGTGTAAGTTGCATCGGAATGAATCATTGCGCGTTTTCCTGACGGGTCGGGCCCCAGTGAAGTGTCGATGTCTGACAGTGTTAACTCATTATTCTTCTGAAGGATCAAACGCCATCTCTGCAACACTTCGTCACACTGATGCACCTGCTGATCATCGCCCGAGATTCGCAGTTGATTGCCTCGCAGCACCACCCTGGCCCCCGTCATCGCGCAAAGGCGACGCAGGTTGTCATCTCGAAGCCCGAAGAGTGCGCGAGCTTCGTCGTGATGTGTCAGTTCCAGAATGGAATCGGGCATAGGGATCAGGCAAAATTACATGGATGTTTTTATCAGCAATGAATTCTATACCGCTGACATTACGGAACCACTCGCGGCAGTTATTCAAGCAAAAAGCGAGAATACTTGTATGGCACGAAGCAGCCAGGTTCAAGCCCTTGCAACTGCTCCCGCTGAAATCGAGCACTTCTCAGGATCCGCTGTGGGGCGACACAAATCAAGCGGTATTGTTCGCTGATGAATCAAAGATTCTGCACAATGTCCCCGGTTGTACGGGGATTCAGCGACCTTTTAGAAACTCCAGCACATCCGCCATCTGCTCGACCGTCACATCACGTTCGATGCCCTCGGGCATCAGGGATTTGTTTGTCGTCTTTAGATCTTCGATCTCGGATCGAGCGATCACCTGTTCGCGACCTTCCGGTTGGCGCAGAGTCACGGAGTCCGTTGATTCGGCGATCATCAGCCCGTTGAACAGCCGACCGTCGGTCGTCACGACCACATACTCCGTGAATTGCGGATCGACGCGACGATTCGGGTCCAGCACATCGTACAGCAACGCATCGCGGGCTCGGGCGCGAGTGTCGCTGATGTCAGGGCCGACGTTGTGGCCCACGTTGTTGATGCGATGACATTTGCTGCAGGTCTTTTCGAAGGTTGCGGCGCCGCGAGTGATATCGCCTTTGAGTTCAAGAGCCCTTGCGTACTGTTCGGCGACTTGCTTTCGATTTGCAGACACCGTACCGCCAAACAGGCTCATTGATGCTATGCGAGTCGTTTCATCCGGATGTTTTAACAGGATCAAACGCTGGTCGATCGACACAACCGAGGGAGAGATTTCGCCCGCGGCCATTTTTTGCAGCAGCGACGTGATGGATTCCTTTCGCAGCAACAACAGATCCAGCGCAGACGAGCGAGCCTGAGGATTCATCTGATCCCACTTTGAAAGCACGATCTCCGCCAACTCCGCTCGACCACTTCGCCGCGCCGCATCAATCGCCGCGCGCTGGCAGTCGGTGGATTCGCCTGGCTTCAGCAAAGTCTCAAGTGCAGATGTCAAAGCTTCTGGCGGAAGGTGCGACATCAGGCCCATCGCGGCGATGCGATCGACATCGGTGTGAGCTTTATCGACAGCCGTTTCGGATGCCAGTTGCACGACTTTTTCAATCGGCGAAACGGAATCCTTCAACGCTGCCGGAGGTGTCTGCAGAAACGCGGCCAGACTTTTCGGAATCTCCGCGTTCTGACAGCGAGGCAACCCGTCGGCCAGGCCAATCACAATGGCCGTCTGCCACCACAGTCCCGATTCAGGACTTTCACCTACGACAGCTGCCAGCTTCTTCAGTTGTTCGACATCGCCTCGCACGGCAACGTTTAAAGCCAGTTGCCGCAGGAAGTCGGCGCGAACCGTAGAAGTGGAAGCGTCGCGGCGCGACTGGTGAACCACGGCCGCAGCAAAATCAGCGGCTCGATTCGGCGCCGCGATGAGCAATGCTCGCTGAAGCCAGATGTCATCGCTGCAGTCCCCAGCGATCCCCAGCAACTTTTCATCAATGTGAGGGTTCGACCAGTCATACGCCAGGATCGCCTGCAGACGAGTTTCACCGTTTGCATTCCTCAGTTGACGAGCCACGCTGGTCTGTAGCTTCTTGTTGGCGGAGTAGTCCCTGCGGATCAATTTCACAGCATGCGTGTTCAATGTCCCAATCGCGCCAACATCGATAATCATTGCTGTTGCGGCCTGCAAATCTTCTGCGTTCAGCAGACCGAGCCCATGGAGGGTCCACAGAGAATGGAGTGGCCCGCTTTTCAACCATGAACCGCCGGATGAGATGGGTGAAGTTCGCACCGCGGATCGCAACGCCTGCTCGGAATCCCCTCGCTTGCCTTCCACCAGCAATCGCTGCGCAAGCATTCTTCGCCAGCCATTCTTATCGCCCAGCATGTAGACGAGATCCTCCGTCGTCTGCGGAGGTACGAACGGCTTCACGTCGGAAACCTTCTCCGGAACGATCCGCCAGATGCGGCCTTTGTCCTCGCCAGCTCGCCAGTCCATCTTCGCAGCGACGTCATCCGGAACGAACTTTGGATGTTCGACCCATAAGCGATACATGTCGGCCAGATACAACGCGCCGTCGGGGCCGGTGGAGAGACTCACAGGACGGAACCACGTGTCGCTCGACGCAAGAAAGTCGGCCTTCTCACGGGCACGACGAGCCGTCACTGTGCCACCCATTGGTTCAATCACCGAACGAGTCACCAGATGACCAACAGGCTCACACACAAAAACGCTGGTGTCGGATTCGGCCCCGAACAAACCGCCGCGATACGCCGTGACTCCGCAGGCGGACGTATGAGTCCCCGCGTGAGACAGCCAGTTGCTTTTCATCGTCACGATGGGATACACACGAGTCTTCTCACCGGCGGGCCCCACGTCCGTGTGTCCGACAGAAACGCCAGCGAACGGATTCTGCTGGACTAGCTCCATCGACAGCACATCCGTCATGATCGGATTGCGATTGGAACTGAAATAACGTCGGCCAAAGTTATCGATCGTGTTGCCAAACTGACCGGCTCCTGAGATCGCTTCAAACTTCATCGTGTCGGGATGAAAGCGAAAGTCGACGCGTGGAATATCGACGGGCTCGGTCGTTTCGAAACCCGGTCGAGTGCATCGGACTTTGCCATGTCCGTAGGTCAGATAAATCCAGTTGTCGAAGCCGTAGCGTGGGCATCCAATCTGCATCTGGGGATGCGCGGGAATGAATCCATCGAACCAGACTTCACGAACGTCGGCGACGTTATCGCCGTCCGTGTCGGCCAGATACATGATCTGCGTTTCGGTACACGCCAGCACGCCGTCTCGAAAGGCCAACAGGCTGTGGCAGAACTTCAGATGCGGCGCGTAGATCGTGCGCTTGTCCATTTTGCCGTCGTCGTTTTCGTCTTCCAGCAGGACGACTTGAGACAACGGCGGTTCGTTGGGATCTTTGGGCCCGACGGGATAGTCGCCGTATTCCACAACGAACATGCGGCCCTTGTGATCGAAGTCGATCGCGACGGGATCTCGCACGATCGGTTCGCAGGCGACGAGTTCAATCTTAAAACCAGGTTCAATCTGAAAGCAGCCCGCAGATTCTTCGGGCGACTTCGGAGGATCCGTTGGCTGATCAATCCAGTGTCGACCGCCTTGCTGTCGTTCAATTGACTGAACGAGATCAGGTTGCGAAACAGCCTGCGTAGTCAGCAGGGCCAGGCACAACGTCAAAACGGTCGTCATCAAATGGGCTCCACTGGCGAAGCATTGAGCCATGAAACAGGAGGACGAGCGATTCTGACAACTCGGGATTCGCGTCGCCAGTCAGAATCGCGATTGGCAGCGGCTTTCAACCGATTCTGGTGGATCCTTGACCATCGAGTCTACCGACGATACGAAGCAGATCGCATTCTGGCCGATGCCTGGTTCGCAATACGGTGACGGCAGTCACGCAGGAGCTGTTCAAGCCGCGTGTCGCCTGGAAGTTGATCGTAACACCATGCAAAATGTTCTTCTGCTTCCTCAAATCGCTGCTGTTCAAACATCAGCAGTCCCAGCGCGCGATGCGGCGCTTCCGCTGTAGGGGCACAGACGATTGCCATTTGAAGCAGTTCTTCACATTTATCAAAGAGCTTGAACTCATAGGCGGCAAGGTACGATTGCATCAGCAGGCTTCGATGACGCTCTGGATCACCACCAGATGTTTCGACCGCCAAAGCCTCGCGAGCCTTTTCTGCCACGACGTACAACAGTTTTTCGATATCCTGTTTTCGATGATACGGGTTGTACGCTGTGAGAACTTCCTGAAGCTCATCGACCGTGGGCTGAAACTCGTTCAGGATGACATCGACGGCATACCGACTGCCCAGCCTGGAGCAAATAGCAAGACGCATTTGCTTGTTTGAATGAAAAACGACCGACCATTGCTTGAGTGCCTCAGCAGATTTCCCGTCCAGCAAGAGAGTCTGACCAATCGAATAGCGAGTCCCGGGATTGTTTGCTCCCAGCAACAACGTTTGTGAAATCAGGTCTTCATGCAGGCGGTCCGCAGGGTCTCGGATAAAACTCGTCAAAATGAGATTGTCATACGCTTTGTCCTGCATCGGACACAGCGCCAGCGAGCGACGGCACAGTTCATCGCTCAACAGCACAAGTCGAATTGGTGGTCCGAATGCTCGTTTCAAAAAACTATGCATTTCTGCCGCCGTGGAAAATTTCGAAACCAGAACGGTGTCGCGTACCTGAATCAACGGCAAAGGATTTTCGTTCGTCTGCTGCAGCAGCTCGAACATCTCTCGACATTTGTCGGCAAGGTGAAGTGTCGCCAGCGCCTGGTGAGGGTTCGCCTTCAAAGAAGCCTTCAGAAGACTGATCTGATGTCGTAACGAAGTCAGCCGAGCATCTGCGACATCTGGTTTGGGGTCGTCGTCGTAACTCGCAGTATTCTCATCAGAAGGCTCCATCGTCGATTGATCACGCGTAGCATCTTTCGATTCTTTATCGTCGTCATCACTTTCCAACTCAGCCAACGCGTTGCGATGCTCTTCCGCCGTCCGCCGCTCGTCAAAATTGGCAATCAGGTATTGATACCATAACCGCTCACCTGCAACTCGACTTGCCAGTTCCGGCTGACTTCGGCACAGGACGCCGAGGCAAAGCAGGCCGCCCGCCATCCACGCAATCCGAGGCATGAACAGACCCTGCTCAGGACGAAATCCTGAACACAGTCGCAAACCGATGACAGCAAGCATAATCGTCGTGACAACAATTGCTGGAACATACCAGATAAAGTCGACAGTCGCGTGAATGACTCCGCCCATCAGACCGGCAAGCACAGCGGCCAATGCAGCGATTCGTTCTGGTTCCGTTCGGCGAACAATGTGCCACATCAATCGCGAAATCAGGTACAGCAGTCCGAGTCCGAGCAGGCATACTCCCACGCCGCCGGTCTCGAGGCCCAGATTGACGAATGAACTCTCCGCGTGTGAAAACGAGATGTCCGAAAAATCGGCCAGCTTCTCCATGTACGTGGGATAGACAAATCGATGACTTCCAACCCCGGTACCAACGATTGGAAATGCCTTCATAGCCAGAAAATCGGCCGTCCAGATCGTTCGACGCGCGCTCGATCGATCAATCTGATCCGCATCGACCGACGCCAATTGTCCAACGCGGTCTTCGATGCGATCCGAACCAAATACGAGCAGGCCGCCGATCGCAATGACACCCAGTGCCACCAACACGGCGGCCAGCAATGAATTGACTCGACCGCTTCTCCACAGCCCGGCCAGAGTAACGGCTGAAGCCACAGCAGAGGCAATCATTCCACCGCGAGACAGCGTCAACATCACGGAGAGCATTACGCCTCCAATGGCACAAATCAAAAGGAGCATCTTCGGATCAACGACATTGTCGAATTGCGAATGGTTACCATGAGCAGGCCCAAGTCCCTTTCGCTGAAGAACCACAGGCGGCTGTGAGCTCTTTCGCCCCACGAGCAACCACCAAAGCAACGGCCCGATCGACAATGACAGAAACTGAGAAAAATGATTTCGATTTGTGAATGCCCCTTTTAGAATCTCCTTTGTCCCCGTGTACGGCTGTTGGTAAAACCAAAAGAAGCGGTCATTCGAGGTCAACAGTTGAATTGTCGCAAACACCGCCATCAACACACCGGAAAGTCCGAGCAGCTTTAATAGATTGTGACAGTCTTCCTCCGTCGATAGCCTCTGCGCCACAACAACGGCGATGATTCCGTACGAGAGCAGCATCAGTAAAGCATGCTGCGTTTCTGTCGGATAAAGACTGGCCGTTGACCATTCCGCGATTGCTGATTGCCCCTTCACTGGAATTTGCGTGTCAGACCAGAAGGGGAGCAGCCGCTGGTATTCGCCCGAAAGTCGGTGCAGCACATCGGATGTCAGCGGCACCGTCTGAAACCACACCAGCAGCAAACCTGCTACGATCAGTGGTTCGACGGCAAGCAGAACCAATCGACCACCGGTTCGGAAGCGATGAAGTCCCCAGACGAATCCAAGCAGAGTCGACAGAGAGATCAGTGTCCGATGCCCCCAGGCTTCTCGGCCGCCCATAATGAATGGAAGCACGACAACCAGCGCGACGAGGATCGCATCGGTAATCCACATCAATAAAGGACGCGACGGCAGGGACCATTGCGCCGAATCTCCAAATCGAGTCGGCTTGGTCGACTTAGATCGTGATCGTGAAGGATTGCCGGGCATGAGTGAACTGACCACCGAAGGAAAAACTACGAACACAGAACGAAAACAGCCGAGCCCTGTTCCAGCAGAATGAGTTTAAGAAATGGAGATTTGACATCACTCCGTCTCGTGGCCGAGACAGCCACTATTGCCTTTTTAACACCTGATTTCGGGGTTGGTGCAAGACAGTTTTCGCCGACAGAGCGGCGAAGCTGCGCAAGCGAGCCGCTTCATTGGTTCGCATTCAAAGCCAAATCTGATTTCTGACAGAACACCAGGCTGCCAGGCATCGCCAATCATCACGCCGCTCGTGAGGTCTCCTGATATTTTGGTGTGAAACCCGGACCATCGGCAAGCGATGAAAGTCCGCGAACAACATCCTGTTCATTCCCCTCTTCGGTGTCATGGCCATATCCATAGCCATATCCATAACCATAGCCGTATCCGTATCCGTAGCCACCGGCATCTGTCGACGAAAGATGGTTGACCACAACGCCAAGCAGAGTACAGCCCAGAGTCTGCAGTGTCTCTGCTGCGCGGATCACCATGCGACGACGGTCTTTGTCCGGACGAACAACCAGAACAACGGCATCCACCAGTCGTCCCACGATAGCCGGGTCACTGACCGCCAGGATCGGTGGCGCGTCCACAATGATTTGCTCGTACTTTGTTTCTGCCCACGCGAGAAGATTAGAGAATCGCTCGGATGCCAGCAGTTCCGCTGGGTTTACCGGACGTGGCCCACACGAGATCACGTCCAGGCCATTCACGACAGATGTTCTCAGGTTCTTTTCGATGGAGCCTTCCAGATCGTCGTTTGCTCGAAGAATCCTCGACAGACCGGTGTCGTCGCGAAGGCCGAGCAGAGTTGAAAGCCCCGGTCGACGCATGTCGGCATCAATCAACAGCGTTCTCTTACCAGACTGAGCAAATGCAACGGCCAGATTCGACGAAACGGTCGTCTTTCCGTCGCCAGGTTCGGTGCTTGTGCAAACCAGACGACTGGTTTCCTGTGGCGAAAACTCAATACTGGTTCGAAGTGCCCGGAAGGCTTCCACTTCTTTTGAGTGTGGTTTCATGTGACACATGACCGCCTCAAAACCTTCGCCTGGAAGTTCATCCATACGAGGAATCATTGACAGAATCTGGGTATCCAATTGAAGCTTCAGTTCTTCCGGAGTTCGGAAGCGATCGTCCATGATATCCAGTACCCAGATCGTAATCAGACCGAAGATTGTTCCCATCATCAACGACAGGATCCCAGTGATGGCTAAACGGGGCGATACGGGGCGAGTTGGAACGTTGGGCTTGCTGGCAATCTGAGTACGGATGAAAGTGTCCTTGTTCAGGCCAATTCCATCCGCATGGTTCTTCATCTCCTCCTGATTTCTATGGAGCTGGTCGATCTGTCGTTCCAGGTCTGTCAGTAAAGTCAGCGTTTGCGACAGATTTTGTGCACGCGTCTGTTCTGCATTCAGCCGAACGAGAAGGGCTCGCTCATTTTCGGTGTTCTTCTGAACCTGCTGGTTGATGTATTGCTGAAGGCGAGGAGCCAGTTCCGTGCGAGCCATCTCCGCCATTCGTTCGCGTTGAATCAATGGAAACTGCTGCAGGTAGGTTCGTTTGACTTCGATCTCGTCCTTGAGGGAAAGAATCCGTGGGTGCTTTGGCCCCAGCTTTAGTTCGGCGTCGCGAAGCGAAGATTGAAGGTCCAAAAGTTCCTGATTGATTCGCTGAATATGAAACGCATCCTGACTTCCGATTCCCATCGAATTCTCAATCAGCTGACGGCCAGCGGTATCCAGCGCTTCCATCGCAAACTGCAGAATATCCTCGTTCCTGTCGATGGCATTTTGCAACGCCATGGCTTTGGTTCGAGACTCTTCTGTCGCCTTTCGAGCGACCGCGTATTCGGCAGTGAGATGCTTAATCGTCTCCGAGACAACGCTCAAACTGCTGCTGTTTTTGTCGCCAGTATCCACCAATTCCGGGGCAGAAGCCTTCAATTCCGCTCGCTGACTTTTCAACGCCTCCAGTTCGTCAGAAATCTCTGCCAGCCGAGCATTTAGCGTCTTCAGGTTTTCTTCGGATGACCCCTGATGCGTTTCATTCAGGAACTGGACATAGGCCTTTAGCATAAAGGTCAAAACAGCTGCCGAAGCTTTGGGTTCTTTGGACCGATATCCAACATCCAACACGTTGGTACTAAACGCAGCCGACACCGAAAGGCCGTCCCGAATCTTCTTAACCCACTGGCTTTCCGGAACCCCTATCAAATCGACGCGGTATTTCTCCGGAAGCGGCTTCAAGGCTCGCAGAATGACTTCGTCCTGTGACATGATCTCAATGAATGTCGGCATGTCATTATTGGGGCGACCGCTGTTCTGCGTGGAATCTTCCGTGACGCCCGTGCCAATTCTCACGATGTAAAGCGAAGCGCTGGATTCGTAGATTCTCTGAGCGGTGATGTAGTAACCGGCTCCAGCAATACCTGCTACAATGAGAGAGGCGATCAAAATCCCACTACGAAGCCGCACAGTACGCATGAAGCGAAAGATCAAATGTAGTGTCGTCGCCGCAGCATTCTGCGTGTCCTGCAGACCAGGCATTTGGTTTTCAGAACTTGACATTCGTCCGGCCTCCCTGCCGTTCAAACTTGCGTACGAACCAAATCACCAAGACTAGAACAACGTCGTCGAACCGGAGATACCGAACCGGATAATGTTTAGAGCTTCCATCACAACTGTTGCTGGTGTGTGTTCTACCGAAACCACGTCGCCCGGCCCTAGTCGAAGATTGGAATCTCCACTTCGCTTTGCTTCTCGATAGCTGACTTGCACTACCGCCGGATCCTTCTGTCCCACTACCTGGCGAACGATGTAAATCTTGTCGGCCAATTGATTTGACATCCCACCCGCCAAAGCGATCGCATCCAGCAGACGCAGATCCTTGCCGATCGGGAAATCATATCCCTTCGGTGCCTTAACCAACCCTTCCACATAGACCGGTGCTGGATCCAGTTTCTCAACCATCACAACGCCTCCGTCCTGCACGAGATACTGGCCATCGCCAGCCTTTGCTGCAGAGATCAGGTCGATCGTGTAGGAATTCATCCCGTTCGCCCCGGAACGTGTGTTGCTCACATTCGTGAAGGGAGCATTCGGATCACCAGCGATTGCGGGACGCTGCTGACGATTTGCAGTCACCGGATTTCTCACTTCGACAGTCTGGCCAGCATCTTCAGAAAGTCCATGTGCTGCTGCGATTGCTGAAACCACGTCACTGGAGCCAGGCGGCAACTCATACCGTCCTGGATCTTTGACGGCTCCGATAACGGTCACTTTGAATTTGTGTTGGTGAGTTACAGAAACTGTAACCGTTGGATTTCGATACAATTCGTTGCGAATAGCGGCGCTGCGAATTAGAGACTCCACCCCGGTTGGTTCTATTCCGGCGACTTCCAGCGTTCCGATATCCGGCAAAGAGATGGTTCCATCATTGCTAACTCGGGCCGCCAGGGTCGACTGATCTTCGTCGCTCAAACCAGCCGCAATCTTGATTTCCAGGACATCCCCCATTCCGATTGTGTCAGTTCCACCCGTGCCGCTTGCGAGGCGAGAAAGGTCTACTGTTTGAGGATTCGTTCGCTCCGCAAGTCGTAAGCCGTCTGGCAGGCGATTGCCAAAGATCGAGTTTTCAGCGTAATAGTGATTTGCTCCATGACACCCAAAACTGGCGAGACAAACCACGACAAGAATGGCAAAGCAACCTCGCCTGACTTCGCGCAGACGGGCACCAGTCTCTGCTGATGGCAGAGACTTTACTGAATCTATTCTTCGATCAAGATGATTGCGAAGCATGGATCTCAGCTTGCCTTGACCACTTGTTTCAGGGGCACAAGCCCCGCATGGTTTCTGAACGACATTTTTAATGTCGCAACAGAGCTTTGCGGGCACTTCAATCGTTCCAAATCCTGAGTCGATCTGGGGATTGTCTGCCGATGAAAACTGAGCGGTTTCGCGCACACTGGCCAACCAAAGTCGGCAACTGTGACGAAGAGAGGAGAGAGTTGAGGGGAGAAAACAGAAAGGTTCAGTGCGCGGAAGCAGGCGATTGCGGATTGCTTTCACCAGTTACATTGCACCGAGGTTCGAGTCGAGTTTTACGGAAAATTGCCAAATCGGGTCAAGATGAAAGTAGTTTTGAAGCCGCAGGCGTAAAGTTCTACAAGCTAATGACTTACGAGAACGCGGAACTTCTGACTTTCGGCACCGATACCCAAAGTCGGCCATTTTTGCTGCTATTCGATGAGGGTGTTGTCAGTTCAGTGGCACCCGCGCAACGGAATGCCGATCAATCGAAGTCTGCCGAGTAATGCGTCAACGCTGGCGTGACGATTACTTTTCCTTAACATTTAACACGGCCGTTTGCCGCCGTAGTCAACCTAGGCCGTGCGTATCAAAACGACATTCGGTACCCCACTGTGGTGCACGGGCTCATGAACCGGCAGAACTTGATCATCGCCTTCGCCTGTTTTGTCATTGTCACTTTGACGATCCTCCTTTTTCGCGCGGCGACGTGTTCGGCTGGCTGGCGAGCATGGGTTTGTTATCAGATTTCACGGATTCATTGCCTTGTATTTTCTCACTGCCGCCCAACCAATCCCTGCACGTATCCGGAAAACGGCCCAGCGATCATTGTGGCCAATCACACCAGCCCGGTGGATCCCGTCCTGCTTTGGACTCGCCACTTTGCCCAGTTTACGAAGCCGCGGATTCGAGTCATCGGCTATATGATGGCCAAGGAATACTACATTCGCGGTGGGCTACTGAGCTGGGCATTTCGAGCGATGGAAAGCATCCCTGTTGAGCGGTCTGGGCGCGACATGGCTCCAATTCGTGACGCATTGCGACGATTGGAGCAGGGACATCTGCTTGGACTGTTTCCGGAAGGCCGCATCAACATCAAGACACCCAATGAGCAACTTCTTCCTGGTGGCACGGGGGTCGCATGGCTGGCACTAAGGTCTAAGGCTCCGGTGATTCCGGTGTTCATTCACAAAGCGCCGCGATCAACGTCGATGGTCGGTGCATTCTTCACCTGGACTCGGTCGACCCTGACCTACGGTGAGCCCATCGATCTTTCGCGTTGGCACAACGAAAAGCCCAGCCATTTGGAATTGATCGAAGTCACCGATTTGATCATGCAACGCCTCGCGGAACTTGGCGGCGTCCGAATGACACCAACCGTTAGCCGAAGCCACATCGAAGAGAAGTAGGACAAATATCCCCTTCAACGCGAAATCGATGTTTCGATCAGCAAAAGTAGTTTGTCGGCGACTTCGTCCTTAGTGCCCTTGATCAACGCAATCGTCTCAGCGTCAGGCGACAGCACTTCGACCGAGTTGGTCATTGAGCCAATCGCGGATGTGTCGTTGAGAACGATGCAGTTGCAGTTCTTCATGCGAAGTTTTCGCATTGCGTTGTTGCGGGGATCCTGGGACTCCAGTGCAAAGCCCATGATCCAGCGATCGCCTTTTTGGCTGCCGAGTTCGGCGAGTACGTCGGATGTTTCAGTCAGTTCGAGCACGATCGGCTTGCCGGTTTTTGTGATCTTGCCACTGACTCGTTCCCTGGGACGATAGTCGCAAACCGCCGCCGTGGCGATGACTCCGTCGCAATCCGGAAAGAGTTCCAGACATCGCTGCCGAAGCTGGTCGGTGGTTTCGATGCGATGAACCTCGCAGCCAGCAGGCGGTTGAAGTTCAACGGGACCTGTGACCAATCGTACTTCA
>JANMEV010000258.1:0-4997 GCA_031377305.1 Planctomycetota bacterium | reverse complement strand
CGAAGAACAACTCGCCTCCCTTCGCCTTTGATGTGCTGATCAGGTCACAGTCAGAAACGCTCCTGAAGATCACGGTTCGTTTTGTGTCGATCACAATGCCTCCGTGAATGTTCGCAAAGTGCTCGAACGTCACGGACGTCGATTCGCCGTCGGTGATTCGGAAATCCGGTTTCACCTGCGACGTGTAATCGATCCAGCCTCCGACGCCTAAGATTCGACGAACCTTGCCTCGGACGACGACTGTACTTTTGAGTGCATACGAGCCCGGCAGAAACACGGTCGTCGCGCCGGAGTCGATGGCTTTCTGGATCGCTGCGGAGGAATCTGAATCACCAGTCGGGTCTGCTCCAAAGTCGTCGACGTTGGCCCATGACTTCGGCGAGTCATGAGGAACATGCGGCGCTTCCTTGACTTCCAGTCGCAATGACTTAGACGTCGATGGAAACGGGCTGGTCGCTGGCTGCGAACAGTATTCGTCGATGTTTGGACCCGCACTGCCCACCTTATCGGGACCGACGATGCGCATGGCTGCAGCAGAGTCCGGCGTTTCGACATCGCCCAACGCTCGGCTATATCCCGACGTTCGAACGTCTCTCAGAAAGATGCGGCCGAAATTGTAGTTGATGATCGCCGGAAGATTCTTCGCTGCATCCTTTCCTGTAAGCTGAGCGTCGACCAGGCACAGCGTGCCATAGGTCTTGACAGCGGGAACGGCATTGTCGCTGACAAGCTGGCGAATGCTGATCGCCTGGCCTTCATTGCTAAACCCAACGTCGCTCTGCCCGCGCAACGTGATTTGTTCGAACGTCTGTCCGTTCACGGCATTCCCTGTGGCGATCCCTCGTTGAAAGCCATCGACTTCGCAGTTTTTCACAAGCAGCGGGCCGTTCATATCTCGATGAGCCAGATCGAGCCCCACAACGCCGCTGCCTGGACCGGCAACAAAACGACAGTTCCGCACCGCGCCGGAGTTGTTTGAATAGAACTGCAGCCCGATCGCGCCGGGATTGTTGTTGCCGACGTCGAATGTCAGATCCTGAACGTAGTTGTGGAACCAGTCGGCTGAGCCAAATCCGCCACACCACATGATGGAGCCTGGCTTCTGCGGATCGCTGAAGGTTGCGTCCTTCAAACGGATGATTGTCTTGCCAGCATTCTGCCCTTGAAGAAAGGTCATTCCCCATGCGTCGCCACCCGCAGAGTTCTTTTTCGACCAGTTCAGCGTGCGAGAAACCAGATACGTTCCTTCCGGGAAATAGATCAGTTTATGCAGCCCCATGTTGTCCGTCAGCGCGCGCTGAATGGCGTCGCTGTCATCTGCGATGCCGTCGCCGACTGCGCTGTATGGCGGCTGCTTGACATTCACTACAGCTGGAGTGACCGGGTATTCGATGCTCGTTGTCTCATCGAACTTTGCACCGGGCACTTCGCGGTCTTCGCCACGAGTCGCGCCGGCCGACGTCAGGAGAAAAGCCGTGATCCACAAGGTTCGAAACAAACATCGCGGCGGAATGCCAGAACGACAGAGCATCGGAAACCCCGCAGATCGAAAAAGGTTGTTTACAAAACGTCGCTTTCAACATCCGGGGCATTCGCCAATCACCGCAAACGCCTGGCTGAAATGCCTCGCGCCTACAGCACTTTCAGCATCTTCAGAAACTCGCGGCAAAACGCCGGATGGGCTGGCCAGGCAGGCGCGGTCACCAGGTTGCCGTCCACGTGCGCACCATCGATCGCGATGGCGGCGTACGTCCCACCGGCGAGAGTGATTTCCGGGCCGCAGGCGGGATAGGCTGAGCACGAACGGCCTTTGACGATTCCCGCAGCGGTAAGAATCTGTATGCCATGGCAAATGGCGGCGATTGGTTTCTTCGCAGCATCGAATGCTCGCACGATTTCGAGCACTCGAGGATTGAGACGCAGATACTCCGGAGCACGTCCGCCGGGGATCAATAGCCCATCGTAGTTTGCTGGATCGACGGTCGCAAAATCCGCATTGAGTGCGAAGTTGTGACCTGGCTTTTCGCTGTAAGTTTGGTCGCCTTCGAAGTCATGAATCGCGGTTCGAACTTTGTCACCCGCTTTCTTGTCGGGACAGACAGTATCAACTTGAACGCCAACGGTCAGCAACGTCTGAAACGGAACCATGATTTCGTAGTCTTCAACGAAATCTCCGGCAAGCAGAAGGACTCGAGTCATTGAACCTGGCACCTTGTGGAATAGACAACGGAAGCAAAAACGCCCACCGGGATGGTGACGGCGAGTCCGCGACGTAGAGTGAGTCGCGACCTATCGAACCGCGAACTTTTGATACTGCAGGAAGCCAGTCTACCGCTCACTGCCCGAGCCAACAAGGAGGAAGCAACAGCAGCAGTGTTGGAGAGGAACCGCTCGATTTGAGCGAAGTTGATCGCCCGTCACCGAGCCCAAAGTGACACTTTTCAAACGGTCACGGCTGACATGCCGAAATCAGACGGACGGACAAACAGCGTCAACCGTTGCCTGACAGGTGTTAAAAGTTTGGCAGGAACTATCCGGCGATAAGTCATTCTCCTCGCAGGATTTTCTCCATCTTTCGGCCTTTTGCCAGTTCATCGACGAGCTTGTCCAGGTACCTCACCTGCTGGGTCAAGGGATTTTCGATTTCCTCGATTCGATACCCGCAAATGAGCCCGGTGATGAGGTGTGCATAGGGGTGCAACTGGGCACTCTGAAAGAATTGTTCAAACGTGACGTTGTCCTTGATGTGCTTCTGCATCGCTTTTTCCGTAAATCCTGTCAACCATTGGATGACCTGATGCAATTCTTCTTTGGTCCGGCCCTTCTTTTCAACCTTGGTAAGATAGTGCGGATACACGGCCGCAAAAGTCAACTTGGCGATTCGCTCATCATGGTCATTTGTACTTTTCATTGTGCATTCCTCAGTCTACTCGTTGCGTCTCAGTTGAGCACCCGTCGGGAGTTTCTCGCCAAGTCGACGAACGCATCTTCTGACCAATCTTCGGCCAATGTTCAAGACCAGCCAGTTGCAGCAACAGATTTTCGTTTCGGACCTTTTGTTCCACACTCGGCGACTTTTATTTAGGTCGCCGCGTCGCTTGAGTCAAGTCTTGCCGATAAGGGAGCGGAACGGCGCAAGCCGTCCGGTGATGCAAAACGGAGGGCTCCCGCCCTTCCGCTTTTTCAAGGAACGGAGACTATCTCCGGACTGTTCCTGATCGTAGCGAGCGACATTGCCCGAACTCGTTGCAACCCCGTTCCATCCCGCCGAGGGACTGAAGCTCGCGACGAGCGTTAACATCCGCACTCAATCTTGGCCTACCTGCCAACCGCCTTGTACTCGTTGCGTCGGGAAAACCACATCTGCCGGCGCGCAAAGCAAGGTGTCCGAACTCTTCGGCCCTTGTTCCATGGAGTCCGGCTCATGAGTCGGACAGCTCGGCAACCGGCCGCCGTTCTGGGTAACAAAGAGAACCTTGTCACGCTTGCCACGAATGAGAAGTTGATGCAAAATCGCCGTTGAATCTGCAGACCGCAACGTTCTGCCGAAACAATGTTACCAGACTGAAATCTATGGACCCACTTGTTGCTGCAATCGCTTCCTGCTTTCCGGTGCATCCGATTCCGCCTGCTCGGAATGCAATTATCGACACATACATGGTCGAACACCTGTATGAAATACTCGGTGGCAAACCCTGGCCGAATTTAACTGCAAGCGAATGTCGCCACTGTTCGGATGGTTTTACATTTCTTACACCAATCGGGCTGCATTACTATCTCCCCGCCTACATGACCGCCCAGATTGTTGATGCAGAGGAGGCAGACGTTGTGGTTGACAGACTGATTCGTCTATTTCAACGCGACCGATACTATCGTGACGATCAGTACCTCGACTTCTGGCGTTTGCTTACTGCTGATCAGCTCGCGGTAATTCGGCGTTGGTTGGACCACTACGAGACGGCCTACGAATTCAATAATTGCACACAGCATGAGGTTGCAATGGCTCGGGCTTGGATCGACACTCTTCCTGACGCATGAAACTCACCCGAACAGCGAGTAACCAAGCGGTGAATCGGAGCGGTTTCAGAATGCTTGTGTTTGCGAGGAGTTATCAACAGTTTTTGCGGTCAAATTTTTGCATTTCAGCCGCATCAGTTTTTCTGTTGTTGCCCGATGCTCTGAGTAGTAGACTGGCTCCCGCTCGGTCAACCGTTCTGTCGTATGCGGATGACCATAAGTTGCCGTTCATGCTGTCTTGAAATGGAAAATCCCTCGCGGCAACACCGGTTACCGCCGTCGTTCGTCTGGGAGTTGATTGTGGTGAGTGGAAACGCGGTATCACTTGATGCACAGGCCGCTTCACGCCGCTCCCGCTTCAAATACGCAACTGGAGTGTATGCTCTGGCAGCTTGCTGGGGTGGTCTCCAGATTGCATTCCCACACTTTCGAGCATTACGAATGGTGATGGCGATTTCGATTGCTAGTTTGGTAACGCTCTGGGCTGTGTTTGACGCACGTTCGAAGAATCGAAGCATTGCCCATGGTCTTTACGTCGTGTATTTTCTCTTGTGGCCGATCGTTGTGCCGCTTCATTTACTGGCATTCTCCGGCTGGCGAGGTTTGCTCATTGCCTTGATGCACGCAGTTTTACTGGCGTTCACCGTAAACGGATCTAAGTACGCGACATTGTATTCTCTTCACTTTGCTGGGCTCCTGGACGATGTGTTCTATCAATAGACAGCCACTGAAAGTTTATGCAACGTCTGCCTGAGCGGCACGCCCTGTGTCATGCAGCCGGAATGTGATTTGTTCTTCAAAAACCAGATTGATATCGAGGCGGTGTTCTGTCGTGCCCCGCAGAAGACTCTTTCCGAACCTATCCAATGTTGCCTCAACCCGTTGAAATCCGTTCGCGTCGATTGCTGCTGCGTTCCTGGCGGGATGAGGATCTTGAGCCGTTGGTGGAGATGAGCAACGATGTGAGAGTGATGGAGTTC
>JANMEV010000216.1:0-43371 GCA_031377305.1 Planctomycetota bacterium | reverse complement strand
TCAAACGATGCCGACGGGCTTTGGTTGCCTTAGCAAGTCGAATTCAATTGGTCGCCAGTTACCAAAGCTGACGCTTGCGCACAGCGAATGCCTGCAACTGATGGGCATCCTCGATTCGAAGCTTCTGCATAATGTTGCGTCGGTGGGTGTCGACTGTCGCGCGAACGATGTCAAGCGATTCTGCAATCATTTTGGGAGACATGCCTTCTCCCATCAGCTTCAGAATCTCCTTCTCTGATGCGGTCAACGACTTAATCCTCGACGGCATTCGAGTACTGATGGCAACAATCTTTGCCTGATCGAACGTTGTGGGCTTCAGGCAGACGGCCATGTCAACGCTGCGGCCATCAATGCTGACTTCGGCCTGAAACTGCTGAGGCTCATTGAGTACGAGACATCTGGAGTAAGCCGTCTGTACCTCTTTGACATTGTCGCTGGTCACCCAGTCCCAAGCCCTCGTACCCATGATGATTTCACGGCACAGGCCCCATGGAGCATATTCGTCAACCCAGACGAACCTTCCGTCTCGGTCCAAAAGTGCGATGGATTCTATCATGGGAATCGTGAAAAAACGACAAAAGAACTAATGAAACGCTTGATGGTGCAGAAGACGAGCGGCACGTAAAACAGTCACTGGCAGGGGTAGTTACGGGATATCGTCCCTGGATTATTGCAGAAGTTTTCCTGAAGGCAAGCTATGTCGATATCGTCGAGCAGTCCGATTCCCACGCGTTTGGGTGAAAACGCCTTGTCGGTGAGGCCGTCTCACTCTGCACCAAAAACCTTCAGAATTGAAATGCTTTTTTCTGCGCACGCGGCACAGGTCCCTGTGGCACTTTCATATTCGGACGAGAGCATATGTTAAAAGCAATGTTCTTCTTATTTTAAAAACTCTCTGGATCCCCTGGCCCGCACGAATGACCGTTGTCGCACTCAAAATTCCCCACAAACATGAAAACAAATATCAACGTCGCAGCCACTCTTATATCGGAGTCGCGCTGCCGGCCAATCAGTGACGCATGCCTGCGTCTCGGTTACCAACTCTCGAACTAAACCTCGGAAGAGGAACTATTGAGTTCCACGGAACAGTCCGCGTCGGAAGTCATTGTTATGGAGTTGGACGCAGACTCGTCGCGCCCGTTGTCGTTGCAGCAGCAACTCTGCACATCGCTCGACCCCGCAAGCGTTGTCTTTTTGGCCGCTCGTCCCAGCGTTGAAGCGATCGTCAAATCGATGCAGTCTGGAGCCGTGACTGTGCTTTCCCCGAATAGTCGAATGGAGACGATTCTGGAGACAATTGAGTTAGCCGTCAAACTGCAGGCAGCCCGCGGGGTATGGATCGAGGAGTCGCAGGACGCGAGACTTCGAATCCGTAAACTTTCAACGCGGCAGCACGAAATCATGCAGGCAATCCTCGACGGGCAATCCAACAAGGGCATTGCCTATCAGATGAAGATTTCTGCAAAGACCGTCGAGAAGCAACGCAACGAGATTCGCCAACGCACCGGAACGACTTCGCTGGCAGAACTCGAACGACTGAAGGCTACAGCGGACCGCCCTCTCAATGCCGCGTACAGCCTAAGCCTGGATAGCATGATGCTTCTACAGCGACGTTCCAATTTGCAGCTCATTTGATTGTTGAGCCGCCTTACTCTTGAATGCCAACCAGCCAGCGGAGATGCATGTGGGCTCGAAGCCGATCGCCGTTCCGCCGATCTTCGAACATGGCCGAAACAAGGTTTCGGCTGAACCGCTGGCTGATAGCCCTGACTGCCGCCGCTTCTTTTGCACAATTGCCGAGGGCTGATGTTTCTGCATCAGATTGGCAAACACTTACAACGATCTTTCGACCGACTTCGCCAAATCCTCAACGAATCCGGGTGTTCCCGGATAGATCAAACGCCGGAACAGGTATTCTAAATATAATGCATCAATTCCTGATAAGAACCGAAATTCGAGCGATCAGCCGAAACACAACCGCGCCAGGTTGAATCTGCATTTGCTGCAAAAATGGTCGCACTCCGAGTCTCTTGCTGATGTCTGCGGATACGCCATTCAAGTCTCTCAATACGTTGTCTCAACACGTTGTCACAAAGTGCCATCATGTCAGAACTCAATCCGTATACATTCAGTCAGCCGGGTGCTCTTGATCAGAATCCTGAGCCGATGCTTTCGGACAACGATACGGGAAGGGTGATGCGGGGACTTATCGATTCCCGAGGGATTGCGAGAATCGCAAGCATCGTTTTTGCCGGGATCGGTTTGCTTCAGTTGCTGTCAATTCTCTGGGGATCGATTGTCACCGGCAGTTTCGCCAATTGGACAATGATGCCTTTTGTCGGACTACTTTACGTCAGCCTGAACCTGATCCTCAGCATCGGAACGCTTGTGCTTGCACTATCACTCCGACGATATGTCCACGAAGTAAATGCCCTCGAGCGTATGCTGACCGTCCGCCAGGCTGCCGTTGCAATCGAACGCCAACGACCCATCTTCTCCATGGTCGCGATACTCGGCGCCGTCTACCTGCTGCTGTCCATGGTCCCATATGGTTTCATGATTCTTTCCCAATTGCTTGGCAACATCTGAGCCCGGACGACAATGCACTGACGTCGCCTGCAGGAACTGAGTACCGTCAAGTCGTGCTCTCCGCGGTCTCATGACTTGCCGTCCATCGCAACTTCGGACTCGACAACCGTCTGAAGCAGGCATCAGAGATACTGCACCATCGCCGCCAGCCAATGGCTCAACCCAGCTTCGCCCAACAGAAACGATGCAAGCTTCGCGAAGACAATTACAAACGAATCGCGATCTAATCGAGACAGCAGAGGCTTGCTGGTCAGGTACCGAAAGAACAGCATCTCGGCAATGGGAGCGAACGTTCCCTCAACGAGCAGAAAGAGGCCCCGGCCGTTGAGGCCGATCGCCGTGAAGGTAGCTGGCAGAACCATGATAACGACGGGATACGTCAACGCGGTCAGCAGCAGACCGTTGACGATCGTTTCCGACAACCGGTTGCTCGACGTTAGTCCCATCAAGAGGATCGGAACTTCGATCAGCACGGATAGTGCGTATCCGAAGAGCAGCAACAGCCAAAGCGTTCCAAGAGACGTCATGCTGAGATTTCCGAAAGCACGATACGGTTGCCAACTTCCTTCAGCTACAGCAGCCTGAGCAGAAATGGAATCTCCGCGAGAACTTGCAGCGTGGCGACGGTGACTGCAAACAGCACCACCAGAGACAAAACGAATCCGCTGATCACCACCGAAATCAGGCCCCCACTCACCAGAAATGGCAAGTGGGAAATGTCGGCC
Organism: Planctomycetota bacterium; assembly: GCA_031377305.1. Lineage (GTDB taxonomy): Bacteria > Planctomycetota > Planctomycetia > Planctomycetales > Planctomycetaceae > SXXK01. Next base: position 40,057 of record JANMEV010000216.1, on the reverse strand, counting down.
AACGACATCAACACTGCCATGGCGAATTTTCCTTTCTGTTGCACGTACCAGAACCAACTGTACGGCGGGCTGCCTTGAACTAAGCCAATTGTTGAGTCAACGACGCGACAGATTGGTTCAAACTGAGTTCAACATTTGGCGACTCTTTTTAAGAACTCGATTTCTGAACGAAGTAAGCACCGCCTCACTGCGGATAGGGCTTGCACTTCGGATGGAGTTGCCAGGCAGGTAGTGTGAGACGAAAAACTCAAGCTTGTTGTTGAACGGAAATATTCAACCTATTGTTCATAGAGTGACACAGCACTACATCTTATTAATCAAAAACGTTGCGACATGGCTGAGGAAGTTGCGTGCGATGGTGGAAACGTGGTCTTCGAACCGACATTCATCAATCGCGGTGTTCATGAGTTTCATCCAACGATCACGAGCCGCCTGATTGATGGCGAACGGAGCGTGTCGCATTCGCAGCTGCGGATGGCCTCGTCGTTGAAGATAGTCCTGAGGTCCGCCGAAACGAAACGTCAAAAACAACCGCAGCCGTTCTTCGGCGCCTGCCAGATCATGCGGCGGATACATTGGGCCAAGAATGTCGTCAGATGGCACCAGGCGATAAAACGAGGCTACCAATTGTCCGATGCCTTCCGTTCCGATGGCGGAATGAAGGTTGTTTTCGGTTATTTCCGTTGATGGATGCAGATCGGAAGGGGGCTGGTTCGTCACGTCGAGTTCAATCGCTGAGGGGGGCCTTGTCGCATTTGTTTGCGGGCGAAGATGATTCTACTTCGCTGAGCAGAATCGAGGCGAGCGGGGAACACCAGTCCGCTGATCCTTCTGAGCTCCACAATCACGGGATTGACATCCCTCGCTCGCCGGAGGAAGAACTCTCGTTCGATCGGTCGCAGCACAGATCGGTTGGGTAGGTGCGAGCCGACGGGGCGGCTCGCCTACGCAGGGTGGAGATAGGCGACTCTACGCTATTTCACTTGAGCCTCAAAGGTGATCGTGCCGCTTTCGTGACCTTTGAGAGGCTGGTCGAGCGTGAACGTCAGGATGGAGCTGCCTTCGCCGTTCGGTTCGACGGAGACTTCGCCGGGATGATCTTCGTCGATGCTGGCTGATCCGGAAACGTATTCGAGACGCGGTGTGAGATTGTCAACGATTCGAACTTCGTAAACATCGAAGTCACCGATGTTTTCGAAGCGAACGGTGAAGGTAATCGTGTCACCCGACTGAGCCACATCGCGGTCAGCCAGTTTCACGATGTGGACGTTGCCGGCCGTTTCTCGTTCGTCCTTGACTCCGATCGTCTGCTGAACTTTGAACTTCGCTGAGATTTCGTTGGCGTTGACGGTCGAGGCGGTGATGACCGGGAACTGGTCGCGAGTCCAGATACCAGCGTTCTGCATCTGCTGAGCCAGAACAAATCCCTGGTTGCGATTGAACGTATTCGTGCTGGCGTAGGATCGACCTTCGTGACCTTCGTCAACTTTGCGACTTTGGCCCGCAGCATCTGTTCGGCGAGACTGCGACGGTGGCAGTGCAGCCTTCATCCCATCGACTCGGTCGCGAGTTTCAAGTCCGTAAAGTACTGTGTCATGAATATTCGCCTGCGCTGCTTTGCCGGTCTTCAGGTTGCCAACCGTCATGTTGTCTTTGGCTCCGGCCGCGCGGTCAACCTTGGTGTCAGCCTGTGGCCCGGTGACAGTGCGAATGGAACCGAAGCGAGGAGCGTAAACGGCGACTCGATTGGACGGCGTCGTGCGAGCATCGCCCGTGTGGTCTCGAAAAGCGGCCACGGTGTCTTCAGAATCCAGTCCGCTGCGATCTGCAGAGTGCATTGACGCGGGGGCACTGCGATCGCCGCCGTCGAAGACGTATTCGTCAGGATACAGATCCGCCAGCGGCGACGCGGCGATTGTTTCCATTCGGTTCGAAGGCATATCGCCTGGCTGGTACTCAAGACGCGGCTCACCCGGAACGAACCGAGGTCCGCCAATTTCGCCCGGCGGGCAATCCTGAGCAGGGCTGTAACTCGCAAACAGGAATTCATCGTTTGCTGCGGGGTCTTCGTAGGATGCCAGTGTGATTGCCGATGCCTTCTTTGGCAAACGACCGGCCTCGGAGGCTTGTGGAACGACTCCGCCCACTCGCACGACGCCGTCAAATTCCCCAGCGATTGTCGGACCGTAATTGGCAGTGTCTGATGTTCCGACTGCGGCCGTTGTGTTTTCATCGGGATAGTGTGCATGAACAGGAATCGGCGCCGGGGTGGCCTCTCGCTCCAGCATCTGCGGCGTCGTTGTGGAGAACACATGATCGGGCTCCGTGCGGGAGCTCGGCAACGTGCTGCAACCCGACGCGAGCAACATTCCGATTCCCGTGAGGCCGCAGGCAACCAGTCGGCGAGTGGTAGTTTGATTCGAATTCAGTTTCATTCGATTGGTCCTGCAAGGTCAGCCATAGTTCAATCGGCGATCGCCTGGGTTCAGCGTTTCGATTTTGATGACTCGTCGTTCATGATTCAGCACAAGTCTCAAAGCACCAGCCGCAAGTCACTAGCGGCTTGTCGATTCAATGGGTTTTCACAACCCGAAACGTCAGTAAGGGATAATTGGCAGCGTTCTTCGACAACGATCCCTCGCTGACGCTTCGGGTTAGGATTGAATCAACAGCCTGATAGCCCACGGTTCTTGTCCTTGTGGCAGGACGCGATCCTGTTCCGGCTAGTCCATTTTCTATTCCACCGAGTTTTCTCTTCCTGCACTACGAACGCGAGGCGATCGATCACTGGCCAGAGCGTCAATCGGTTTCTTACGATCTGACAACCGCACGACGCCCGAATTCAGCGGTACCGAGTTCCCCAGATCAAACGCACCGCCCGAGCCGAAGAACATCAGCGGCATGTTTGGTCCGGAAGGAGTTCGACCGCCGATGCGCACGATCATCATGGCTCGCCCCATCTGATTGGCGACCTGAAGAGCGTTCTCTTGGGGATTCACTGTCTGAGCATACTCACGTCGCAAAGGGTCGACCGAAGCGGCGTTGCGAGGCTCTTCCAGATAAACGACTCGCGTGACCATCTGCCCGGCGACAGCTGCCTTCAAATCGGCTTCCGTCAGCACGATCGGAATTGGGTAGTTGTGACTCTGCCCTTCCGGCGGATGCAGGCGATCAAGGATTTCGATCGACGGGAAGATCTCCACACCGGGGAACTCAGGCAAATCGCTGAGACGCAGGCGATAGAAATGTCCGGCGTTCACAGAAAACTGAGCCGGCGACGCTAGGATTCCCAGCGGATCGGGTGTTGCGGAATAAACCGACACTGTTCCCGAGCTGGGCAATTCAACTCGCACCGGCTGCAGCCAGGACGGATCGTAGTGGCGAACTCGCGCAAGGACTTCGGCCGAATATCCAGGCGGCAGTTTTTCATTCAACGGTTCGTAATATTCGCCCTGCTGAGCCTGCGCGGAGGCATTGCAAACCGCAAGGATGGCAGCCACCATCCATGGTCCGGCGATCCGATTGGCGATGCCGGGGATCCAATTGGCGATGAAGAACATAACTGGTCTTTCCGGATTGTCAGCAGTACTCATCGAACAGGTTTGATGTTGGGGGCGAAGAGGACAAGACGGCTTGCTCGACAGCAGTTTCGCCCGCATTCGTTTCCAGTCGCGTAGTCCTGACAACACACGATGCTACGAAGCAAGGGCGATTGAAGCATGTGCTTCGAATCGCCCCCGCGGTCAGAGTTCGTTCGTCAGCGGAGACTTAGTATCCGCCCGGTGGACAGTATTCGCCGCCACCGCCACCATTCGCTGGTGTTGAGACTGAACCCGGTGCGTACACCGGATGGTTCTCTGTGTACTGGATATGTCGAACCGGTTCCGGAACGCTATAGCCAGGGTTGTGCTTCACATCAATCAGCATGTGATCAACAGGATCCGGCATGCGGTTGTGGCTGAGGTTTCGCACGGTGTGAGACTTCAGACCGGCTGGACCACCCAGTGGAAGATGAGGCGGACCTGGCAGGCCGATTGGCGTTGCTGTCATTGGCATTCCCCAGACCGGCGTTGGTCCCATTCCGGAGACCGGTACACCCTGACCAGGATAGCCGCCACCAGCAGCGATCATCGCACCTGGAACTCCCTGAACATCGGCGGGAATCATTCCGATAGGCGTCGGTGGTGAATAGTGTCCGGCGTCTCCATCAAGTACGGTGAAGGAGACTGGCTGGACCGAACCATCGACCTGGGGAACCTGAGTTTCCTCGAAGTTCATTTCCTTGTTGCCAACTCGCAGGACGACCATGATCGTTCCCATGCGTTCAGCCTGTTCAATTGGGTCCACACCCGGATCAAGAGTTGTTGAGACCAGCGTCTCGACACCGGCGATTGCTCTTGCCTGGTACTCAGCATCCGGCAGGTAGATGACCTTGGTCACCATGTTGTTGCTGCGGATGTGCTCCAGATCTTCGTCCGTCAATTCGACCGGAACCGTGTTGTGAATCAAATAAGCCATTGTGTTGGGATGGCCAGTTCGAACTTCCAGAGTCGGATAAAGACTCTGTCCTTCCCAGCCATCGCCGGGAATGTTGGAGTAAACCAACTGGTAGATCGATCCCTGTGGGAAGTCAGCTCGACCTGGCACGAATCGCTGATTGCGAGCGATCGCTCCACCAGACAGCCAACCGACGGACATTCCGTCCTGACCAATGAACTTGATCTGTGTCTCCATTGGAGGCCCGCTCATTCCGGGATAACCGCCTCCGCCTGGTTGAGCCAGCATGCCAAGCACGCCAGGCCCAGGGCCGTCCACCATTGGTCCCGGATGAGCCATCATGGCTGCCGGTGGTGCGACATGTTCGTTTGAATGCAGAACGCTCTGGCCGTCAACTCCGGCACAGCCCATGCAGACGACCACTAGGGCGCCCAGGGCCAGAAAGTAATATCTCATCGAAACCCCTTCCTTGAGATGCTGATCCTCGATCCAACAGCAACTCGCGTGTTCGATCCAACAGCAACCCGCAGATGACCGTACCTTCAACTGCAAAACTGACTGTGCCCGACCGTTCGCACTTTGCCGTCGACCCCGATATGGGAACAACGGTACACTGCTTTAACAGCCTCGAACCGATCGAGACTGTTTCGAATCTCTGGCAAAAACCGGAGTTCGATTGACGTGAGACCCTTCGGTCACACACCATGCGAACTCTTGACGGCTGGAATTGCCTTGCGATTCGTCGGTCCTTCTCTTCCTTTTTCGGGTCCGCACAACTCGAATCTTTGGTAAATCCCTCAAATTCAGACTATGAATTACAAACCTCAAACTTTGACATACCTGCCATGGCTCGTTGTTTTGGCTGGTTTTGCGGCTCTTGCGGGCAATTTCAGCGTTAGCACGGCGGCTGGAATTGCCGACGAGCCCGAGCCGCCGGTGGCGGCCCCGGCCGACGAAACCAAGCTGGAAGCAGAAAAAACAGAGCCAGCCAAGCCTGCGGAAACTCTTGTTGCGGCAGCCCTGCCGTCCGCAGATGAAATCCTGACTCAGTTACGCACCAAACTGGAAGGTCTGGACTCGCTGAAGTGCGAACTGCACCAGACATCGCTGATTTCAGGCATGAAGCTGACTGCGTTCGGGCGTTATCTGGAAGCGTCCGGAAATCGCGTGAACCTGAAGTACTTCATTTTCCCTATGACCGGTCAGAAGCAGGAAGATGTGGCGGCTTTGGCTCTTGACGCTCCCGTCGCTGAAATCAAAGAAGCCGACAACCGCGGCGAACTCACTCAGGTCAGCGATGGGAATGTGCTCTACACGATGTGGAAGAACGGCGAAACTCCGTCGGTCACACGTCGCAACATTCGAGATATTCTGGCTGCAGCGCAGGCGACAACCAGCTATGACCCAAAAAACGCGGCGATGGACCTGGGCGTTGGTGGTTTGCGAGGTCTCGTTTCCCGGCTGCAGACGACTATGGAGTTCGCACCCGTGAAATCTGTGAAGGTCGCTGATCGTGAGTTTCTTGAAGTGACTGGTCGCTGGAACGCCAAGGTTCGTAATGAGATCTTCAAGATCCCGGCTGATACGATTGTCGATCCTCGTCCGCAGGTACCCGAGTATGTTCGCGTCTACGTTGATGCACAGACGATGTTGCCTCGTAGAATTCAGTACTTGAAACGGAGCATGGATCCAACTCAGAAGGTTGTCCGCCCGATGATCACGCTGGATTTTCGAAATCTGGTGATCAACGAAGCTGTGGACGATTCAATGTTTACCTTCACGGCTCCTGAAAACGTCAAGGAAGAAGACGGCACTCAGATGGTGATTCAGTTGATCCAGCAAAGCGTTGCAGCACCCGCATCGCCATCAACCGAGCCAGCCGCCGCTCCTGCAACACCAGTAGCCCCGGCCGCACCGAAATAGTCGGCGAGTAGGTTGGACATTCTTGTCCGCGTGTTATTCGACGGGCAAGAATGCCCATGCAACCCCAGCGTTACTCATGTCCAGAGCACTGCTTGGTGCATTGTCGGACCTTAGAACGGGAGTTTGTCATTCCCATGCAGGCAGGAATCCAGAACGTAGAACACTGGATTCCCGCCTGCGCGGGAACGACGATCTCCCCAACTCTATGCTTTGACGAACCACTAGTCAGCGATCTTGCGTTCCGCGACCGCTCAGTGGTTCGCTTTACGGCCCAGGAGCCTTCGCGTCGTCGCCGGAGCCTTCAGCAGCCACGTCGGGAGAATCAGCTGAATCGGTTGAAGACACGGGAGGTTCCGTTGTGCTCGACTGCCACACTGTTTCCGGTTCGGGGATCTGTTTGACCGATCCGCTACCGGCAATCGATTGTTCCACTTTGGCCTTGCCGGAGTACGACACGTCGCCGCTCCCTGCGATCGACACCTTCAACGATGAGTTCGCATGGACAAGAGCTGTTGCCGAACCAGCGATGTCGATCGTCACTGAATCTGCGACGACTTTCTGCAACTGAAGTTCTCCGCTGCCAGCCACAGAAATCTTGACGCTTTTGCTTGTGCCGGACATCGTGATCTTTCCTGATCCGGCGATCTCACACTCGAGTTCCTCTGAACTCACAGTGCCTGTCACTTCCGAACTCCCTGCGAGCGACACTTCCGCCTTCGCGCCGCTGAGTTCTTCAATTGTGACGTTCGACGAACCGGCAACAGAAACCACGCTGATCGTCGGAACGGTAATCGTGATCCTGGCCGAATCACTGGGCGCAAGGTTTTTGTCAGATCGAATTGTCAGCGTGTTGCCTTCGACTTTGGTGGTGATCAGGGATTGCAGGTTGTCATCAATCGAAAGTTCCACGGACGTCACATCGCCTTTTTTTATCTCCATCGCCGTGCCGACGGAAAGTTCGATGGCCGTAAAACTTCCAGCTTCTCGTTTCTCCGTCGTCAGCTTGCCGGAACCTCGAACAGGCGGATCCGCGATCCCACAGCCAGCAACCGCAAGGCACAGTCCAACCATCATCACTCGCAACATTTTCGTCTCCCGGGTTCAATCAAATGGAACCGATTATTCAGTCACGGTGGAAACCTGAGCGTCAAAAAGCTGCGCCGTGAAACTCAAACACAGGCGGCTCGTTCGATGGTGGGGACCGGATCCTGGAGGGAAAACGACCTAATGTCTACAGGATTGAATAAATTTCTCTATAAGGAACGTCGCAGCCATTGCTGCTGCTTTCGATGGCGGCTGACAACTGTTCCGAGCATCGGGCAGAATCCTGAAAAATGTCTGGAAAGTCCGGCCGATACCGCTTGCAGCCGTTTTCGTCCGGTGGTGACAATCTGGACTGGGACCATCGCAACGCGTGTCGGGGTTTTGTAGTGCATGGGTGACTGGCCCATCGTCGAGCAATGGCTGGACTGCCGTAGGTCGTTCTGTACGAGCCAGAGAAGTAGAAATTGCCCGGGCATCAAAATAGGTTGACCGTGATTGCTAATGAGCTTCGAATCTCTGAGCCGCTCATGTCCCGTACCATCCCTAACGGACTCTGTAATGTCTGATGCTGTTTCAGAAGGTTCGAATCTTCAAACGCCGCGGCCGAGTTTGAAGAAGGCTTCTGTACTCGGCACGCGCCGGATCTTTCAGTGCGTCTGTGGAAAAGAAGTATCAGTTCCGGATACGCCGAATGCCCGTCTGACATGTGATTGCTGTGGACGAAACGTCACGCCCGAGATGCAGCAACAGTCGATGGCGTCGTTCGGTGCTACTGTAATTGGAACTGAGTCCCTGGCAAACGATGGCTCACATGGTCTGTCCTCGGGTGATAAACTCGACCACTTTACGGTTCTGGATCTGCTCGGCGCTGGCGGCATGGGCGCTGTGTATCGGGCTCGAGACGAATCGCTTCAGCGGTTTGTCGCCATCAAGGTCATCGCTGGTCGTGAGGGGGAAGGCGGCCGAGTTCGATGCGAACGATTAATACAGGAAGCACGAGCCCAGGCGCGAGTCAGTCATCCCAACGTCGTCCATATTTACTATGTCGGATCCCACGAAGACTGTCCATTTTTTGCAATGGAGTATGTGCCAGGGCAGCCGTTGGCTAAGCTTCTTTCCGCGCAACGATTGCCATTTCAGGAGATCGTCCGCATCGGTCTTCAGGCGACAGAAGCCCTGAGGCATTCTGCAAGTCTGGGAGTTATCCATGGCGACGTGAAGCCCGGAAATCTGCTGCTTGGTGACAACGGCGGTGTGAAACTATCCGACTTCGGACTGGCCAGTGTCACGGAAAAAGGCAATGCCGGCCATTCCGGTCCCGCTGGAACGCTTAACTATATGGCGCCAGAAGTCGCCGCCGGACAGCCGGCCGACGTTCGCAGCGACATGTATTCATTGGGAGTAATGCTGTACGAGATGACGTTTGGCGAGTTGCCGCTGGCCACATCCTCGGAGAGTCTGGAAGAAAGCATCCGGCTGCGACAACAGGTGACGGTGAAGTTTCCATCGGTCTGGCCGTCCGACAGACCCGCGGCATGGAAGACTCTGCTGGAGCGACTGGTTCACCGTGATCCACAACAGCGATTCGCTTCCTTTGCCGAAGTGCTCACAGAACTATCCGCCTTGCAACCGCTGACGCTTCGCCGAGCGGGTCGAGTCAGTCGACTTGTGGCGTGGGGACTGGATATGTTGGTGGCGGGAGGTCTACTCGGAGTCGGGATTGGACTTGTCGGAGCGGTGATTGAGTATGCAGGAGCATCGCAAACAACGATCAATATCATGATGCCGATCGTGATGTTGGCTCTCGGCGCCGTGCTGTGGTTGATCTGCAAACGGCTGCAAACCTCGGTCGGTAAGAAGCTTTTGCAGCTTCGCATCGTTGATGAGTTCGGACTGGCTCCTCGTACGTGGAAATTGTCTCTGTCACTGCTGGATACTTACCAGTTTTATGTCTTGGGGGCGGTGGACGCTCTGGTGCAATTGATTTTCACGCTGTTCGGTTTGTCCGGTGACTTGAAATCGATGCTCATCGGCAAGCTTTTCCTGGTAGCAGTCATCGTGTACTTCGTAATCAGCGGCGTCTGGATGCTGTTTTCGCGGCGCCAACAACGCCTCACCGATCGCCTGCTGGGCTTGTTCGTCGTACTGGATGCCGGTAAGACAAAGGGAATTTAAGGAGCCGAAATTCAAAGCGTGCGAGGTCTGTGATTCCGATCGAGGGCGCTATTCCATTTCGCCTATGTCGCGTCTCGATATACTCTCGGCACTCGCAGCAGATCCGCGTCGGGCAGCACGAAGGAACCGTCCAGCAGTTTCAGATCGTGGTTCACCAGGTCGGGAAAGCGAATGCCGGGGATGACTCGCACGGCGAAAATTTCCTGCACGGCGTCTTCAATCTTGACTCAGCCGAGAATCTCGCCCGTTTGAATGTGGATCGCCCAGACTCCGCAAGTGCGTTCCTGTTTTCGTTCGGTGATCGGGATACCACAGAAGACGGCCGATTCACGAACCTGCGACAATCCCACAAAGGCAACCGGACCGCAAAATCAAGACCGCGAGTAGACCCGGGCACTTCCGTCATTGGATGAAATGTCTTCGCCGCGACATCGACAGTTCCTATTGTCCCCGCTTCCGACTCAGAGTGCGGCTGCCGTACGCCTTTAGTTCTCGCAGCAGATCTTCGGGGTCAGGATCTCCCGGCACTCCCAAAACGGTATGCACATGATTGGCCATGATCGCCGTACCTACAAGTAACCATTTTCGGAATTCGCTTGTCTCCTGAAACTGTGGCAACAACAGATCCACCTAAGTTTGCGTTAGAAATATTGGCGAAGATTTCAACCTGGTCCGAGCGGACTCGTACAGCGCCGGCATAGCGTCAGTGCGAGGTGTACCGAACTCATCCTGTTCATTGCGATGCGACTGATCTGGCTGTTCAACACGTGTCACCGAACCCCGAGGATCTCCCGGCAACCACTGACCATACATCGTCCATGTCAGCAACCAGTACCGATCAATCCCTTTCATATTTGACTCCCCCGGCGAGCGGCAGGGCGTCAGCCCTCCGAGAATTCACGCGTCCGTCCGCCCCTGTTGTCTTCACAACCCCCAATCGCACTTTCACTAAATCGACATCACAACCATCTGAAAACAAATCACAGAATCGCACTCGGAGGGCTGACGCACTGCCGCTCGCCGTTGTGAGAGGGAATCAACATGAGTGAATGGATTAGGGCACGTTCGCTCCGTATACTCGCGGAGTACTTGACCGTGAAAGTTTAAATTGCCCCATGTCGGCAGGGAATTCGAATGGCGATCAGAACCCGAGTTCGTGAGCTTTTGAAACATGCAATCAGCGATCTGGCCCGGACACATCGTCCACGTCGCGGACTGCGTCACCGCAGAGCGATGATCGAACAACTCGAAGTTCGCACGCTGCTTACCAACTATAGCGTTACCAATCTGAACGACGCAGGAACGGGCAGTTTGCGAGATGCCATTTCTCAGGCGAACGCCAACCCAGGCGCTGATGAGATCACATTCGCTGCTTCGGGAACGATTGCTCTGACGACCGGAGAAATCGCTATCACCGACAGTTTGAACTTGCGCGGCACTTCCACAACGATCAGCGGTAGTAGCACATCGCGAATCTTCCTGATAGGTGGTGCAGGGGCAACGACGGTGTCGCTATCCAATCTTACGCTGCGTGATGGAAACGGTGGCGGCGCAGTGACTACCGGGTTTGGTGGTGCGATCTTCCTGACGGACGGTTTCGAAGGGAATGACGTGTTGAACCTTCAGAACTGCACTTTGACTTCGAACTCGGCAGCACTTGGAGGTGCGATCTATGCCGTTGATAGTTCCCTGAACATTTTCAGCTGTGCCCTCATCGACAACTTTGCCACGGGGTCCGGCAGTACTAGAGGCGGAGGTGCCATAGCCGCGAATGCGACGGTGACGATGATCCAGAATTCCACTATCAGCGACAATACGGCGACCGGTACTGGAGGAGGAATCTACAACTTTACGTCGGATGTTGCTGTCGGTCAGCGCAATAGCACGTTGACAGTCGTAAACAGCACCGTGGGCAAGAACAAGGCGTTCAATGGAGGCGGAATCTACAACCAGAACCAGAATCCTGGCGAGGCGGCTGTTCTCTCTGTGATTGGCAGCACCTTCAAAGGAAATTATGCAACGGATAGTGGCGGAGCTCTATTGACGAACAGCATTGCTTCGATCAGCAGCACCGTGTTTACTGACAACTACGCCCTAAGCGGTGGCGCTGTTTACAATTACAGTGGTGTTGTGACACTCACGAATTCAACAGTGTCGGGAAACCGTGCAGGAGCGTTTGGCGGCGGTATCTGGAATCTACTCAGCGGTTCTATGTTGATCAGCGGCTGCACCTTCGTTGGAAATCGCGCAGACTCGGACGGAGATACCTATGGCGTCGGCGGTGCCATAAGCGAGTTTTTGGCGCCGGTCGTTTCTCGAAACTCCATCTATGCGGGGAATGTTCGAGGAGCTGCTGGAAATGAGATTCCGGACGATGTGACAACTGACCCAGCTTCAACCACCCCGGCGTTCATGGCTTCGGCAAGTTTCAATAATTTGATTGGCGATCCGGGTTTGCAGAGTGGATTGACCCACGGCCAGAATGGAAATATTTTGGGGAACGGTCTGGGCTTGTTGCGTCCACTGGTGGCTATTTTGAATCCGGCACTGGCGAACAACGGCGGGCCAACTCAGACACATACTCTGGCCGTCGGAAGTCCGGCAATTGACGCCGGGACGTTGATACCGGATTTGCTCATATCACCGGTCTCAGCAACGTCGAGCGTTTCCGGGACGGACCTCCTTCCAGCCGCCAACCTTGTGAATGGCCTTGGACTCACGCTCCAGAGTTATTCGACGACCGATGATGGAACCAGCGGCTGGGTCACGAACGCTCCTAATGGCGGAGGGAGCGACTACTTTACGAACGGAAGCACGAGTCCGGCTCTAACATTTTCACTTGACAATATCTATTTGCTAACCGACATCGCCGTGTGGGGATTCTCCGACTCTGCAGCGAATGACGATGCAAGAACGCTAAAGGTTGAGTTCTCTTTGGATGGGGGCACGACATTTGCCAACTCGGTCACTTTGACAAAGCCTCGGTACGCAGCGCAAATGATTGTCCATACGATTCCATTTGGCGGCGCTATCGCTGCGAACGCAGTGCGGGTAACAATTGTGGACAATTACTTCGGCGAGCCGGGAAACAGTGCTGGAAATCGGGTTGGCCTTGATGAAGTCCGCTTTCTTCAACGCGGATTGACGCCACCCACAGACCAGCGCGGCGCTGGCTTCGCGCGACGTCTGGACGGCGATCAAATCGGAGGACCGGCCATCGACATCGGTGCCGTCGAAGCAGCTGGCATTCAGCTGATCCAGCCTGCAGTGAGTACGCTGAATCCTCGGCCGACGCTGCAGTGGACAGCGGTTGGTGGTGCGACGGCTTACAATATTTGGGTGGACCGAATCAGCACAACGACGACGTCTCAGTTCTATCGAGCGTTCAACGTTGCCGGGCTGTCTCACACGGTGACAAAGGATTTTCCCATCGGAAAGTACCGCGTCTGGATTCAGCCGGTCTTTGGTGCAACCACTGGCTTGTGGAGTTCGCCGCGAGACATCTTTGTGGTGACAGCGCCAACATGGCAGTCAACCTCGCCGACGCAGGCGGTTTCCCGGCCAACGATTTTGTGGAACGCTCTGCCAGGGGCTGTCAAGTACGACGTTTGGGTCGACAGAGTTCTGCCTGCACAGAGTCAAGTCATTCGGCAGGATGTTGTCGGGACCAGTTTCACACCGGCATCCGATTTAACGATGGGCTCCTACCGCGCATGGGTTCGCGGTGTGGACGCACTGGGGATGTTCAGCGCGTGGTCACCTGTTTACAACACGAACGTCGTTCCGACGGTAATACCTATTGGCACGGTGACGTCAACTTTTGATCCGACTCCGACATTTGCATGGAATGAAGTCCCCGGTGCCGCGAGGTACGAAGTGACAGTCAGGAATTCAACAACTTCATCGATCATTTACAACGCCCAATCAACCACCGCCACCAACTGGACACCTCCAACTGATCTCGCTGTCGGTCCTCATTCCTGGTCAGTCGTGGCGGTTAGCTCAGTGGTGTCCGGCAGCCTTAAGAGCGTTGCAGTAACAAGAAACATCAGCATCGGCGGTCGTCCCACGATCATCGCACCTGTGGCGAATTCATCTTCGTCCGTGAGGATGCCTGCGTTCTCATGGAGTCCAGTCGACGGTGCTTCCAGTTACGAGTTGTGGATCGACCGAACGGATATCGCTCAATCGAAGATCATTTATCGCACGGGACTCACGACAGCTTCCTTTACCGCCACGACCGCTCTACCGGCCGGTTCCTATCGAGCATGGGTGCGAGCGGTCAGCAGCACAGGCGCTTTCAGTCTGTATAGTGTCGACATCAGGTTTACGATCACGGCCATATCTCCGAAAACTGCAGCACCCGCCCCCGAGTATCAACTCACATTGCTGCTGTCATCCGACCTGACGACCGAGCACGCCGTGGAACCGTCACGCTCCTTGGTCGATGCCGTCAAGCTCACCGAACAACTGCCTGCAACGGAAAACGTCGAACCAACACCAAAGCCGCTCAACCTGGCATGTTCGCCGGACGCAGGTCTTAATGTCGCCGTCGACCAATTCATGATGGAACTCGCACTGCACGAATTCTAAACCCATAAGGAATACCCCGGCGAGCGGCAGGGCGTCAGCCCTCCGAGCATTCACGCACCCTTCCGCCCTGTTGTCTTCCTCAATCCAACGGAACCTCGGTCGAGAACGATACAATAATGGTTTGAAAACAAATCGCAGAATCGCACTCGGAGGGCTGACGCCCTACCGCTCGCCGCGCACCCGTCCGCCCTGTTATCTTCCACACTCCAACGGAACCTCGGTCGAAAACTACACCCGAACGATTTGTCCTGATGCCTCACCAACTACTGCCTTCCTGCGAAAGATCACGTGATGACGCAAACATCCCGCCAGGGCCTGTTTTCACACCTGTCGATTCAGCTAATGTCTGTCGCTCTGATGCTTGCGAGCAGCAGCAATGCGACTGCCTCGGACCAAGTGAATTGGCCGGTCCGGACAGGGCCGACGCTCAATGGACACGTGGCCGAACAGGATGCGAAGGATCTACCGACTGAATGGTCGGAAGATCCGAAAAAGAACATTGCATGGAAGCTGGAACTTGAAGGTTTCGGTCATTCTGCGGCCATTGTCGGGCACAATCGAATCTGGCTAACATCCGCGACTAAGGACGGGAAGGAGCAGTTTTTTTATGCGATCGACCAGGCGACCGGCAAAGTCATTCACCACAAACGATTGTTTGAGAACGCCGATCCTGAACCGCTGCTGAACGCAGTGAATACGTACGCTTCGCCTTCCTGCGCTCTGGAAGATGACGCCGTCTATGTTCACTTTGGAACGTATGGAACCGCAAAGCTTGATCCCAAGACCGCCAACATCGTTTGGGAACGAAAAGACATCAAGTGCCGCCACTTTCGAGGCCCCGGGTCATCGCCGATCATCTTTCGGAACCTGCTCATTTTGACGTTTGATGGAATCGATGCTCAATTCGTGACGGCCCTGAACAAGGAGACTGGCGAAACTGTTTGGCGAACGAATCGTTCGACCGACTATGGCGATCTGGACGACAACGGCCAGCCAAAACTTGAAGGCGACCTCCGCAAGGCATATGGGACTCCCAGCATTCATGAAGTGAACGGGCGAACTCAGATCGTTTCGATTGGATCCCGAGCGGCTTTTGGGTACGACGCATTGACGGGCGAAGAACTGTGGACGATTCGCCATGATGACTTCAATGCGTCATCGCCGCCTTCGTTCTTTGAGAACCACGCGATTATCAATACCGGGTCCGGTCGATCCAATCTTGTCAGCGTCAAACTGGACGAAACCACTCGGGGCGATGTTTCTAAATCTCACGTGGTCTGGGATCGCGACAAAGGCAACTCGGACCTGAGCGCACCGATTCTGGTGGGCGAGAGAATCTTCAGCGTGATGAACAACGGTGTTCTGAACTGCGTCAACGTCCGTAACGGCGAGGAGATCTGGAAGGATCGCATTAAAGGCACCTTCACGGCGTCGCCAATCGCGGCCAATGGGCACCTCTACTTCTGCAACGAAGAAGGCGACTGCTACGTCGTCAAAGCGGCCGATCAGTTTGAACTCGTGTCTACGAATCATCTGGCCGAAGGTATGCGAGCATCCCCGTCCGCAGCGGACGGACGGCTGTTCCTTCGCACGTTCACTCATTTGTACGCGATTGGCAAATAGCAGGCCGACTGGAGTCTTACCTCTTCGCACGTTTGGCCAGAAAGACTTCCAAAGCCCGGCGATTGGATTCGAAGGCCATGCGTTTTAGTTCCTTCTTCCCCGGATGGCAAAAGTGCCATGCGTCGATCTCGCCGTCCAGCAGCGACATACTGTCAAACGACTTGACTTCAATCACGAAGAAGACGTCAGTCACTGGCAAGATGAAGCCGTTGAAGTTGTACTCGTTTGGAAACGACACCAGGTACGACATCGAAGTCACCTGAAGCTGAACTTCTTCCAGGACTTCACGCTCCAGAGCCTGCTCAAGCGTTTCGCCAACGTCCACAAAACCTCCTGGAAGTCCATACAGACCTTTGCCCGGATCCTTTGCTCGCACAAGCATCAGCACCTGTCCGGTTGGATCCGTCGCAATGGCACCGACTGCCGAGACAGGGGCGAAGTAGTGAGTGAACCGGCAGCTCGAGCAGGAAAACGGATTGGCTCCGAGTTTTGTTGCCGACTCACCGCATCGTGGACAGAATTTCCACGCTTTGCGGATGGGCTGCGGCTTCGCTTTGCGAACGACCGAGGTGCCAGGTTTGCTCTTCGCCATGCCATGTGTCCATTGATGTTTTCTGTGGTGTCAGGGTCGGCGATTCACTGAGGCCGTTCCGCGATAACCACAGCTCCGGGAGCCAGGAAAATCCCAAGAGTCTGCCAAAGCGCGCTACCGACCAGAAAAGAAAGTTTTACTGGCAGACTTGTCTGATCGCTATGGACTGCTCCCTTTGGCGATGCACTGACGACTCGAAAACCGGTCGACTCCAGCACGCGAAGAAAGCTTCCAACCGGCATTGAAAATCGGTGATCGTTGACGGCACGGCGAAGAATCTTCTCGCCGCGCTCGGCTGACACTCGCTGCAAAGCGGCGCCAATACCGGCCATCCAGGATTTGTCGACAATCCGCATGACAAGCAGTCCGCCCGGTTTCAGGCGATTGTAGATTTCGCTGAGTTCAGCTGGTTGATCGGGCCAGTAGATGTTCGCATCGAGTACCGTGATCACATCAAAGAGTCCGGTTTGGACCGTGAAGTCTCTCACCTGGCCACAGCACTGAGCTGTCATCCCTGCTCGCGTCACTCGCTCAACGGCCTGCGGCACGATGTCGAACCCGCAAACATCAAAGCCCTGTTCCTTTGCCGCTTCCATGAAGCCGCCGTACGAGCAGCCGACATCCAGCAGCGAGCAACCATGAGGAGAAACATGCTTCTTCAGCATTTCAAGGATCGAAGTGTACATTCGACTTTTGAAGTCGTTCAGACGCTCACCTTTGTCGGTATCGCCCCAGGTCATTTGCTGAGTATGAGCGGTCTCACTTTCCAGACTGTATTCTCCATCCATGAAGTAAGATCGACACTTCGGGCATTGCAGCCACTCAGTCTCACCGCGTGCATTGACGAACTTCCATGCATGCTGAGCCGTCGCGGCGCAGGTGCCGCAGGCTGGACAGTTTTCAATCGAATGGTTCTTTGCAACAGTTGGCTTTGCGGATAACACAGCTGACATGAGATAACTTCCCTGATATCACAACGTACAATAGTCAGTTTTATACAAACACTGTCCCGTGTGTCTGTCATCCTGTTGAGGCATTCGCCTCGATTCCCCATGACGCGCTATGCGGCATGGCCCTGGATGAGTGGCTTGTCTTCGTTTTCTGAAAATCCTGACAGGGTCATCCCCCGAAAAGCGTGAGTCAGCCGATCGACGAGTGGCAGATTGTCCAAATGGTCAACCAGCACACCCTGCTTATTGAACGACGGATGAGTGAGGATCTCAAAGGAGTGTCCTGCAACGCGGCTCGTCGTCCGAAAGTCCTCGAAGTTCTTAACTGATCCGAAAAACTTTGACGTTCGCAGTCCACATGACTCGATCCAACGATTGAAGCAGGTTTTCGCAATGCGTTTGAACGACGTCGCCGGCAAAGCGTCCATGTTGCGAGAGATTCGGAGTCTTGAAATCCCAAACTGCTTCAGTACTGGCCGGATTGCAAGGAACACCATCGGTTCATTGTGGACATGCTGGTGCGAATCAGCGTGAGTCAACCGCAGACCGGCATCGTGACATCTCGTGATTTGAGCGGCAACTTCCTCGGCGATCATCGCTCGGTCATACTTCGATAACAGCCTCGGTCGACGTCGACGAAAGTAACCAGAAGCGTCGCAGATGGCCAGGTTCGTACTCACTTTAGACACTAGCGGCTGGCCCTCAGTGAGATTCAGATGGATGCCGACTCGATCCGTCAGTCCATTCGAGATCGCCAGCGAGCAGGCGTCTTCGAATCCCGGCATGTTCGCCATGATTGTGGTGCTGGAAATCAGATGTTGCTGAAAACAGCTCACGATCGCGGCGTTGATGAGGCTTGAGTGTCCGAAGTCATCGGCGTTGACGATGATTTTTCCGGGCTGGCTGTTCATGCGACGGCTCGCTCATACTGGAATGTAACGGCCGTCTGATCATTGATGCTAATCACATCCGGAACAGCAAGGTCGTCGGTGAAAGTCAGTTTCAGGAGCTGGCGATCCTGTTCGGCCGTCACACGGACGAATCCCACATGGTCGAGCACTTCACGAAGCGGCGCGTTTCGTGCAGTCACACACAGCTTTGCCAGTAAATGACTGTGCCCGAGCCTCTGTTGGCGAGCCGCGTACCATTTCAGGAACGTGGCCTCCACCATTTTCTGCGCAACTCGACAGGACAGCACGAAGTCAACAAGCTGAGGGCCATCGTCGCCTGTTTCAAACGCAGCAAAGCCAACGATGCCATAACCACCAAAGTCGTCGGCAACTTCAAAGCAAAAGCAATCATGCGACGTCGATTGCAGAAGGCGATGAAAGTCCTCAGGCTGATAGCTGCGGCCGGAAAGATTGAACTGGTTACTGCGCTGCAGAAGTTCGATACATCGAGAATGATCGAGCACCTGCGGATGCCTGATCTGCAGCGTCATGTGGCAGCTTCGCAGGAACTCACTGTAGTCGCCCCGCCACGATTGGTGGACTCGTTTGCGTTTTGCTTCCGTTAGATACTTGAGCCGACGGCCGCGAGATTCATCACTTATCGCCACATCGAACGCCACATCATCCAAAATGCACGAGCCGACCGCCGGATCGAAGACTCGCACCTGAGGCAGAGCGTTGCTGACTTCATGACGCTCGAACGGCGAATCATCGATCACGGCAAACGTGTCGACGTTGATGTTGAGTTCATCAGCGACCTGCTGAACGCTTCGACTTTTGGGTCCCCAGTGAATCGCCGGGTACAGGAAGTAGTCGGCCAGCCCCAATTGCTCAATCTTGGGCCACGCGTTTTCGTAGTGATTCTTGCTGACGATCGTTTGCAGAATCCCACGTTCGTCGAGTTCCTTGATGAGATTGATCATCTCATCGTTCGCCGTCACTCCGTCCAAACCCGCATCACCGATGACGCCTTGCCAAAGAGTATTGTCCAGGTCCCAGGCGACGCATTTGATTTTCTTCGCCGAGACAGCCGCAGCAGTTTTGGTCACCCTTGAAGCGTTGCTGGACGATGCGACAACGTTCGGTGCTGCTGAGCCGCTGAGTCGAGGGATCGACTTCAGTCCGTGCTTCAGTTTCACAAAATCGAGCCACGTGAAGATCAGCCGAACTTCACGATCGTTCTCAATCGAAAGCCGCAGCATACCGGTCTTGCCCCACGCAAGACCAATCAACTCAACTGGATCCAGGTAGTGTTCATTCCAACCTGGTTCGATTTGCAGACTGGTACGGAACACGGGCACATCGGTGGCCAGCTCGAGTTGAATTCGAAACGCCGTGGATTCGGGCGAGTAACACTTGATCAAGAATGCGTCAGGCGTTGCCGCTCCCTTTGCAAGAACAGCCGACTGTTTCTGAATCACCTGCCGCCGAGCCAGAGTGAATGCCCCGTTCAGCCTGCGTTTGGGCGACCATCGCTTCACCGCGCCGGCAATAGTGCTCACCAGTTTCTCAGCCGAGTCGATAAGTGAGGTCTGTATTCGCAGAGTGCCTGTCCCCAGCATCGCCAGTTGTGCTGGCCATGCAGTCTGCAGTTTTGCCCATCGCCGAAAGCGGATGTCGGCGCCAAATCCGTAGAGTCCCTGCACCTGACGATTTGGCATAATGCCATAGACGAAGCGTGCACACTTCCTGTCCGCGCGAGGCACAAACAGAGAGCAGGTCGAATAACACTGTGGCATCGAACATTCGACGCAGTGCTCTTCCCAGCAAAGCAACCCGGCCGACGTCACCGCAGGATCAGGCGGCGGCGCAGGCAAAGCGATTTCGCCTCCCTGACGCTTCCATGCGGCGGCATCCTGCCATGTCACTTGAAACACCGCACTCTCCCTGGCGAAAACCAATCCTCAACCCGATGTCGGGAACCATAGGTTTTATTGGAAATCTGGTCAAGAAGAGCTTCATTCGAGTCCGCATTCAAGACGCTGCCTGGACCTGGTCAGAAGCTACGATAGAAGTTTGATTCAGGCTTCCAGTCGTCGATCTTGCGGAAGTAGCGGCTTGGACCAAATCGATTCTGAATTCGCTTGTAGGCATTGTTGATCAGGTTCGCGGACGCAAAGCTTCGCTCGAGGCCAACGTTCAGCTCTTCGTAGTGGCGGTGCTTGACCAAATAAGTGATCACTCGATGCACCGATCTCCATTGAGAGTCATCAAATGCGATCGTGCCTCCGACAGGGACCATTTTGTCGGCAAAAAAGAAATCGACGAACGCGTGGTCAAAACCGTGATGTCCGTCGATGTACACGAAATCAGCAACGACGCCGTCAGTGCATAACTGCGGCAAGGCAAACTCGCTTCCCATGTGCATGTGCGTATGACGATGCGCGAGTCCTGCTTTGTCGATTGCCAGGATGGCTGATTGTCGCACGTGATCAAACCCGGGTGGGTACGGGTCGATAGATATCAGTTTGCCGAAGTTGTTCTCTTCCAACGCTGTCAGCACGGCCAGCGACGACACTCCATACGCCATCCCGATCTCAATGACGGTCTTCGGCCTGTTCGCTTTCAAAAATCGATACATCACGGAACACTCTTCACGGGACGTTTCCGAGTGAAGCTGTGATGAAGTTCCGTCAGCCAGCACGACACTTCGCGATGCGAGAATGGAATCGAGAACCTCGTTGGGAGGAAGTTCGGTCTGTGGGGCCTGTACTACGGACATCCAATGTCCTTCCGTGCTGAGTTGACCTGGCGCGGTAACGTCCTGCGTTCGATCGCCATGGATTGATGTCTTGAACCGACGTTGTTTTCGCAAAACACGCGAAATTCGGCAAGATCAACTCGCGATGCCGTCTTTCTCAACAACTGGCGGCCTGAATCATAGGGCAACGAACCCTGAATCGACCACCTTTTGCCATTCATGCTCCCAGGTCATTTCCGGCCGCGTCATCAGATGCCGAGCATTACCCGAGAATTCATTCCAGAGACTCTCGGAATCCGCGAACTGCTTCATGCTGCTGCTCAGCTCGTCGACGCTGATCTGTGACTCAATGAGAAGACCCACTTTGTGCTTCTCGATAAATTGAGGCAGCTCGCCAACCCTTGTGGAGATGACGGGCATTCCCTGTGCAAGGTATTCGTAGAGCTTGCGCGAATTGGTTCCTATAAGCCGATAGCGACGATGTTCGTTGTAAAGAACCAGCCCACAACAGCGATGTTGAGAAGCAAACCTTCGAAGCTGCTCGGGCGACTGGTTATTGTGGACAACGACCTCTGGCGATTGCCGCAGTCGCTCAAGCAGCGATTCGTTACCGCCACCGAAAATGTGGAGTTCACATTTTTCGCGAAGCGAGTTGGGTAGCTTCAGGAATGCCTCGGCAGCCTGGCCGACACCCTTTTCTTCAAAGACGCCTCCCATATAAACGAAACACAGACGAGCGTCGTCCGCAAAATTGGCAGCCACATCGCTCCACGCGGCGACGGGGTAGTTGTGCAGTTCCAAAACTCGTCGCTGCCATCGCTGAAGGTGATTTTTGAGTTCATCATTCGCGAGGTGAATACAGGTCACCATCGAAACGAAAGGCAGCGTCGTGCGATGAATGACACGAATCAGACGACTGCTGCACCACCGGCGAACGGCGCCGCCGTCACTTTCCAGAGTATTCAATTCGTAGTGGTCATGTTCGTCATAGATCACCGGCACACGACGAATCAGCCCAACCAGCACAGCCAATGGCAACACCAGCCAGTGGAAGCAAAAAATCACTTTCAGCCGACAATCGGGATTCAAATGCAGCGACAGTTGCCACGTTTTCGCGTTCACGTCAGCATTTAATGATTCAAACCGCTGAGTTGACCATTTTCCTCGTGGTAATGCGACCACTCGTACCGCCCCGCCAGCCGCCAGAACGCCCTCAATGAACAGCGACATCCGTTTGTTCAACGAACGAGCGCCGGTGAAGCAGAGTGCGTAGCCAATCGCGGTTGAGTCTGTCATCGCCAACGGGAGATCTGAAAACGAAGCACTCAGGAATGCAGGCGAAGTGAATCAGGAACCGCATAGAGCATATCGTTCGATGTGATCACCGAATCGGCCTTCAGCGGAGTCAACTGCAGCGCAGACTCGTCGTCTCGCATTGATTCAATATGGACCACTCGGTATCCAAACCCGATGAGCAGAGTGAGCAGTTCTTCCGTCGATGAGGCCTGACTCTTCAAATAGGTGGGATGGATTTCCAGAAACAGCTTCGGCTTCTGATCGCGAAGAATGCGAGTCATGCCCTTGAGCACGCTCAGCTCAGCACCTTCCACGTCGATCTTCATGACGTCCGGTTGAGTTTTCGTTTGATCGAAGAAATGATCCAGGGGAAATGAGCTTACAGTCACAGTCTTCGATGTCGCTGACCGAGCACCTTCCTTCATCCTGAAAAACGGACTGGGTGTGGAGCCACTTCGCTCGTAGCTGACCGTACCCGCGGAATCCGAAATCGCGGCATGGTGGGCCTCAACGTTCGCCGCGCAGTTGACTTGAAGATTCTTCTGAAGGAGTCCAAAATTCAGATCGTCCATCTCAAAGCCGTAGACGATCCCGTTCGGCATACATTTGGACGCGATGCAGGTGTACCAACCGAGATTGGTGCCCACGTCAACAAAGCAGCGAGCGTTCTGCAAAGCGTCGATTAACATCATCGTCACTTTTTGCTCGTGAATCGCACCGTTGGCATAGCGAGGATAGAACCAGCGGTTTGAGTAGCGATCGTCGGTGTTGAACGTCACTTCCATGCCGTTTAGGCTGGCGACAAATGTCTTTTCATTTGTGAAGCGGCGGTTTCTAGGATCAAAGATCCGAATCGCTTCAAGAGTATCCTGTTGAATGCCCAGGCGATGCAGGGCAAACTTCACCTGTTGCTTCATCGTGCGGGCGATGCTTCCCATGACCGCTGAGTCCTTTGAATGAATGAAACTGCCTCGTCCGTGAGTTTCGGCGATACCTGCCTGAAAGTCTGTCGGTTTCTGCAAATCCTGTCAACGCCTGATCAGCGGGCACAGAGTCCATTGAATTGTTCCGCTCGCGGGTGAAAATGAGGTCTTTCTTCCGCGACCGGGGGAATGTCAATCCTGGGATTGGGGCCATCACGATGAATCAGGGGACTCACGTCCCCCGCCCGCCTCAAGTCTGTCCGCGCAAAGTATGATTATTGTTAGAGAGTGCTGCGCGAAAAGGCAGGCACCTTGGGCGGCGTGGAAGGGCTTGCGACTCGCGTCAAGGGAGCCGTGCTCCTGACCGCCTGCTGTTCGGGTTCGGCCCCAAGCAGGACGCGACGTGCCTCATGAATGCAGGCAACCAGCAGCAGAGTCGTTTCCGGATGGTGAATGGTGTTGTCAGTGAGCGAAACCATGAAATAGGCAACCACGGGAAGACTGGCAAGAAAAGCCGTTCTTGTGCTCAGCAATCCAAGGCCAGGAATCAACAGGAGTCGGGCATTGATAAACACGTAAAGCAATGCTGCCGGGATCCCGCATTCCAATGCGATCTGGATTACATTGTTATGGGCGTGATTAATATCGATGATCGTCAGCGCCTTCTCAGATCCGCCTGGACCTATGCCAAGCCATGGTGCAGCCTCAATGTAACGAAACGATATGCTCCAAATCATCGTTCTGGTGGTTTTTGCTTCGAAGCCAACAAGCCTGAATCGAGCCAGCAGTTGGTAGACGTGCTGGTTCTGCATGATTTCGTCCGCAAAAATCAGAATCAGCACAATCACGGCAGCCGTGAAGATTGCAGTTCGCTTATGATTGAAAAGACCAAACAGCACAATCATCCCGGCCAGCGTTCCGATTCCATTGCGAGAACCGACGCAGATGACCGCGAATGCTCCACATAAGATGCTCAGCCAAATGATGTTTCGCATCACTGGCTTCGCCGTTGAAGCATATGCCACCAGCAGTGGCAAGGTCATGTTGATATGGGCGGCGATATAGTTCGGCGACATCCCGAGACCACCAATTTTCCACGACTGAATCGTACCATTCCTAAGTGTCTGACCAAGGACGATCGCAACGGGAATCAAGTAACTGAAAAGCATCAGTCGGCGGCAAAATGGCCCAAGGTCCTCCGTGGTCGCACACAGTCCCACAAGTGCCGCGTAGCAAAGCAGAATATCAACAGTGCTGAAGACGCGCGAAACGTTGGACTCAGACGACATCAGACACAGCAGACACATGGTCACAGCAGCAACGAGAAGCACAAGGTGCAAACGAGAATTCGATCGCAGGACACACGCGACAAAGAACATGACACAGCAAAGTGCGCTTCCGGACACGGTCAAGTAGGTCGAATACAGGTTTGAAACACCTGAGACCATCAGCGAAAGAAAAAGTGCGATCAGTGTCGTAGACATGATTCAGTGGTCGCTTCGGAAGACAAAAGTGATACTCGATGGCGTTCCACAACCATCGCAATTGCTGACATGAAAGAACGAGCGTTGACTATGCAGCACGGACCGAAAGAAGGATCCGACGAATTTCGGAACCATGGATCTTCAATGACGGCAGTGAGACGATTCGCTGTGCCCGAAATATGATTCCAACCACCATCGTGATCCACAATATACGAGCGACCAGCAGCCCAATCGCCGCTCCTTCCAATCCGAGAAGACGACTGAAGCCGTAGACCAGTCCCAGTTGAAGAGGCACAAACCCAGTTATCGAACGAGATAGTTTGTGCTCCAGATTCATCGCCTGCATCACAGCCATGGAAGGACCTGAAACGGACTCGACGATCGCCATCAGTAGCAGGATCGGTAGAATCTGTTCAACACGAGCATAGGATCCACCGAACAGATACGGCAACAACGGCGTTGCCAGCCACGTGGCAAACGCTATGAAGACCGACAACGCAAATGTCAGCGTCGCCGCGTTACGAATCGACTCGGATGTGGCTTCCGTTTGTCCAGCTCGAAAGAGTCTGACACACCTTGGCAGAATCACGAGTGTTGCTACACCCAGTGGTATTGCCGCAAGTCCGGACAGTTGCTGAGCAATCACGAACTGCCCGGTTTCAGAGAACCCACAAGTCAACACCGTGATCAACGGAAGACACCGCTGCAGTAAAATGCAGCCAACTGACAGATTCACAAACGGCAAGGCGCTGCGAATATAGTTTACGATTTGCCGCGGACGAGGAGAAGACGACAGCGCCGCGGAATACGCTTGCCGAATCGTCGGCGTCAACAGTGAGGCCATCCAAACCGTGGTTCCGATGCCTGCATAAACCCATGCGGCCGACATCGCCTGCATCCGAATGCCCAGCGCGAAGGCGATGCCAAATGCTGACAGCACAGCGATTGGAACGAGCGTCTGTTCCGGAAGGACGGCAAACCGAGTGCCCATCAAGGGAATTGCCACCCATTGACGCAGATTCGTCAACGTCACGGGGACCACCATAATCGCTGCAAGAAACGCAGAATGCTGCCACGATCGGGGGATGATGGCGATGGATGCAAAACAGTACAAGAGTATGCCCAGTCCAATCAACAGCGTCGCTGCAATCAAACTGCTGAGATGAGCGAGAGCTGTGTCCAAACCGGCGTCAGCAGGTGTCTTTGCACCGGCCACATTCCGAGCCAAAATTCGGTCGGTTCCCATTGGAAGCATGCTGGCAAGCACGATCGTCATTGACAGCCCAGCGTTGAATGCACCGAATTCCGCCGGTCCCAGAACCTTCGCGCTGACGACCGTCGTGGCAAAGACAAGTCCAATGCCAAACAATCGCAGCACCATGGTGCCAACGGCATCGGTGATCAAGCCGCTTCGTTTGAATGGGAGTACAGACATGAAATATTGCCGGATCTGGGTCATGCAATGACCACCTGAAGATGCGATTCGCCAGCCAAATGCTGATACCTCGCTTCAACAAATCATGCCGCTCGCCGAACCATTGGCACTACAACGGGCACTTCACGCTCTGCCGCAGGCGCGGCCTTGACGTATTCATCGAGCAGTCCGTTGACCCGGCAGAACATCTGCAGGGACTCACGCGACATTGAGTTTTCCGGAGAACTCACGTACGCCTGATCCACCGAGGTTCTGACGATATCCGTGTAGTCGTAGGCGATATCTTCGTAGACGTTTCGAAACGCGGGCAGCACGCTGAACATCTCTGTCAGCTCAACGGTGCGGCGAGTCTCCTCGTCGCTCATCAGTTCTTCGTAAAGCTTCTCGCCAGCCTTCGAACCAATCTCAGTGATGGCCACTTCCATCGGATCAAATCCGTATGCACCCGCGAGTTCGTCAACCATCACTCGAGCCAGATCAGCAATCTGAATGACCGGCATTTTAGTGACAAAGACTTCGCCGCCTTTGGCCAATTCGGCCGCGGCCAGGACAAGACGACAGCTTTCCTGAAGTGTCATGATAAAGCGAGTCATGCGTTTGTCGGTGAGCGTCACTGGACCGCCGTTTTGAATCTGCCGAGCGAAAATTGGAATCACAGATCCGCGAGACCCCAGTACATTGCCGAAGCGAGTTGAGCTAAAGATCGTGCGATGTTTGCGCTTCAGGCTGTTCGCGGCGGTGATGAGTCGTTCGCCCATCAACTTGGATGTCCCCATCACGTTCGTCGGATTCACGGCTTTGTCGGAACTCGTGAAGATCACTCGTTCGACATTGTTCGCAAGAGCAGCGTTGATGACGTTACGGACGCCCATGATGTTTGTTTGCACGGCATCAAACGGAGCTCGTTCACAAAGGACGACGTGCTTCAAAGCGGCCGTGTGCAGAACGATATCGACGCCTTCACACATCATCATCAGCTTGTCGGCGTCTCGAATGTCGCCCACCTGACAGTGACTGCTGATTTTGGGAAGCGGATTCTGTCGCTGATGTGTCAGTAACTCCTGCTCAAGGAAAAAAATCTCCGATTCGTTGCTGTCGATGACTCGCAATTCAGTTGGCGAATGATCGAGCAACTGCCGAACGATCTCACGCCCCACTGTGCCACAGCCGCCAGTAACGAGAACCGTTTTGTGTGAAAAGAAAGACATAGTCAGGGTCCAGATTCGAGATGGAAACTTGAGAGTTGAGATCTGAGAGTGAACGCGATGTTCAGGCCGCGCGATGACGGTAGAGGCTGGGGTCGATCATTGCGGCCATCGCATCTACGTCGAGCGTTTCGTCAAAATGGTGATCAATCTGAGCGATGGTTGCTTCCGGTTGAGCCAGAAGATCGTTGTAACTGATATTCACAAGATTCAGATGATGCTGCGATGGAAGCCATGAGTAGAACTGTCGAAGTTCACGCTCAAATAAGGCCTTCATGGTGGCGTCAGGGATGTCCGTCACAATACCGTTGCGTTCCAGCATCTTCTTTTGCGACTGCAGGATCTCATCAACGTTGCGTCGCATGAAGAGAATTCGATAGTCGCGGTCGGCCGGAAGATGCTTAAGCAGGCTGTAGACCATTTTCACTGAATGACCGGGGGCTCGATCGATCCATGAGCTGTAGTCTTCGATACTCTTAACGTCTTCGAACTCGTAGTATCCGTTAGGATTGTCGGCATCAGGCGTTCGCTGGTCGTCTGTCAGCGCTGGGATGCCACCTGCTTCCAGCATTCGCATCATCATCGACGTTCCGGACCGCGGAAGACCCGAGACGATGGTGATGTAGGTCCGTTCTTCCACTTCATAGTCGTCATTGTTTGACGATTCGACTTCGAAAACGGGCGGCATTGATTCTTCCGCCTTCTTCAGCAGGCTGAGCATCTGGCCTTCCGTGAGTGCTCCCGTTTTGCGATCAACCGGCTGTCCGCCAGCAAACGCGATGAACGTCGGAACGCCGCTAACTTCATACTGCCCCGCCAGCGACGGGCTGCGGTCGATATTGATGGAATACACGTCGGCCCAGTCACCAACTTTCGTCGCCAGCTTGTCGACGACCGGCTGCATCATCTTGCACGGCGGACACCACGAAGCCCAAAAATCCACCAGCACGGGCCGGTCAGATTTGAGTACCATTTCCTCGAAATCAGTATCACGAATTTCCATGGGAGTTGCTTGGTCCTGAGTTTTCAGTGTTCAATGAATCGCAGGGTTAACCACGGAGATCACAAAGAGCACAGAGGGGAATCGCAGAGAGGTCATTCAATATTTGTTCGAAAAATCCCGCAGCGTTTTGTCAGGATCGTCCCCCGACGGCTGCGGCAGAAAAACAACATTCGCCTTTTTCTTTTTTGTTTCTGGTGAGACAGCGATTGCAGGCACGATAAGAGTTAGCACTCAGGCTATTGCCAGAACGCCTGTCAACGCTTTGCCAGCCTGTAGACTCATCCCCATCTCCTTTCAACGCTTCCTCTGTGCTCTCTGTGTCCTCTGTGGTAAATCCTGCGATTCACTTTTCATTGGTACTTAGTCATTGGTCATTTGTCCCTACGCTGCTGGCTTCCAAGTCTCGAGGACTTCCAGCTTTCCGTGTTCGCCAGACCACTTGGTCCTTGGGAACAGCGTGTCTTTCTGAGCTAAAATTCTGGCCTTCGCTTCCGGCTGCGTGAGCACCCTGAACAAATGTCGCACTTCGTCGGCAAAGCCTGATTCTGATTTGAACCCGAAGCGTTCTCCCAGCTTTTCGTGGATCACCTCGTAGGGATGCTCTTCCGCTTCGACTCGCGGATTTTCGATTCTCTGCACTTCCACATCCAAGCCGAACTCATGGCCGATGGAAGCGACCATTTTCGCAATCTGCATGACGCTGAAGACATCCGTCACCTGATTGACAACATCGTACTGACCGGGTTCCGGCGGAGCGGCGATCAGACGAGTGATGCACTGCATGGCATCTCGCAAAGTGATGTAGCCTCGCATTTGATTGCCGCTGCCGTAGATCGTCAAAGGCATGCCGATCACTGCCTGAGCGACGAATCGATTGACAACAGTGCCCCACCATTCGTCGATATCAAACCGAGTGTTCAAGTCGGCATGTGCGAGAAGCTCCTCCGAGTAATTCCCGTAGATTACTCCCTGCATCACGTCGTAACTTCTCAGCCACCAGTATTTGCAGGCCTCATAGACACTGTACGTGCCCTGCACTTTGCTTACGTGATAGAAACTGACCGGATCGCGAGGCGTCAGTTCGCCGCCGAGACTCCATTCCTTACCCTGATACTGCAGTACAGCGTCGCCTGGGAACAGGCCTTCGAAGAGTGGCCGACCGGTCAGCGGGCTGCCATATTCGCCCATCGTCCCAAGCTTGATAATTGACGCGTCGGGAGCGTGATCTCGCACACCGAAAAGCAGACCCAGGGTTCCGACGACATTGTTCTGAATCGTCGCCACGGCCTTATCAACCGAGGCCATGCTGTAGGGAGCACTCGGGATTTCAGCGAACTGCACGATGGACTCGGGCTGCACTTCCTTGATGTACGCAAAGAGTGCATCGCGGTCCATGAGGTCAATTTCGCGGAAGTCGATGTCGACTCCGAGATGTTCGTTGGCCGCCTTGATCCGATCTTCCATCGACTGAATTGGGGTGATCGACTGAGCCCCGCGTTCTTCCACCAGCTTGCGTCGCAGCATATTGTCGATGCCGTAGACTTTGCAGCCGAGTTTTGCAAGCTTCAGTGCCAGTGGCCAGCCGAGATATCCATCCATGCCAAGGATCAGGACGCGCATGCCTTCAAGAATGTAACCACTGTCAGTCTTCTTCCACTCGGAACACGATTCGAACGTGATCGACATGGGATCAAAGTAGCCGATCTCGGGCCGCCGCTTGCATTCCACAACAAGCTGCCCCTGAGCCGCCTTCCGAAACGCCGCCTGTCCGCATGCGCGAAAGTCAACGTGGCCCTTAAACTCCACAGCCGGACAACTCCAGCAGGTCTGATTGGCATTATGACAAGGTTGATTCATGTCTCACCGAAAGTTATTTCAACGCAGAGGTCGCGGAGGAAAATGGAGGAAAATGCAAACACTCCGGAGGGGGACGCAAAGAAACGGTTTAGAAATTGTTCACTATTCTTGAGATGCCATCCTTCATGTGTTCCACATTAAAATTCAAAAGAAGGCCAAGTCGCTTCTGTCCAAGCCGCAGATATGAAAGCAATTGAGCCTTATTTAACGGGATGATCCCTGTCACAGATTTCACTTCAACAACAACTTCATGTTCAACAAGCAAATCCAGACGATAGCCGACTTCAATTTCAATGCTTTCGTAAATGACAGGCAAGGGGACTTCCACATCGATCACCAATCCTCGTTTTCGCAACTCAAAGGCAAGGCACTTCTGGTAGACCGACTCCAGTAATCCTGGTCCAAGCGCCGAATGCACCTTGATTGAGGCATCGACAATGATCCCGCTGATTCTATTCAGCTCCACGCGACTCCTCCCTGTGTTCCTCCGCTACCTCTGCGTTCAAAACTCTCCTCACGCCGCCTTCTTCATTTCCTGACGCACTGGCATGACGACGTCCAGGACGTTTTCGACTTTCATGTCAGCCGGGATTCGGCCAAGGTGTTCACCTCGAACGAAGAAAGAGGATTCTTCATAGGTGTGTTTTCCATTGATCGCTGTCGGCTCGATCAGAGTTGACAGATTCACTCGGCCGGACAATGCCACGTCCTTCGCGGCCATGATGATAAGATCGGGGGCTCGGTGAGCGAACGGACCGCTGTACGCGTCCTTTCCTCGAATCACTTCGGTAGCGATTGGCTGACCATCAACCGTCGCATTCAGAAAATGGGTCGTCAAAGACTGCATCAACGATTCCGCTTCATCGGCCGTGACTGTTCCACCCGGATAGCGCCCCTGGCGATGCAGATAGATACGGCCGGGATCCATCGCAAAGGCTTTTGTCTCGGGCAACATGTCGATATACGACGGGCGAGGAGACTCCTTCAACTTCAGGAAGCCGCCGTCGGCCAGGAGATAATTCAGGTTCACGCTGACTCGCTGGCGAGCGAATCCGTGGTCCGAGACAGCCGCAAGTGTCGTTCGATCATCGAGTCGTTCGAGCATCAGCCCGATCTGCTTGTCGACTTCGTGATAATAGTCCAGAAACGTCTGATGGAACGGCGACGAAGTGTCTTCGTAGTCTTCCCAGAGATAGTGATTCAGTCGATCGGTGCCGGTGAACACAAACATGATGTTCTGCCACGGTTCGCGATCCCAATGGTGATGCAATGCCTGGCAACGAGCTGCCATTACTCGATGCAGCTCATCGACAAATCTTTGCTTGCCCTTTTCCACCAGTGACATGTCTGCATCAACCGCGTAACCGATGCTCTCCAGCCACGGCAGTTGTTCAGGCGGATGCACTGCTCGCTTCAAATCAAGGGCGACGAAACCCGAAACCAGCATGCCGTCCATCGGCTGAGCGGGATAGGTTTGAGGCACGTTCATGATCAGATTTCGGCCAGCACCTTCGCGAGCCCAGAAAGGTTTAGCTCGAAAGGTCCGCGATGAGGTGAACCCCAGCGTGTAGCTGCCATCCATCAGATCGGTGAAGCCGAAGACATTGTGACCACCTGAGTTTTCTCCGGTCACAATCGACGCCCATGCTGCCGACGAAACTTCCGGCAATGCGGATTTCATCGGAACCAGGGTCCCGGTCTTCAACAGCTTCGCACTGTGCGGCATGACGCCGGAGTCTGCGAACTGCTGCCACATCCAGCGAGGCAGTCCGTCAATTCCCAACATAAACATTTTCATCATCATGGCCTCCTTCCTGAGCTCTTATTCCTGCGAGGCGCCATGGAATAAAAGAAGACGCAGATCCAACAGAGACCTCCTAGATGTAACCCAGCTGCCGCAGACGTTCAGTGACAGCTTCGGTATCCTCTTCATCCATGAACGCGTCCGCTTCGCATGTGTTGACCAGCGTGCAGTGCAAATGAGGAATGGATCGAGTTGCCAGTTCTCGGGCAACGAATTCGGCATCGCTGCAATTTTCTTCAGAGACAATCACCAGACGAGCCACTGCCGCAGACACAATCTGTGGCAATGAAAATGCCAGCGAATGATTCCAAATCACGGATGTTGGAGCCTTGCTGCAGGTCAGTTTGTCCGCGTTTGCGACGACAAAAACTGTCCCTGAGATCGTGTTGAGCGGTTGTTGAGTCAAATTCAACACTGCATCACCTGCCAACAGGACTTCAGTGATGGAGTTTGCTGTGCTTGAGCATTGTGTTGTCATCATGGGCACACCGTCCGTGGTTTATGCACTGCTTTGAACGCATCCATCCGTGAACGCGCCGGCGACGGAAACGCGGGTAGAAAGATCACCCGGTTCTCCAAATTCACCATTCCGCTCCGGACTCTAGCTGTCCGGCGGTTTTGACACAACATGTGTTTTGAACGGCCAAACTTGCCGATTTCCTGTTCGCGGCTGACCGTCGAGAAGCCGACTCTGGAGGAAGGAAACAATCAAGCAATCTAAGCGGACGCCATCAAAAGCGGGATGTTCGGCCCTTCGCGAACCAATTTTGCGGTTTTGGGTCACGGATTCCGTTCGGGAATTCGGGCGAAAGTGATTCCTACATTGCCCATAGAGGATTGGAACCGTAAACTCCCACCGCTTGTTTTCGCTGACACGCTACTCCCAACTTGGCATTCTCGCCGAGGAATCGCGTGCTGGTTCTGTTCCCAATAAAGTACTGAAACCCTTCAAATCCTGGTCGTCTAGTCCATTCTTCGAAACGTTGTCTGACAAGAATTTCCCATGAAACACGTTCTCTCCGCACTCGTAATGAACCAGCCAGGCGTACTCGCTCACATTTCCGGGATGCTGGCGTCCCGTGCTTACAACATTGACAGTCTTGCGGTGGGAGCGACTGAAAATCCCGAATTGTCGCGAATTACGTTTGTCGTCAATGAAGACGAAAAGAAGCTGCACCAGGTCCGAAAACAGCTGGAAAAAATCGTTACGGTTGTTCGCGTTCAGGACTTTTCAGGTGCCGATTTCGTAGAGCGAGACCTGATGCTGATCAAGGTCAGCACAGAGAATGGACGCCGTGGCGAGATTCGCGAACTGGTTGACATCTTCCGGGGCCGAATCGTCGATGTGAGCGCCTCTCATGTGATGATCGAGATTTCCGGCGATGAGAACAAAATCGAAGCGTTCATCGATCGGATGCGTGAATTTGGGATTCTCGAAATGGTTCGCACGGGCCGAATTGCGATGATGCGAGACCGCACGATCACTCAGGAAACCGGAAACGAAGTGGCATTTGAAACGCCTGAGGCGGCGGCCAGGTAGTTCCCGGTGCTGACATTCTGATTGGTGGAATACCGTTCCCGCGTGGAATCCGGCGATTTTCGTCTTAAGCTGACGTGTCACGTTCGACTTCAGGAATTCAAAGGGTGCCCAGTGTCAGAAGTGCCGACAGCCAATTCAGACGAGAAAGCCGGTCCGTGGTACAAAGATGGGCTCCAGTTCACCTGCACCCAATGTGGCGACTGCTGCACAGGCGCGCCGGGGGTCGTTTGGACGACTGACGAAGAACTCCGCGAGATCGCCGAGTATCTCGATAAACCCATTGGCGAAATTCGCCTTTTCCACACTCGAATCGTCCGGGGTCGCGTGTCACTGACCGAATTCGCAAACGGCGACTGTACGTTTTTCGATCCTAAAGGACGAAAGTGCACGGTCTACCGTGCCCGTCCGACTCAGTGCCGCACATGGCCGTTCTGGAACTCGCACTTGGAAAGCCCGGCAGCGTGGAAACGAGTCTGCGACACCTGCCCAGGAGCCGGTGAAGGAGCGTTTTTCAGCTTGGAGCAAGTCGAAGAACGTGCCCGGCGGGTGGATATCTAGACTGGACGATGTTGCGAAGGCCGCAATTGCTGCGAACAATTGCCATAAAACACCAGATGCGGCCAAAAACTGATGTACATGTCCGCCGATAACATCCAAAGTGTTGAGGGAAATCATCCGGGCGACTGCCCGCGCGCATCGATCGACCGTGGAATTTACGTAAAGACCTTCCTAAGAAGGATTTAGCGTTTTCAAGCGGCCGGGCTTTGCCGCTCGATGCGGTCGATTATGCTCGGTTTGTGCGAGTTTGAATTCCACTGAAGGTTAGCCTCCATGGCGCGAGTCTTAGTTTCGAACCGGTTTTTCGCTGCCGGCGCGGTCCTGGCGTTTTTCGCTACATTGCCGTCCGCTGATGCTCAGGTTGTGCGAGCCCCCCTCACGGAAGGGTTTGCTCGAACATCGTCGATCGCGATGTCTGTGGACGAAATGCTTGGCACGCGAAAGGATCGGTCGCCTGATGAACCGATACTGGGACCGGGCTACCCAGCACTCTATATCGCCGAGGTTCAGTACAAGCCAATGCGATTAATTCGCCTTGAGTTGATGAATCCAAAGACAGGCAAATTGGAGAAGGAACTGATCCGCTACCTCGTGTACCGCGTGATTCGCCGCGATTACACCGAGCTTGCCGGCAAGGACAAAGCCGAACTTGAAAAGAAGCTGTTTGATCCGGATCTTGACCCGGCCAACGCATTGGACCCTGACACGCCGATCCCACTTCAGATGCCGCGTTTCCTGCTGGAAACAGAAGATCGCAACGGAACTGTGATCGCGTCATACCCCGATGAAATCAACATTGAGATTCAGAACGCTGTCTTCCTTCGCGAAATGGGTCGCAAAAGCAGCGATCTCAAGTTGTTGAATAGTGTCGAGGCCATTTCTGAGATTGGTGCCCCAGTGGCCGTTGACGACAAAGACGCATTATTGAAAGCATTCTACGGCGTTGCGGTTTGGCGGAATGTTGATCCGAAGCCCGACTTTCTCTCGGTAACGATGTCGGGTTTCTCGAATGCCTACCGCGTTTCCGGCGACTCGGCGAATCGAATTGTGGAGGAAAAAGTGGTCGTCCAGAGGTTCGCTCGACCCGGGGATGAATATCTTCAGGATGAGATGGAGTTCCGCTTCCTTGACGAAGCAGACACCGACTCTGATGGCAAAGTGGATACGCGCTACCCGCTTTGGAGGTACCGATCTAAACCTGTGGAGTTGAAGGTTCGCGATCTGGATACGATCCTGCGAAATGCCCGTCGCGACCCAGCCGCTCCCGCGGAAAACTGAGATTCGGCAGGTTTTGCGATTCCTTGATGGGCCTTTTCCAGCCTGAGTCCATGTTTGTCAGTGAAAAACGGGCAGAATCGCCCCGGATCGCCGACAAACTCTTGAAAATTGGGGCGGAATTGTCACACTCCCCCGTTCCCCGAAACGACGTTTCAGTGAGCTGCCACGGTTTGGTCGCTTACTTCAATCACAATTTATGGTCACAAAAGCTGTTGGCAGGATACTGCTGGCACGCGTAGAACTGTTGGAGCAAAAGTCATGGCTCATAAGAAGGGACAGGGGTCCAGCCGCAACGGACGCGATTCACAAGCCAAACGCCGCGGAATTAAAAAATTCGGTGGCGAGGCTGTTCTTGCTGGAAACATCCTGGCTCGTCAGGTTGGCACCAAGTGGCATCCAGGCCGCAACGTTGGCATGGGCAACGACTTCACGTTGTTTGCTCTGTGCGAAGGAACCGTGATGTTCGATAGGGACGGTCGCCGAATCAACATCGTGCCTACTCCAGTCGAAGCCAACTGAGCCGTTTGCTAACGCAGACCTCGAATACAAAAAAGGCGATGCATCCGTGTTTGGGTGAATCGCCTTTTCTCTTGGCTTCGTTTTCATTATCTTCGTAGGTTGGACATACTTGTCCGACAGGGGCTCCCATCTGAGTCGGATTCTCGTCTGATGGGGCTCCGACGGGCAAGAATGCCCATCCTACGGATAGTAGCATCAGGGCGATGGTGCGGCTGTCGATGGCTTGAGCAGCACTTCCGTGTTTAGTCCTACTGACGACAGAAGGTCGTTTCTTCCAGTAGCCCCGACGACACTTTCGTTGTATCGCATTTCGCGACCAAGCATCACGCCTTTTTCAATGTCGAACGTGATTGCCCCCTGAGGCGTTGCCTGAATAAGTTGTGCTCGCACAGTGGCCCCTTTGACGGGCGTATCAATCGAACTGCCAAACGAGATATTCGCGATGCCGTTCTCAACGGATTGCAACCTGTAGGTCCGCAGGATCGGCACCTTGCGACTAATTTCCGCTGTGAGTCGCACCGGGATCGTCACGGTTTCCTTCCACGAATCGCCAACCTTCACTGGATGATTCGGCAACGGCATGAGGAACGTGCCCGGGTCGAGTTCCGCCTTTTGTTTTTTATCCGCCGTGGATGTCGTCCCAGAAATCAGAGTAATGCCTGACTCACTTGATTGGCCTTCCACAAGTGGCTTGGGGCTTGGAGTTCTCGCAGTTCCATCGCCGGCTGATGGCTTTGGCTTGATCACGTCAGCGGGCTTTGGGTAAAGCGATTCTCCCTGAGGTGACAGCCAATACTTAGGAGCGACGCCCTTCAAGTCATGAGCAACCAGGCGAAACGCCGCGGGGACATCGGAAAGCTTCATCGTCGAGTTGAACTCAACATGTTCGCGATCGTCAATTTTCTTTTTCATCCAGACGTATTCAAATTGCATGGCCAGCCGAGCATCGCCGGCGGGCTCGACGGAAATCACGGTAAAGAGCCGGCGTTGTATAAGCTCGGAGACATCGATCCTTCGTTCCTGCCCAGCGATTTGGGCGTCCAGCGTCATCGTTTGATGGGTCTCGTACCGGAACTTCTGCCCCGTCTGGAACTTGTACTTTAACGTCCACGATTCCTCCCGAACCGTTCCAGCGTCCTTTGCAAACAGGCTGGAATCGGGGCTTCGCCATGGGTGAGCCAATACCGGCCTGATTCCTGGGTGATCGATCGTTCGTTCGCCAAACAACACTCCGCTGGTGATCGCTGGTAACGCATCGACAAATGCCAACTTCTGAGATGTCGCATCGGGGGCGTTTACGTCTTTCGTAATCCCGACACGGAGCGGTGTGTTTGTGAAAGACGCGGAGTCTTTTACGCCCTCGTCAGCGACGCCGGTTGACGCCAGTAGAAGTACAGTTGCGAGGAGCCCTGAAAATTGTGAAATGGTTATCATCCTTGATCCCCAGCGAAGATTCGTTGGCAGCAGTTAGCCCCACGGCAAGTTCGAGAACAAATTAGCAGCACTGAACCAGCTAAACGAAAGGTTCGGCAACAGGTTAGCATAGGTGGCACTTGAGTCGCGAGTGCGAATTCGTAGTGCTTTTGCAAACCAACATGGACGAGACGCTCCTTCGCCAGTTGATGCCGCCATTGGTGGTCAGGATCGGCAGATTCTGCCAGTCTTGGCACTTCCGTTGCGTTCGATCGGATCTCGAGTGTTGTGCTTGCAAAGACTGGAGTTTCGTGCCTTGCTGCGTTCGGAGGCGGCTTCAGAGTCAGCCCTTGCGCCTCGGCGAAGATAGTCCAAAACTGCGTTTCGGAAATCGGCATCTGATTTGCGTTCGAGACTTAAATGAGCCGCGATCGGTCCAATTGGCAGACTCGTGCATTGGCATGGTTGCCTGGATTGGCTGACTTTGGGACTCTGCGTACCGTTTGAGTCGTCCGATTTTCCAAATCCTCTCTCGTTGATCTGCCAAAGCAATGTCAAAACGTGACTTCTACGAAGTGCTCGGTGTTCCCCGAAGTGCATCGCAGGACGAAATCCGCAAGGCCTACAAGAAGCTCGCGAAGAAGTTCCACCCGGATGCCAACACGGCGGATCCTGACGCAGAGAAAAAATTCTCCGAGATTACCGAAGCCTACGATGTTCTGAGCGATGAAGAAAAACGGCGCAACTACGACCAGTTTGGCCACGCCGTTCGAGGCGCCCCGGCTGGCGGCAACCCGTTTCAGGGGTTCGGTGGCGGCGGAGCTGGTGGAGCCTCATTCGACCTGGATGACATTCTCGGAGGCATGTTTGGCGGCGGCAGTCCGTTTGGCGGCGGCGGAAGACGAGGCCAGCAGCGTGCTCAAAAAGGACAGGATGCAAAGGCAGAAATCACGATCCCGTTCACTGTCGCCGTAGAAGGTGGCGAACATTCTCTATCGTTACAAAACGGTTCGAAGAGTGAACGGCTGACAGTTAAGATTCCAGCGGGAATCGAAGATGGACAGAGCATTCGTCTGGCCGGTCAGGGAAATCCGGGCGGTGGCGGCGGACCTTCTGGAGACCTGATCGTCGTTATTCACATTGCCTCGCATCCGTGGTTCAAACGAGACGGCCAGAATCTGTCCGTAGACGTGCCGGTGACTCCCAGCGAAGCGGCCCTGGGTGCAAGAATCGAAGTTCCAACTTTGACGGAAGGCACCGTTCTGATGACCATCCCGCCTGGAACATCCAGCGGGGCAAAACTTCGCCTGCGAGGAAAGGGCGTGAAGAATCACAAAACCTCAGAGCGCGGCGACCAGTTTGTAGTACTGAAGATCGCTGTTCCAAAGGATCTGTCAGACGAATCCCGAATGCTCTATGAACAACTGGCGGAACTCAACCCCGTCGATCCTCGAGCGTCGCTTTGGACATGAGGAAAGGCGAGTGTTTGTGTGTTGACGTTTTTCCCATCGGCCGGGTCGAACGAGCATGCCTGCAGTTTGCGTTTCGCTCGGACTTTGGTGCTCGGCCCCAACATTGCTTTGAGGAGATGCGAGCGGACGGAGCGGGTCGCTGGCGTAGTTTCGCCGCTCCGTGGGCGAATGCAGAGTTCTCATTCGCCGGCTGAATCAACGCAGAAACTCACGCAGCCCCCTGACTGTTTTCACAAACAGGCGGCTCGTGTCTTCTGAGCGTGCGTGCGCGTTTGCCGTTCGGCACCATGCAGGCAACAGAGGCTAGATTACGCCGCCGTGAACACGATACGGTGTGGCAAGATCGGGTAGATCCAGACCCCAGATGCGTTCCCAAATTTCCGGAATGTGTCGCAAGCTTTCTGACTGATAGATCAGCTGCCGTGCTCGGATATCCGGATTCGGATTCCAGATTGGCACCGCGCAACCCGCAGAAAATGCGGTGCAAGCCAGCAAGAGCCCTGCCATCAGTCGAGTTCGAATCTTCATCGCAACGTCCTTCCCTGGACCCGCATTTCCGCTGAGTTAGAGACTCGCGGTTTCCACAGCATTCGGAAGACAGATCAGTTTGATGTTCACCAGCGTGAGTCTCAGACCGTTGTCTGGACTCTTCACGTTGAAAACATGATCCAATGCGACTCAGAGAATAGTCGTTCGTGCGTCCACAAAAACACGGTTCAACCGAAGGAACTATTTGCTCCCGTCAAGGCGCTCGGCAGAGTTCGATGAGCCGAAAGGTCGATTCATCGGGATATCCGATTGGCGAGTGTAAGAGCCTTCGGCAGCCGCACGACTTCGAGCAGCTTCGCGTTCCTCCAGTTCCCGAACCTTGGCTTCCATTTCCTTGCCTGGTTTGAAAGTGACTACAAATTTGGCTGGAACTTCAACCTGGCCGCCGGTGCGAGGATTGCGAGCCTTTCGAGCGGCTCGCATTTTCACTTCGAAGACTCCGAAATTTCGAAGTTCGATTCTTCGGTCTTCCACTAATGTTTCCACGATGGCATCAAACGTCTTTTGGACGATTTCTTTCGTCCGGAGCTGCGTCAAACCTAACTCATCTGAAATCGCTTTTACGATCTCCTTTTTGGTCACGATGTGAGCCTCCCGAGTAAGAATAAAACGCAGTGCCGAGTCCTTTGAAACAGCCCCAACTTTAGACACTGTCAGGACTTACTGTCAAGAC